>JAJXUF010000132.1 GCA_021783175.1 Pseudomonadota bacterium
GAAGACATGGCTTCTGGCATTCTCATCCGCAGCAAACCTTTTGACCAGTATGCCACAGTAATGGTGGTAACCGTAAAGGCATGCAACCAGAAAAACCTTGGCGTGCAGCCATCCGCCGGAAAAACCAAAAACGAACCACAAGCCCAAACCGGAGGCAATCGCAAGCCAGGCGATCGGCGTGACGAAGCGGTAAAGCTTTCTTTCCATCAGCTTCAGGCGCGCGATCTCGGCGGGCTCTGTTGCCATCGCGTGGTTGACGAACAGGCGCGGCAGGTAGAAAAGCCCCGCGAACCAGGAGACTACCATGATGATGTGAAAAGCCTTGAGCCAGAGCATGATGAACAACCAGTTGATTTGCAATGGACGGATTATAAGGCTAGGAGGATGCGCAGAACAGGACGCATCACTTTCTTCTTCGCCTCCTGCGCTCCTCGATGAGCCTGGGCATGACCTCATCGAAGTATTCCCTTGCGTGCCGCCGGCTTTTGATCTTCTCGAACCTTGCGCGTACGGCATCGATTCCTTCGAGTTCGATGTGCGCCTTGCGAAGCGTGTAGAGGAATGCCTGCAAATTGCTTCCTTCGCGTATCGGCTCATCGTCAGACATGTCGAATTCGGCATTCATCCTATCCTCTCCGGGCAGTCTGCCCTGCATTCCGTACCTACCAGGGAAAGCAGGTCGTTCGCATTCCTGTCCCTGTCCGTGAGCGGCGGAATGCCGAAAAGCTTTTCTATCGTTGCCAGCACGGAGCCGTGGTCGTAAAGGGTGCGTTCGACCTGGCCCCTTGCAACCCATGGCGATGCGACGATCGCGGGAACCCTGACACCGTACACCGAGAAATCGAACCCGTGCTCGTTAAGTGAAGGTCCTGCGCCATCGTTGGGTGGGGATGCTGCACCTGGCGGCACCGAATCGTAGAAGCCACCGTGCTCGTCGTAGGTGATTACCAGCATGCTGTTGTTCCACAGCGGAGAATTGCGGAGCGCGTTGTACACCTTTGCGACGAGCTGGTCGCCTCCGCTTAAGCCATCCATCGGGTGCTGCGAGGATCCGTTCTCGTAAGTGTCGCTGCCAACGTCTCCATACGAAGGCTCGATGAAGGTATAGGCATAGGAATAATCGCCGTTGAGGTCGGCTGCGAAATCAACAAGGTCGTGAACGTCGAAGAAACTGATGCCCTTCAGCGATGAGACTTGCGGCACGCGGCCGAGAAGAGGTCCTGTCTCATCCTGATAGATCCTGCACCTGCCTTTTCCCAGCGCATCGAAGATTGAACCCTTGGGATATGTGAAGCCTTCAACGGACTCCCATGCAAGCAGGTTCTCCTTGCCCGGGGAATGGTCGAGGCCGTTCGATGAGGCGCCGTGCAGAAAATACCGGTTTGGCCATGTGGGCCCCGGAAGCGAGGAATGCCATGCATCGCAGAGAACGTACTCGGTCGCAAGGCGGTACAGCGAAGGGGTCTGGGCTTTCGCGTCGATGCCGCGCATGACCTTGTCAACGTCCGGAAGGGAAGGAGGGTTGCCTTCCGTATGCGTCGTCGCATAGTTTGAAACAAAGCCTGAGTTGTTCACCGCAGGATAGGGCTTGCCTTTCTGGTATGCAACCCCCTGGCCGCAGAGCTGTTCGACCACGTCCTCGAATTCGTGCCCTGGGTCGGTTGGCATCTGGTCTGGCGCGCTGCCCTGGAATGGATAGTTCTTTCCGTTGTAGGAATTCGCATTCGCGGAAGTCGCAGCAGCAACGCCGGGGATGCCTGAAAGCGCGAACATGTGGTCGAAGGAGCGGTTCTCCAGCATCAGCACGAAAACATGCCTGATGTTTGCGCGGATTGCCACAAGCTTTTGCTGATCCACGATATTCGCTTCGCTCATTCTGCCCCCCGTTGAATTTGACATTTTAGCTGTGCTTTTTGCCAATGTTACACCCATATTGCGCAGGCGTGCTGTTCGGCCAAGTGCTGCCCATCCGGATCATCAAGGGAACGATATGGAGCAGTCAGGAGTCATAAGCGCGGCATTCATCTTGGATGGCAGCATTTTCGAATCGCGACTGCGAGCGCTCGAACCGAAGAAGAGGTGGCGATGGCGGAAATGGAGAAGCAAAGTGCGAAATAGCAATTCGATGCCGCCCCATTTGATGAGTTCGCTCACCCCAAAGTCTTCAACACCACCTCCTGCACATCCTTGGACAAGCCTTTGACCGCGGCTACTTTCTGCAACGCAGCCTGCATCTGTTTTTTAAGCTGAGGCCGGTATTTTTTCCAGTGATCCAGCGTGCGCACCAGGCGCGCGGCCACCTGCGGGTTGAGCTTGTTAAGTTCAACCACCTGTTCTGCCCAGAAGGCATAGCCGCTACCATCCCCCGCATGGAACTGTGACGGATTGCCGTTGCAGAAACTGAAGATCAGGCTGCGTGCGCGGTTTGGATTTTTCAGCGTGAACGCGGGATGGGTCATCAGCTTCTGCACCGCTGTTACATCGGTATGCATTGCCACCGCCTGCATACTAAACCATTTGTCGACCACCAGCGCCTCGTTTTTGAAATCCCGATAGAAGCGGTTCAATGGCTGTTGTGCCGTCTTGCTGCCGGTGTTGATCAGGCACATCAGCGCGGCAAGGCGGTCGGTCATGTTGCAGGCTTCGGCTAGCTGCGCGTGCGCCAGTTGCAGCGTGGATTCGTCTTCCCAACCTGAAAGATAAGACAGACACAGGTTCTTCAGGCCGCGCCTGCCTGCCGATCTTGCATCGGGGCTGTATTTGCCAGGCGTCAGGTTGGCTGCATAGACGGCGATGAAATCGGCCTTGAGTCTTTCGGACAACGTGTTGCGCATAAACTTGCGCGCAGTGTGGATCGCCTGCGGGTCTATCACTGCACACTGTTCGGCCAGCATCAATTCCGAAGGCAGCGTCAGCACCGCCTCAATGAAAGACGGGTCAAGCGTCGTATCGTTGAGCGTGGTGCGCAATGCGTCGATGAACAGGTCATCCAGCGTGAGCTTCTCACCCGCCTGCACCTGCCTGATCAGGTTCAACAGACGCTGCATTGCCAGGCGTTGCCCGGCCTCCCAGCGGTTGAAGGCATCGCCGTCATGCGCCATCAGCTTCGCCAGCTCCCGGTCGGTATAGTCGCATTCCATCACCACGGGTGCCGAGAAGTTGCGCAGCAACGATGGCGTGGGTTTGGCTTTGACGTTGTTAAAGGTAAAGGACTGTTTGGCTTTGGTCAGCTCCAGCACGCAGGTGGTGACAGGTTTTGAAGACGCTGCGCCTTCGAGATGCAGCGCCATGTCGCGGCCCCCGGCATCTAACAGGCCAACCGCGACGGGGATATGGAAAGGCAGCGGTTTCTTTTGCCCGCTGCCTGGCTTGCAGCTTTGACTGAGCATCAGTTCATAGGTCTGTCTGGCGGCATCGTAATGGCTTTGCACCTTGAGCTTAGGCGTGCCGGACTGGCTGTACCAGCGCTCGAACTGGGAGAGATCGCGCCCGCTGCTGTCAGCCATCGCCGCGCGGAAATCGTCGCAGGTCACCGCCTGACCGTCATGCCGCGCAAAGTACAGATCCATGCCTTTGCGGAAGCCGTCGCGCCCCAGCAGGGTCTGGTACATGCGCACCACCTCGGCACCTTTTTCATAAATGGTGACCGTGTAGAAATTGCTGATCTCGACATAGTAGTCGGGCCGCACCGCATGTGCCATCGGCCCGGCATCTTCGGAGAACTGGTGCTGGCGCAGCGCGCGCACATCCTCGATGCGCTTCACCGCGCGACCGCTGGCCGTGCCGACCATGTCGGCGGAGAATTCCTGGTCGCGGAACACGGTCAGACCTTCCTTCAGCGACAACTGGAACCAGTCGCGGCAGGTCACGCGGTTGCCGGTCCAGTTATGAAAGTATTCATGGCCCACAACCGACTCGATATTGGCGTAATCGGTGTCGGTGGCGATGCGTGGGTTGGCCAGCACATACTTGGTGTTGAAGATGTTCAGGCCCTTGTTTTCCATCGCGCCCATGTTGAAGTCGCCCACCGCGACGATCATGAAACGGTCCAGGTCCAGCTCCAGCCCGAAGCGTTCCTGGTCCCAGCGGATGCTGTGCTTGAGCGATTCCATCGCATGCTGCGTCTTGTCCAGGTTGCCCGGCTCCGCCCACACTTGCAGCAGCACACGTCGCCCGCTGTTCAGCCTAAATTTTTCCTCCTGGCACACCAGCTTGCCTGCCACCAGCGCAAACAGATAGGAAGGTTTCCTGAACGGGTCTTCCCACTTGGCATAGTGGCGGCCATTGGGCAGATTGCCCTGTTCGATCAGGTTGCCGTTGGACAGCAGCACCGGATATTTTTTCTTGTCGCCGCGCAGCATCACGGTGTATTTCGCCATCACGTCCGGGCGATCGGGGAACCAGGTGATCTTGCGGAAACCCTCGGCCTCGCATTGGGTGAAGAAATTTCCGTTGGAAATATACAACCCCATCATCGAGGTATTCTTCTCGGGCTGAACCAGCGTCTCGATCTCCAGCGTGATCTCGTCCGGCGCGTTGGCGATGCGCAACTTCCCGTCTGCGATGGAATAGCCTTTGACACCTTTGCGCAGCGTCTTGCCGTTCATGCGCAAGGCCACCAGCTTCGCGCCGTCGCCCAGCAGTTCCACATCCCTGTTGGGCGATGCGCTGTTGCGCTGCATCGTGATGCGCGTGGCGACAAGGGTTCTGGCCGGGTCGAGATCGAAACCCATTTCAACAGTGTTCACCCAATAGGCCGGGGCAGTGTAGTCTTTGCGATGGATGGTGACTTGCGGTTGCTTGGTCATGATCGGTGGGAAAAGATGTGTGGAGAGGGAGCGGATTTTAACAGGGTCGGCTTTGGCTGGATGCTTGAATCGATGGTGGCTGAATCCTATTGATTTTCCGAAAGTTGCACGGTATAACGACATTCGTTATAACGCTCGTTGATTTGAAGATACCCCCGGCCAATCGGCTCGAAGCATTGAAGAATGATCGCAAAGGACAACACAGCATCCGCATCAACGATCAATGGCGCATCTGTTCTGACCCCATTAGCTGAAGGATGGGCGACTATGCTACGAATCTAGTCCTGACCCCACATCACTTGCATTGCGCTTTATGGCTGTAGATGCGTCAGCAAACGCTAAACACTTCTATGGGAATATCGGGTTGATATTGGTTGCACCAGGTGCTACGATATTTTATGTTAAAAAAGTTGCCAAAGCCTTATCGTGCAAAGCCGCTGGAAAATGAGCGAGCATTCAAAACTGCCTGGTTTTGCAAAAGACACGCGCAAGGCAAAGATTTCAGACGAAGAGCTTTGTCGTGCGATCAGGCAAGTGATGCATGGGCAATCGGATGACCTTGACGGCGGGGTATACAAAAAGCGTTTTCATGACAACATGCACCGTTCGATCATCATAGCCAAGGCGGGTCGGCATTGGATATATGTTTATCTCTATGCCAAAAAAGATCGCGAAAACATTGCACCGGATGAATTGGCCGCATTTAAAAAGCTTGCGAAAGATTACAGTGACGCAAGTGATACGAAAATTGCTGCGCTTTTAAATGACAAGGAATTACTGGAAATTTGCCATGACGACTAAAACCAAAAAATCAAAAAGCGATGCATTTGAAGCTATCCATAGTGCCGCAAAAGGACTGCACGGCGCAGGTGCAATCAGCAAAACGACGATGCGTGAATACGATGCATTGTGTCTGGATATTGTCCCTGAGTTAAATCCCAGAGATATCAAACGTATCCGTGAACATGCACACGTCAGCCAGCCAGTATTTGCACGTTACCTGAACACCAGTGAATCCACTGTGCAAAAATGGGAAACAGGGCAGAAAAAACCAAGCGGCATGGCGCTTAGATTGCTGCGCGTGGTTCAGAATCACGGGCTAGAAGTGCTTGTGTCGTGAGTCGTACAGTCATTGATGATGTGCACGCATACCGCATTGCGCCCGGCCAAAGTGTTCGGCACCTCCGTGCAATTCTGGATGGGCCTGCAGGACGTGTTTTCTTAACGAACAATTGAAGAATCTAATGGGACGGTGCACGATTTAAATATAACCCCATTCATTTTCTGGAAATGCCGTGTGTGTGAAAGTGAGATAATTGCAGCCGGCTTTAACATCGAACGAAATGCCTCTGAATTTCATCCGTCTGATACCCAACGTTCCAAAGTACTTCGAGGAGATACAAAATGATCAAAGCTTATGCAGCATTCGAACCCAAAGGCGAACTCAAACCATTCGATTATGACCCCGGCGAATTGAAACCGCTGGAGGTAGAGATCGACGTTTACTATTGCGGCATTTGCCATAGCGATCTGAGCGTGATCGACAGCGAATGGGGAAAAAGCACATACCCGGTCGTGGCAGGCCACGAAGTGGTGGGCAAGATCAGCCAGGTCGGCAGCCATGTCAGGGATCTTGCGATCGGCCAGATCGTAGGCCTGGGCTGGCACGCGGGCTATTGCAACAAGTGTTCGCTTTGTCTTGCGGGTGACAACAACCTGTGCGCCAACTCGCAGGCCACCATCGTCGGCCATTACGGCGGATTTGCGGACAAGGTGCGCGCCGCTGCAAACAGCGTGGTGACTATCCCCGATGGCATCGATCTTGAATCGGCCGGCCCGTTGTTCTGCGGTGGGATCACCGTGTTCAATCCGCTCGTGCAATTCGGCATCAAACCCACCGACAAAGTGGCGGTGATCGGCATCGGTGGCCTGGGACACATGGCGCTGAAATTCCTCAATGCATGGGGCTGCGAAGTGACGGCTTTCACCTCGTCTGCAAGCAAGAAAAAAGAAGCGCTCAGTCTGGGTGCGCACCATACGCTGAACTCCCGCGACGAGAACGAGATCAGGGGCGCGGCAGGCCGATTCGACTACATCCTGTCCACAGTGAACGTGAAACTGGATTGGAACCTTTACCTTAGCACACTGGCTCCGCGCGGAAGATTGCACTTCGTTGGAGCTACGCTTGCGCCGCTGGATATCGGCGTGTTCTCACTCATCGGCGCCCAACGTTCCGTGTCCGGCTCGCCGGTGGGCAGCCCCGCAACGATCGCGAAGATGCTGGATTTCGCCAACTTGCATCAGATCAGGCCGGAGATCGAGAAATTCAAATTTACCGACATCAACAAGGCGAT
Organism: Pseudomonadota bacterium; assembly: GCA_021783175.1. The sequence continues at coordinate 7,163 of JAJXUF010000132.1, forward strand.
CGAAAGGCTGAGGAGCGGCGAGGCGCGCTATCGCGTTGTGCTGTGCCGGTAATATTGACTGTGGGGCGCAACAATTTGCTTCCCCTTAATGCCTTATAAAAACGGATAAAACATGAGTAATATTGCAGATAATATGAATGTCGGAAAAATTGATGACGCAATCCGGATGTTAAATACATACGCAAAGGAAGCCAGTTTAAAACCTTTAATATCGATATTAGAAGCGTTAAAACAAGACCCGGACAACGAATCACTTTCAGCCGATCTTACTGATACATGGAGAAATTTGGGTATATATCAAGGTACCGTTTTAACCTATGTGCCCTTTTTTTATACGTTGATCCCTGATGATATTTTTGGAGATAATTTAAAGAAATAAATCGGGCTCCGTTCCCAGGGTCTATAAGCCGGTGTATCCAATCGACAGCAGTTCCTTGTAAATCTTTTCAGCCAGGAACACATGCCCTTCGGGATTTGGATGCAGGGCATCGCTCTTCAGTTTCGGATCGGAAAGAACGACGGCAATCGCGTCTCGATCAGCGGATAGCCGAAGCGCAGCAGGTCGCGCGGGCCTGCGTGTCCGGCGGACGATAGAGTCGCTATTTGTTCTTGTCACAGTTGCCGCATGCCAGCAACCATTCATCCAGTACCAGGTCTTTCTACTGCGCCAGCCGCTTCCTGAAAATCACAAGAGAGGCGTAGAAGCCTGCAAGCGCATAGGCCAGCAGGACCGCGATGTCCGTCAGAATGTGCTGCGGGATCGCGCCGTTGAGCAACGGGCGGGCGAGATTCACCGCATGCGTCAGCGGCAGGACATTTGAGGCTGCCTGCAGCATGGCGGGCAACTGATCGACCGGAAAGAATACGCCGCACAACAGCGTCATCGGCGTGATCACCAGCGTGAAGTAATACATGAAAAATTCATACCCGGGCGCGAGAGAAGTGACGATCAGCCCCATTGCGGCAAAACACAGCCCCACCAGCAAGGACAGCGGGATGATCCACAACGCCAGCATCGAGTGGGAAAGCCCCAGCATCCAGATCACCATCAGCACCGCGATACCGGACAGCAGGCTTTTGCTCGCCGCCCAGAATATTTCCGACAGCACGATGTCATCCAGCGTGACCGGCGTGTTGAGTATCGCCTCCCAGGTGCGCTGCTCCTTCATGCGCGCAAAGCCCGAATACAAGGCCTCGAAGCTCGCGCTGTTCATGGTGCTGTAGCAAACCGTTCCGGCAGAAAGGAAGGCGATATAGGACATGCCGCCGATCTGAGGAAGCATGCCGCCAAGCCCGTAGCCCAGGCCCAGCATGTAGATCACAGGGTCGGCCAGATGGCCCAGTATCGAAGGTCCCGCCATCTTCTTCCACACCATGTAGTTGCGCCGCCAGATCGGAATGAAGCGCAGGCTCAGTTGCGGCAATGCAAAGAAGTTCATTCGCGCATCTCCCTTCCGGT
>JAJXUF010000133.1 GCA_021783175.1 Pseudomonadota bacterium
CCCTGCCTCGCCTCTTTCTGGCGGGCGATTACACAAAAAGCGACTATCCCGCCACACTGGAAAGCGCAGTGCAGAGCGGCTTGCGCTGTGCCTCACTCATCAATCCTTAGTCAAACAACTCAATTCGAGGGTCGGCCGGGATTGAGGTTTTTTTCGCCAAAAGTTATTTAACATGATGAATTTGCACTAAAAAATAATTTTTTTAATTTATCAAGTTTTGCTGTTATGGTTTTTTGACTTTTCTCTCTGTTGTTGGTCGCTTGAGCGCTTCTTCAAGCCTTGTTTCAGCACCAACTGCTCTGCGTTCCAGTGACTCAATCTGCTCCCTGAGGGCGTCCAGCTTTCCAGTTACTGATCCCATTTGCTGGATCAACGACTCACGCTCCGCCCTAAGTTGGGTTGTTTCGGCATGTGCCTGAGCCAAGTCAACCTGTGATCTCTCGGAAGTTTGCGTCAATAATGCGATCTGATTTCTGAATTGCTGAAGCTCGGCTGACAGTTGCTCGTTCTTCTGGTTGGCTTTGGAAAGTAGCACCTCTACTCGCTTCTGAGCCTCACGAGCTTCAGTAACTTGCAGCATGACATGCTTCTGCACACCTTCCAATCTCTCCGTGGCCTTGCCGATCTCCTGCCTGAATGCAACCTCCTGTGCGGAAAGAGATGCCTGCAGTTCTTCAATGCGGTGCTGGTATTCCACCTTCATGATCGAGGTTGCCCGCTCTGAATCGGTTTTCGCAGATTCAAGTTGTTGCTCCAGAGCGTTACCTAGTGCTATGGCCGCCTCCTTGGCGGTACGCTCGCTGGTAAGCATTTCACGCGTCACATTGAGTTCGGATTGCCATTGGGTAACATCTTTCTGCAAGCCATCTATTTGCTGAGTCAGATTGATTTTTTCGATATCCAGTGATTCAGCGCGCGCAGTTGCCCGCACCAACTGGTTCTCGACCTCTTCCCTGCGCAGATCAAATACCTTTTCCCCATATTCTACCGCCACCGCCCAGATATTCAACATGGCCGTGGCTACCACCGGTGGTAGAGCGGATGTCAGCGCGTCGGACTTGGCCTGCTCATCTTTCCAGAGTTTTAGCTCGTCGTTGATTGTAGTTCGGCTCCCTTGCTTGATTTCAGCGTAGATCAGATCCACGGTCAAATCATGAGGGCGACGGCCTGATGCCACTAAACGTGCTGCGGTTTCTCTTGTACGTAAACGGGTGTCACTAACACGGCTCATGGGCATTCTCCTTTTGAAATTCAGGTAACGGATCCAATTTTAGCACATTAGATATAATATATTATCGTATAACATTATAAATGTAATCATAATGGCATATTATTTATGATAATACATATAATCGTAAGTAAGTTTGCTGTACTATGTAAAAATGCCACTCGAAAAATCACGAGACCAGACACCGTGTCCGACTTGATACCGACCTCCGACCATCTGCCTGTTATCGCTCCGCCACCCGCCTTGGATGGCAGCCAAGGTTCGAACCGTGCAGCACGGGGTGGTGTGCGCCAGATCTCTGCGGATACCGACGTGGAAGCCGTGCGCCTGTGGTTAGCCGAGTATGCAGACTCGCCGCATACGCTACGGAGTTACCGCAAGGAGGCCGTGCGGCTACTCATCTGGGCGCCCCGCGTCTTGGGTAAACCGCTATCCAGCCTCAGCCGTGAAGATTTTCTGGGTTATGAAGCTTTTCTCGCCCATCCTTCCATTGAGTGGGCTGATCCGACCCTCCCGCGCCGCGGAGGTAGCCGGCGGCTCTTTGCTGGGCCGCTGTCGCCTCGCAGCGTGCGACAAGCCGTGGGAATTCTGTCCGGACTCTTCGGGTATCTTGTGGCGGCGGGATATCTCGCAGGCAATCCGCTCGCGTTGCGCCGCCGCCGTGGGGAATCTAAAGCGAGTCGCCGGGCCGCGGTGGAACGCTACCTGGACCACGACCTGTGGCAATCCATACTGGATTTCATCGAGACGCTACCCCAAATAACCCACCGCGAACAACAGCATTACGAGCGGGTACGTTGGCTTTTCCGGCTTCTCTATGGCGCCTCGCTACGGGTATCCGAGGCTGCACACGCCAAGATCAGCGATCTATCCCAGCGGCGGGGCAAGTGGTGGCTCAACGTTGTCGGTAAAGGTGGCGTCGAGGGCGATGTTCCTATGGCTGATGAGCTGATGACCGATTTAGCACGCTACCGGCAGTTTCACGGCCTGTCGGCCATGCCAACAACACTGGATGGCACGCCTCTCATCATGTCGGTGGCCGGGCGCATCGATCAATTCCTTACCCCGACGGCGATCTATATGGTGGTGAAGGAAGTTTTTCGTCGTGCAGCCGAAGCGCTGGAACCTACCGACCCCGCCGGAGCAGCCACGCTTCGTCGCGCCTCCACCCATTGGCTGCGCCACACCTCAGCGACGCATCAGGCAGATGCAGGAAATGACATCCGTTTCATCCAGAAAAACCTGCGACACGCCTCCATCGAGACGACCTCGATTTATCTCCATGCGGAGGATGACATACGCCATGAGAAGACAACAGGTGGCAGCCAATGAAGCCCGTACCGAACAACAATTTCCACGATAAGGATAAGGTCAGTCGCATCATTCCAAGATGGCAAGGGACAAACAATGAAAATCTTGATCGTTGAAGATGAGCCCAAGACGGCTGCCTTCGTCAAACGGGGATTCACCGAAGAAGGCTTCATGGCCGATGTCGCCACCGATGGAGTGGATGGGCTTCACCTGTCGCTTAGCGGGGAGTATGACGTAATCGTGCTCGACGTCATGCTGCCCAGGCAGGACGGTTGGCGGGTGCTTCAGGATATCCGGACACAACGTCCGCACCAGCCCGTGATTCTCCTCACCGCCCTGGATGCCGTCGCCCACCGGGTGAAGGGGCTGGATCTGGGGGCTGACGACTACTTGGTCAAGCCTTTTGCCTTTTCGGAGCTGAATGCCCGCGTGCGCAACCTCCTGCGACGGGCGCCGGCGCGGCAAATAGACGTACTTCGCCTCGGCGATCTCGATATGGATTTGTTGCGGCACAAAGCATCCCGGACGGGAAAGCTGCTCGACCTCGCGCCTCAGGAATACCGGCTGCTGGAATACCTTCTTCGGCATCCGGGAGAGGTGGTGACCCGGACGCGGCTCGCCGAGCAGGTCTGGGACATGAATTTCGACGGCGACAGCAACGTAGTCGATGTTGCCGTGCGCCGCCTGCGGCGGAAGGTGGACGATCCCTGCGACCGGAAACTGATTCATACCTTACGTGGAGTGGGCTATGTCCTCGAAGAACGAGACTGAGCCCAGCAGTCTCATGGGAGAGTCCGGGTCCATCGCCGCCCGCCTGACCCTCTGGTATACCCTGCTCAGCGTGGTACTGATTGCTTCCGCCGGCAGCGTGCTGTACTGGGTGCTCACCCAGCGGCTTCATCAGGAGGACGACCGGCTCTTGGCGGGCAAGATCGCCGAGGTGCGCGCAGTTCTGCTGCTCCATCCCGACAACCTTGCGGCGTTGCGAGAAGAAGTTCAACACGAGTCGGAAACGCTTCCCGGCATCTATATCCGCGTGCGGAAGGCACAAGCAGGCATCATTGCAGAAGGTCCTGTGTCCAGCCGCGTTTTCGATGATGATGGGCCGTTCACGGCCGCCCTGATTCAAGAGCAGGGAGAGGGTCTGAGCTGGCGTGCTCCCGACGGGCAAAAGTACCGTGTCATGTCCGGCAGCTTCGAGCTTGGCTCGGGCTTCACCGTGAATGCGGCGATGAGTCTGGCAAAAGAGGAACAATTTTTGACAGGCTACCGGCGTGTTCTGCTGTTAGCCGTCACCGCTGCCTTGGCGATTGCATTGGCCGCTGGCTACCTGATTGCCCGCCGCGGGTTGCAGCCCGTTTCCCGGCTCAGCGCGATCGTCGATGAACTCGGGGCTGGACAGCTGCACCGCCGCATTGGTGAGGAAGCCTGGCCCACGGAGTTGAAGCCGCTGGCGAAGAACTTTGATCGCCTTCTGTCGCGCCTCGAAGAGTCCTTCGCCCGCATTTCGCGTTTCTCGGCCGATATCGCCCATGAACTGCGCACGCCACTCCATATCCTTCGGGGCGAAGCAGAGATCACGCTGTCCAAGGACCGGCCGAACACGGATTATCAGGCTTGCATCGAATCTGCGGTGGACGAATATGACCGTCTCTCGCATATGGTGGATGCTCTGTTGTTTCTCGCCCGCAGCGAGCAGCCTGATGCTCAACTCGATAAACGATCACTGGACATCGAGCAGGAATCAGCGGCTGTTTTCGCCTATTACCAGGCGATGGCCGACGAACTGGACGTCGCGTTGGTCAATCACTGTGCCGGCAACGTCATCGCGGATTCCGCCCTCTTGCGACGCGCGTTAGGCAATCTTGTGGCAAATGCATTGCGCCATACCCCAAGCGGCGGACGCATCCTTGTCGATGTGAAAGCGGCACCAGATCACAGGGCCGAGATTATCGTCAGCGATTCAGGGCATGGGATTGCCCCCGAAGACTTGCCGTATGTCCTGGATCGTTTTTACCGTGCCGACGGGGCGCGCCCTCGACTGGGGCAAGGCCTCGGCCTCGGCATCGGCCTTGCCATCGTCCAGTCGATCATGCAGTTGCACGGTGGAACCGTCTCGATCCAGAGCGAACTGGATCGTGGCACGGCCGTCACGCTGACGTTTCCCGCCCACTCAATACTACCGGGGGACGCGCAGAATAAGATAGGCAACTCCCCATGGGAGCGGAATGCGTCCTAAGGGAGTGCCAGAGATAATTCTGCTGCAACGAAAGGCTATCGCAATTGGCTACAACAATATGTTGCCAGGGTGCCAACAGCGTCAACCGGCGCAGCAGGACAGCTGCTTCACATCCTTAATGAAGGTTTGGGCACAGAGCTTTAGGCCCTCCACCATGGTAAGGTAAGGGAAAAGTTGTTCGGCCAAGTCGGCGACGGTCATGTGGTTCTTGATGGCCAGAGCGACGGTCTGGATGATCTCGCCGCCTTCTCCTGCCAGCAAATGCGCCCCCAGCAAGCGTCCGGTATTTTTGTACGCCACACACTAGCTTGATGAAGCCGCGTGTGTCAAAATTGGCCAGTGCGCGCGGCACGTTGTCGAGCGTGAGCGTGAGCGTGCGGCTGTCGGCTTCCACGCCGAGCTTGCGCGCGCGTGTCATGCGCGGTCGGGGAAGGTTTCGTGCCCGCTTATCGCATCACTCTAGGACGGAACGCGCCTTACGTTATCGTCGCAGGGTGGTGGTCGCGGGTTGACTACACGTTAGCGTACCATTTTTTGAATTCTGCGATGCCCAATACCTGAGCCCGGATCGAACACACGCTGCGCTCGTCTTTCACGTTCGGGAGCACCGTGAAAATGACCAAACGGACAGATTGCGGTCATCTTCCGGTTCCTCCTCCATCTCTATCATTCTCAGATCGAATAGAACTTGCGGACCGTTGGTCGTGGAGAAAGGAGACCATGAAACACCTGTCGATTGCCTGCCTAGTACTGTTGCTCGCCGGCTGCGCCACTTATACGGCCAAGCCGATCGACCCGGGTGCGCAGCAAACCGCCATCGAATCGCGGCGCTTAGACGCGCCGGACGTCAGGCAATTCTTCGCGCGCAGTTTGGGTCATGAAGTCACCGTCTGGCCGCCGGAATCCTGGGGCCTCGACGAGCTCACCCTGGCGGCTTTCCACTACCACCCCGACCTCGATCGTGCCCAAGCCCGGAGACTGGCGGCGGAAGCCGCCATCGTCACGGCGGGAGCGCATCCCAATCCAACAATGGGTCTGTCGTTTCAGCCCAACATCGGTGCTCCGCCAGGCATGGCACCGTGGACCCGAACCTTGAGCCTCGCTGTGCCGGTCGAAACTGCGGGCAAGCGTGATTACCGCATCGAAACCGCACAACACCTCGCCCAGGCCGCCAAACTGCAGGAAGCCGAAACGGTGTGGCAAGTACGCAGTCGCGTGCGGGCCGATCTTCTGGCGGCTAACCCGACCGAGGCGCAGCTAGCCCGTCAGCGCGACCTCCAGGAGGAGATCACCCACATACTGGAGCGCCGCTTTGCAGTGGGCTACGTATCGCAACCCGAATTGACACAGGCACGCCTTGCGCTCAACCGGGCCGTGCTGGCCCTGCGGCAAAACCAGAAACAGCATGCGGAAAACCTCGCACGACTCGCCGCTGCCGTAGGCGTGCCCGCCGCAGCCATCGACGGTACGGCCATTTCCTTCGATGACTTCGAGCAACTGCCGCCGGTCGCTGTATTGCCGCCGGCGGCGGTGCGGCGCGAAGCCCTGTTGAGCCGGCCGGATGTGCTCGCCACATTGGCCGATTACGAGGCCAGCCAATCCGCGCTGCAACTGGAAATCGCCAAGCAATACCCGGACGTATCACTGGGTCCTGGCTACACGTGGGATACGGGAACGGTACTATGGTCCCTCGTGCTGTCATTCGATCTGCCGATGAACCGCAACCAGGGCCCCATTGCAGAGGCAGAGGCGCGCCGCAAAGCGGCGGCAGCCGCTTTTCTGTCAGTGCAAGCCCGGGCGATCGCCGAAGTGGACGAGGCATTGGCGGGCTACGGTCGTGCCATCCAAATGTTCGAGGCCGCCGACACCTTACTGCGGGATCAGCAGAAAAACGCGCGCGCCGTTGCCGCGGCTTTCAAGTTTGGCGAGGCAGACCGGCTGGCGTGGCTGTCCGCTCAATACGAAACGGTGACAACCGAACTGGCGCGCATCGACGCCCTGTCCCAGGCACAACAGTCCCTGGGGCGCTTAGAGAATGCGCTGCGCCGGCCGATCGGCGCTCACGCGCTCGGCGTCACGGCGGAGCAGGTCATCGAATCAAAATCTCATCAAGACGGAGAACGACCATGAGAAAAAAAACATTGATCCTGTTCGGGATAGGGGCGGTCGTGGCCGGCCTGAGCGCCTGGGGCTTCGTCGAGGGCCGCAAGGAGCTTGCTCAAGAGCAGGCGCGGGAGAAGCCCGTTTCGGTGCCGTCGCGTGTGGTATCCCAGGACGGCGGCAGCGCGGTGGCGTTCGATCCGCAAACGCAGAAGCTGGCGGACATCGGCGTCGCTGCCATGGAGCAGACCACCCGCCGCGGGGAAGCCGCAGCGCTGGCCACAGTCCTGCCGCCGCAGGCATTGAGCGATCTTCGAAATCGTTTTGTGGCAGCAGCGGCGCAGGCCGACAAGACCGTGGCGACGCTGGCAGCGTCGCGCCGCGAGCGTGAACGGCTCAGGGCGCTGCACGGTGACGACCGAAACATCTCGGACAAAGTATTGCAGACCGCCGAAGCGGCCTGGCGCGTCGACCAGGCGGCTAGGCAATCAGCGCAGGCGGCCGTTGACGCGATCAAGCAGGACGCCCGGCAGACATGGGGCGCGGTGCTGACGATGGCCATCGTGAACAATATGCCGCTGTTCCAACGCTTGGCGACGCAGAAAGAAATGCTGTTGCGAATCGCCGCACCATCAGGCAGCCGGCTGCCTGTGCCGCCGAGCAAGGTGAGCATAGTCGGTGATGACGGCGTCTTGAAAACGGCGGAGCTGATTTCGCTTTCGCCGCAGGCCGATCCGCGCATCCAGGGCCCCACCTTTTTCTATGTGGCGGCAGCCGAAGGGTTGCTGCCGGGAACCGCGCTGATTGCCCACCTGCCAAGCGGGCCCCAGGAGACTGGGGTCACGCTCCCGGCGGCCGCCGTGGTCTCGTGGCAAGGCAAGGCGTGGTATTACGTCGAAAGCGCGCCGGGCAGGTTCACGCGCCATGAGCTGACGGGCGCAGTGCCGGTCGCCGAGGGTTGGTTTGCGCCGCGCCTTCCGGCGATGCGGGTCGTGGTGCGCGGCGCCCAGACGCTCCTCTCGGAAGAGTTACGCGGCCAAGTGCAAACCGGCGAGGGGGACTAATGGAACCATCTCCCCGCCGTGGCCTGCTGGCCTGCATCATCGTTTTCTCGCTACGCTACCACGGCGTCGTCATTGCCCTCGCGCTGCTGTTTGCCGGCTACGGCCTATATGCGCTGACCGGCGCCAGTTACGATGTCTTCCCGGAGTTCGCCCCGCCCCAGATATCAATTCAGACTGAAGCGCCTGGCCTCGCGCCGGAACAGGTCGAGGTGCTGGTGACGCAGCCCATCGAGAATGCCGTGAACGGCGTGCCGGGCGTACAAGCGCTGCGCTCTCAGTCGATCCAGGGGCTGTCGGTCATCACCGCTACCTTCGATCCCAAGAGCGATGTCTATCGTGACCGGCAGAACATGGGCGAGCGCCTCGCCGAGCTGGTCGCGCTGATGCCCAGCGGGGTGCAGGCCCCGGCGATGTCTCCTCTGACATCGTCCACCAGCGTGGCTTTGGTGATCGGACTCACCTCGCGACAGCGCTCGCTCATGGAACTGCGCTCGCTCGCCGACTGGACGCTCAAGCCGCGGCTGCTCGCCGTGCCCGGCGTGTCCAAGGTGGCGGTCTTCGGCGGTGAGGTGAAGGAGTACCAGATTCAG
>JAJXUF010000028.1 GCA_021783175.1 Pseudomonadota bacterium
GCAACGATGGTGAGCGCGCAAACGACGCGGTCAACACTCTCCTCGATCATCTCAGCATTGCTGTCGTCACAGTCGTCCTGCTGCTTGTGGCTTTTCTGGGCTGGCGCGCCGCCAGCATTGTAACCATCACTATTCCGCTTATTCTTTTCGTAACGCTTGCGGTCGGCATGGTTGCCGGCCAAAGCATAAATCGAATTACCCTGTTTGCGCTGATACTGTCGCTTGGTCTTCTGGTCGACGATTCTATCGTCGTAATCGAAAATATTTTCCGCCATTACAGCAAGAAAGGCGCAGACCGTTTGAGTGGGGCCGTCCGCGCTGTAAATGAAATCGGCCGACCCACGAATTTGGCGACTTTTACGGTCATCCTGGCGTTTTTGCCGATGTTCTGGGTCACCGGCATGATGGGCCCCTACATGGCACCGATTCCGTTTAATGTACCTGTGGCGATGATCACGTCGCTTGCCATCGCCTATACCGTCGCGCCTTGGGCCGCATACCGCTGGCTGCGTCTTGCTCCCGGCCAGCATGTCGAAGAGCACGCACCTGGTTGGCTTGAGCGTGCTTACGTAAGGGTCATGAGCGTGCTGTTGGACAGCCGTCGCGCGCGTGTGGGATTCTTTTTTGCAATATCGCTGCTGATGCTGCTGGTACTAGCAATGCCGGCCTTCAAACTCGTACTGTTCAAGATGCTGCCCAAGGACAACACGAATACTTTCAATATTACGGTGGACATGCCGGCAGGCACCGCACTTGAGGAGACAGACCGCGTAATTCGCCGCGTCGGGGATATCGTACGCAAGGTACCAGACGTGACGGATTACGAAGCAACGGTGGGAGAACCTGGCATCATCGATTTCAACGGTTTGTTGCGTGGCGCCGGCCTGAAAGGAGGACCGCAGTACGGAGAGGTTCGGGTGAATTTGCGCAACAAACATGATCGCTCCAAGTCGTCCATCGAGATAGTACGTGATCTGCGTCCAAAATTCGCGCAGCTGGAAAAGACAACCGGCGCCAATATCAAACTGGTTGAAGATCCGCCGGGCCCCCCTGTACGGGCGACGATCCTAGCCGAGGTTTATGGGCCGAACTATTCCGAGCTGCGGCGGATTGCCAAGGAATTGCGCACCAATGTTTTCGAAAAGACCCCCGACGTTGTGGATATCGACGACAGCACCACAGCCGAGACAACGGAATATCGCATAGTCGTCGATCACAAAAAGGCGGCTTTGGCCGGCATTCTGCCGGTTCAGGTGGCGGAGACCCTGCAGGCGTTTCTGGGCGGTTATAACGCCGGTATGGTGCACATGGATCAAGAAAAGGAACCGGTGCTGATCCGCTTCCAGATTCCGGTTTCTGACCGAGTGGAACCGTCGGATTTGCGCAAGATATTTTTCACCAACGCCCAGGGGAACGAGGTGCCGTTGACCGACATCGTCAAAATTGAGGCGATTAAGGGGCCGCAACCGATCCTCCATAAAGACCAGCGCCCGGTCGTCTACGTTACCGGAGAAATGGGATCCGGCAGCCAGGTATACGCCGTTCTGCACATGTGGGAATACCTGCGCACGCATCCGCTGCCCGATGGAGTCAAGCTCAAGCAGTATTTCATGGCTGACCCGGATACTACCGGCTATAGCGTGCGCTGGGACGGGGAAATGCGCCTGACGCTGGATGTGTTTCGTGACCTGGGGTCGGCATTTGCGGTGGCCATCATCCTAATCTACTTGGTTCTGGTCGGGTACTACCGCTCGTTTACGACCCCATTGTTTGTCATGGGCGCGATCCCGCTTACCATCATCGGCGTGTTTCCCGGCCACGCGATCATGGACTTGATCGAAGGTAATTATTATTTTACGGCAACATCCATGATCGGCGTGATTGCCCTTGCCGGTATTGTTGTGCGCAATTCGCTGTTACTGATCGATTTTATTCTGGATTTTCGCCGCGCCGGACACGGTGTACGCGAGGCCGTGCTGCAAGCAGGCATCACGCGCATGCGACCGATCCTGCTAACGGCCTTGGCGATCATACTTGGTACGGCGATCATGGTAGCCGATCCCGTGTTTGGCGGACTGGCCGTGTCGCTTATCTCTGGCACCTTTGCGTCAACGGTTTTGACGCTTTTTGTTATCCCGCTTATGTACTACGTCTATGAGCGGCGTCAGGAGCGCAAGAACCAAAGCGCAGTCGCTTAGCAAAAAGCAAGCGCGCAGGCGCTGAACTCGCGCCAGGAATTTCATTTGCGCGGACAACAATTATAACCGGAGCGTTCGGCAAGTCCGCACACGCGGCCGGACTGGGTCCGTGCAAACGCGCGGCGCACGATCTGTCAGCGGCGCCCTGGCTTCAGTATAAATCCATCGGATCGACATCAAGAGACCAGCGCGTTTTGCGTGCCTGTGGCATTTCAGCAATCTGCGGCAGCCACTGGTCCAGGAAATGCTGTAGCGCATCGCGCTGCCTGCCCTGAATCAGCAGTTGAGCGCGGAAGCGTCCGGCACGACGCTCCATTGGCGAGGGCGCGGGGTCGAGAATACTTACCTGCGATTCTTCCGGGCGCAGCGCGGCTGCCAGATCGCGCGCCTGCAGCAGAAAGCGCAAAGCGCTGCTACGCTCGGGAGACTCGGCACGCAACAGGACCAGATGGGTGTATGGTGGGAATTGAGCTTCGCGTCGTTCCTGCAATGCGTAGTTCGCGAATCCCTGGTAGTCGTGGGCACGCAGCGCGGAAAACAGGGGGTGCTCCGGATGGAAAGTCTGGATTATTACTTCGCCGCTTTTGTCGGCGCGGCCGGCGCGGCCGGCAACCTGCATCAGGCGTTGGAACAATTGCTCGGACGATCGGAAGTCGCAACCGTATAGCCCCTGGTCCGCGTTGACCACACCCACCAGGGTCAAGTTGGGGAAATCGTGGCCCTTGGCGAGCATTTGGGTACCTACCATGATGTCGGCATCGCCGGAGCGGACACGTGCGAGTTTTTCTTCGAGAACTCCCTTGCGACGCGTGCTATCGCGATCGATTCGTTCGATACGCGCGTCAGGGAACAGCCGGGTGAGTGCAGACTCGATGCGCTCCGTTCCCTCCCCCAGTCCGTGCAGACGTTGCGCGTGACACGCCGGGCAAGTCGCTGGAATCGCCGCTTCGCTGCCGCAATGGTGGCAGCGAAGACGTTCAGCAGACTTGTGCAGGGTCAGACGCGAATCACAACGTCCACAGGCGGCAATCCAGCCGCAGTCATGGCACATCAGTACCGGTGCGAATCCGCGGCGATTAATGAACAAAAGGCTTTGTTCCTTGCGCTCGAGACGGCTGCGCAGCGCATCGACAAGGGGCGGCGTCAGGCCATTGTTGCGCGCCAATTGGCGTAAATCCAGCAAGCGCACTGACGGAAGACCTGCGCTGCCGGCCCGTTCGGGCAGGGGCAACAACTGGTAGCGCCCGTCTAGCGCATTGCGCAGACTTTCAAGCGAAGGGGTTGCCGAGCCGAGCACGATTGGAACATGTTCACGCTTGGCACGCACGATTGCCACGTCGCGCGCGGAGTATCGGAAGCCTTCCTGCTGTTTGAATGAATTGTCATGCTCCTCGTCGACAACGATGAGGCCGAGCGCTTTCAGCGGCACAAAAACGGCGGAGCGTGTTCCCAGTACAATCGGCGCCGAGCCTTCGCGCGCCGAAAGCCATGCACACTGTCGTTCGGATTCGCTCAGGGCGGAGTGGATTACCGCGACGGCCACAGGAAAACGTCGCCGGAAACGGTCGACAAACTGCGGGGTCAAACCGATTTCAGGTACCAGCACAAGCGCCTGAGCTCCCTCTTTGATAACCCGATCAATAGCCTGCAGGTACACCTCCGTCTTGCCGCTCCCTGTTACCCCGTGCAAAAGGTAGCAATGGAATGCCGCGCCGCCCGCCGCGATGGCAGTGATTGCTTGGTGCTGTGCCGTGCTGGCGCTCGGCGGCGGCACGACTTCGACGGGGGGCTGGGCCAGACATTTGCGGGAAACGACGTCCACCAATCCGTTGGCAACAAGCGATCGGACGATTGCGCGCCAGCGCTTGGATATTAGCGCCAATGCGGATTGGTCGACGGCTTCCGGCGCGTCGGCCAGGAAACGCAGAAGGCGCTTCTCTGCGGTGTCGCGGCCACTGGTTGACGCGAGCAGCATGCGGCCACGGTCGTTGGCAATCCAGCTGTCAACTTGCCCGACTGTCGCCGGTTTTCCGCGCCGCAAACCGAGCGGAAGGGCGGACTGGATGACTTCTCCAACCGGGTGGTGGTAATAGGCGGCCGCCCATAGCAGGAGTCGAAGCAGGGTCGCGTCTAGCAAGGGCTCCGGGTCGAGCACTTCAAGTATCTGCTTTAATCGAGCCAAGGGTACGTCACTCTGGTCGGCCGTCTTTAAGACGATCCCGACCAGCGTTCTTTTTCCAAACGGCACCCTCACGCGTGCACCGGCACAGGGCATCGGCCCGGATTGGGGCACTAGGTAATCGAAGTGTCGGTACAATGGGGAAGGTACGGCAACGCGGACAATGCGCGGCAATGAAATCATGCGGCCAATTTACCATAGCGGGAATGGGCAGCGCGTGAAACAAAGCTCGATCCACATGCAGTCATTGCTTTGCAAATGAAGGCTAACTTCTTGTCTGAGAAAAGTATCCTGAGTTATTCACAAATTCTGTGGATAAGTATGTTGATAGTTTTCATTAGGGCTTGCGCTGTAAGGCAAATTTAACCCAATTGTCTTAGGTTGATTAATTTTTCAGCTCTTTTAAAAGTTCGATAATTCAATAGGTTGGAGAGATTCAGTCACATTTCCAAGGGGTTAAATAGATATTTCGCGGATGACTGCCTGCGACCCCGGGATGATGTGAATAATTGCTTGACGGTTCGCGCGTTTTTTGCTGATGGGCACTGCTGTTATGGAAAACAGGATTTCCCCTATATTTGGCGCGCAGAGGGTCGCACCGAAGGTATGATTGCTAGCGCTTGTTCCGCCCAGAATGACGTTTGAGCGTACAAACTGCAGACGGGATCAGATTTTTGCGTAGGTAGAATATGACAGCTCTGATACGACTCGTTACGCACGGGATTTCCCAGGCAACCGGCCGAAAATTTGAATTGCGCACGCGACGGCCGATTGGCGGGGGCTGTATCAATTCCACCGAGATGCTGGATGGGGGCGATCGGCGCTTTTTCCTTAAGCTCAATGAACCGTCGCGCCTGCATATGTTTGAAGCCGAGGCTGCCGGCCTGGCTGAAATTGCGCGCAGCGGCGCCGTGCGCGTGCCAGCCCCTGTTTGCTGGGGGGTTGATGACCAACATTCATATCTGGTGCTGGAATACCTGGCGCTAGGCCCCGCAGGAGCCAATGCCGCGGAAAAATTTGGTGCTGCCCTGGCGCGCATGCATCAGGTCTATGGCAGGGAGTTTGGCTGGCACCGGGACAACACGATCGGGACGACGCCTCAGATCAATACGCCTTCCTCGGATTGGGCGGAGTTCTGGGGCGGCAGGCGTCTTCGGCCGCAGTTTGAACTGGCTGCGCGGCGCGGCCACACGGGTAAACTGCAAGCCGATGCCGAGCGGCTGCTGATGCAATTGCCGGCACTATTCGCCGATCACAAACCCAAACCGTCTCTGCTACACGGCGATCTCTGGGCCGGAAATTTTGCGGCCGACGAGCATGCTGAACCGGTCATCTTCGACCCGGCGGTCTATTTCGGGGACCGCGAAACGGACCTCGCCATGACAGAACTGTTCGGTGGATTTCCGACCCGCTTCTATGACACATACCGTGAGGCATTGCCGCTCGCCAGCGGTTACACAGAGCGCAGACAGCTTTACAACCTGTATCACGTGCTCAATCACTTGAACCTGTTCGGTGGCGGCTACCTCGAGCAGGCGCAACGCATGCTGGCATCCTTGCTGCGTGCCTTGGCCTAATCGCATGAGTGGTCCGCGGGAGGCTGCCTGGGTTTGGCCTACGCACCCGTTGCAGGAGATCGGGCAGCATGAAACTTTGCGCTGAGTTCATGCACTGCGTCCACCATCACTCCGACATGCTCGGGGTCTGTCCACGGTTGCACGCCGTGACCGAGGTTAAATACGTGGCCCGGACCAGGACCATAGCTGTCGAGAATCGACTGAACTTCCTGCCGGATCCTCTCGGGTGATGCGTGTAGCGCTGTCGGGTCCATGTTTCCCTGCAGGGCGACGCGTCCCGCAACGCGGCCGCGCGCAGCGGACAGATCGACCGTCCAGTCGACACCGAGGGCATCGCAGCCACTGCCTGTCATCTCCTCCAGCCATTGCCCTCCGGACTTGGTGAACAGGATCACCGGAACGCGCCGTCCTTCGGTCTGTCGTTGTAGACTTTCAACTACCCGGGTCATGTAGTGCAAGGAGAACTCGCGGTAGTCGCGCGGTGTAAGCACGCCACCCCAGGTATCGAAGATCATGACGGCTTGAACGCCCGCGCTAATTTGGGCGTTAAGATAAAGGGCGATTGCCTGTGCGTTAATATCCAGAAGGCGATGCATGATGGCGGGGTCTTGGTACATCATGCCTTTTACCCGCGAATATTCCTTACTGGACCCACCCTCCACCATGTAAGTTGCCAGTGTCCAGGGCGATCCGGCGAAACCGATTAGCGGCGTGCGACCCCCGAGTTCGTGGCGAATGAGGCGCACAGCATCGGTTACGTAGCGCAGGCTTTCTTCCGGATCCGGCACCGGAAGTCGCTTGATATCAGCCGCCGTGCGCAGCGGACGCTCAAATTGCGGGCCCTCACCGTCAGCGAAATGCAGGCCCATGCCCATGGCGTCCGGCACAGTCAGTATGTCGGAAAAAAGAATCGCAGCATCGAGACGAAAGCGTCGCAACGGCTGCAAAGTCACCTCGCAGGCAAGTTCGGGGGTAGTGCAAAGACGCATGAATGATCCGGCCCGCTCGCGCGTTTCACGATATTCCGGCAGGTAACGTCCGGCCTGACGCATGACCCACACCGGAGTCATGTCGACGGGTTGACGCAGCAGGGCTCGCAACAGGCGATCGTTTTGCAGGGGCGCGTGACTCGTGTCGGGTGCAGCAGATATGCTCATCGTGCGGTTCTGGGACTGGCCGTTTTCAGCGCGGCAGATCCGAGCGACCCATGAGAAATTCGTCCACCGAACGCGCCGCCTGCCTGCCTTCGCGGATGGCCCACACGACCAACGACTGGCCACGGCGCATGTCGCCAGCTGTAAACACCTTGGGAATGGATGTCTGGTAGCGGATATCGTCGGCCTGAACATTGCCACGCTTGTCGAGAGCGACGCCCAGCTTCTGCAGCATGCCTTCAGGAACCGGGTGGAGGTAACCCATCGCAAGCAGCACCAGATCGGCTTTGAGCTCAAACTCGCTGCCGGCCAATTCGTGCATTGTCATGACCCCCTTTTCATCCTTGTGCCAGTCCAGACGGATGCCGTGCAGTGCGGCAACTTGCCCGCCGCTGCCGGAAAAGGACTTGGTGGCAACACTCCATTCGCGTTCGGCGCCTTCCTGTTGGGACGACGAGGTACGCAGCTTCATTGGCCAATTGGGCCAAGTCAATGGTTTGTCTTCTTTTTCCGGAGGACGGTACATGACCTCGAGTTGGGTGACGGATAGCGCACCCTGCCGTATTGAAGTGCCGATACAGTCCGAACCAGTGTCACCGCCACCGATGACGATGACATGCTTGCCCTTGGCCGAGAGCGCGCTTCCTTCCGGAACGCTGTCACCGGCAACACGCTTGTTCTGTTGCGGTAGAAATTCCATGGCGAAATGAATTCCCTTGAGCTCGCGGCCCTTTACCTCAAGGTCACGCGGCCGTTCCGACCCACCGGTTAAAACAAGGGCGTCATACTCGTCGTGCAGGTCCTTCACGTTCACACCTGCACCGACATGTTGATTTACGCGAAATTCCACCCCTTCGGCGCGCATTTGCTCCAGGCGCCGATCGATATGGTGTTTCTCCATCTTGAAGTCTGGAATTCCATAGCGCAGCAAGCCGCCGGCGCGATCGTTCTTCTCAAAAACTGTGACGGCATGACCGGCTCGGGCGAGTTGCTGGGCGCAGGCGAGTCCGGCCGGTCCGGAACCCACAACGGCCACACGCTTGCCGCTCTTGCGCGCGGCGGGCTGCGGTTGCACCAAGCCCAACTCCCATCCTTTGTCTATGATGGTGTGCTCGATGTTTTTGATGGTTACCGGCTCACTGTTGATATTGAGCGTGCACGCCTCTTCGCACGGCGCTGGACAGATTCGGCCGGTAAACTCGGGGAAATTATTAGTTGAGTGGAGGACCGCCAGGGCATCCTTCCAACGCTCGTGATAGACCAGGTCATTCCAGTCCGGAATGATGTTGTTAACCGGGCAGCCTGTCTGGCAAAAGGGTATTCCGCAGTCCATGCAACGCGCCCCCTGGCGTGCGATCTCCTTATCGTCCAAGGGCACGGTGAACTCTTTGTACAGGCGGATGCGTTCCCGGACCGGGAGGTTGGCCGGTTCGTGGCGCTTGATTTCCAGGAATCCAGTTGTCTTACCCATGCTTGACCCGCCCTTCCTGCGCCTGTGCCGTGGACTTGCTCGCTGCGATCTCGGCGAGCGCGCGCCGATACTCCAGCGGCATGACCTTCACAAACTTGGGGAGATAAGCATCAAAGTGTTCGAGGATGGTTCGCGCTCGGGCGCTACCGGTATAGTGAAGGTGTCGGACAATAAGGTGGCGCAATATGCTTGCGTCACTATGCTCCAGGTGATTCACATTCACCATGCCGTGAGTTTCCAGCTCCCCTCCCTGCGCCTCGTGCTCGTCAATCGCCCTGTCCTCGTCCGGTACAGGCGCCAGCTCGACCATGGAAAGATTGCAGCGCTTGGCGAAGTCGCCCGCCTCGTCCAGCACGAAGGCGATGCCACCGCTCATGCCGGCAGCAAAGTTGCGTCCAGCGACACCCAGCACCAGAACTGTTCCGCCGGTCATGTATTCGCAACCGTGATCGCCGACACCTTCGACGATTGCGACAGCGCCGGAATTGCGCACGGCAAAGCGTTCTCCTGCAACTCCGCGAATATAGCACTCGCCAGCAATCGCGCCGTAAAGCACGGTGTTTCCCGCAATAATGTTGTCTTCGGCAGTCAGCTGACAGTCTTGCGGGGGATGGACCACAATTCGCCCCCCGGACAGGCCCTTGCCGAGATAGTCATTGGCATCGCCACGGAGTTCTAGGGTGATGCCATGGGCTAGCCAGGCACCGAAACTCTGTCCTGCCGTACCACGCGCCCGAATCGTGATCGTGTCCTCGGGTAGTCCTGCGTGGCCATAACGCCTTGCGACTTCGCCCGACAGCATGGCCGCAACCGTGCGATTGGTGTTTCTCACGGGAATGTCGATTTGCACCGGTTTACGCAACTCCAACGCGGGCTGCGCAAGACGAATGAGCTCGTGGTCCAGCGCACGATCTAACCCGTGATTCTGCTGTTCGCACTGATGGGAGGCGAAACCGGCCGGAACCGCTGGCCGATGCAAAATGCGGGAAAAATCGAGTCCGCACGCCTTCCAGTGGGCAACGCCCTTTTGCATATCAAGCATGTCGCTGCGCCCGATCATTTCATTGAAGGTGCGAAAGCCCATCTGCGCCATGTATTCGCGGACTTCTTCGGCCACGAAGAAAAAATAATTAATCACGTGTTCGGGCTGACCGGTAAACCGCTTGCGCAGCACCGGATCCTGGGTCGCTACCCCAACCGGGCAGGTATTCAGGTGGCACTTGCGCATCATGATGCAGCCCTCGACGACGAGCGGTGCGGTGGCAAATCCGAATTCGTCCGCGCCAAGCAGTGCGCCAATAACGACGTCGCGGCCGGTCTTCATCTGGCCGTCTACCTGGACCGCGATGCGTCCACGTAGCTGATTGAGCACCAGCGTCTGCTGGGTTTCAGCAAGCCCCAGCTCCCAGGGGCTACCCGCGAACATGATCGACGAAAGCGGGCTTGCTCCGGTTCCGCCGTCATGTCCGGAAATCGTGACATGGTCTGCATGTGCCTTGGCCACGCCCGCGGCGATGGTCCCGACGCCGACCTCCGAAACCAGCTTGACACTGATAGAGGCGCGCGGATTCACGTTCTTGAGGTCGTGAATCAGCTGCGCCAGGTCCTCGATCGAATAAATGTCGTGGTGCGGAGGCGGAGAAATCAGTCCGACACCGGGAACTGAGAAGCGCAGCTGGGCGATGTATCCGCTTACCTTGTGACCAGGTAGCTGGCCACCCTCGCCGGGCTTTGCTCCCTGCGCCATCTTGATCTGAATCTGATCGGCATTTACCAGGTACTCGGTCGTTACGCCGAATCGGCCGGCAGCAACCTGCTTGATCTTGGATCGCAACGAGTCGCCGGGCTGCAATTCCAAATCCCTGACCACACTGGGAATGCGCGTTCGAAGCGTTTCGCCTTCTTTGACCTCGGCAAAGCGTTGCGCATCCTCTCCGCCCTCCCCGGTATTGGACTTTCCTCCAATGCGATTCATCGCGACGGCGAGCGTAGTGTGCGCCTCTGTTGAAATTGAACCGAGAGACATTGCACCCGTGGCGAAGCGCTTGACGATTTCTCGCGCCGTTTCGACCTCAGACAAAGGGATCGGCCGCGCGGCTTTCCGGAACTCGAACAAACCGCGAAAGGTCATCAAACGCTCGCTCTGATCGTTGATCAGGCGGGCATATTCTTTGTAGGTGCTGTAGTTGTTTGTGCGCGTTGCATGCTGCAGCCGAGAAATGCTTTCGGGCGTCCACATGTGCGCTTCGCCGCGGATGCGGTAGGCGTACTCGCCGCCGGCATCCAGGGCGCTGCGGTACAAAGGTGCATCACCGAATGCTAGCTTATGCCAATGCACAGCCTCTTCGGCAATCTGATCGAGGCCGGCACCCTCGACCTGCGTGGCGGTGCCGGTGAAATATTTGTGCACGAAGGCGCTGCTCAGCCCCACGGCCTCGAAAATCTGCGCCCCGCAATAGGACTGGTAAGTTGAAATGCCCATTTTCGACATTACCTTGAGCAGCCCCTTTGCCACCGCCTTGATGTAGCGTTTGCAGGCCTCGGCATGGCTGATGTCGCTCGGCAGCCATTCACCAATTTGGGCGAGAGTTTCGAGCGCCAGATAGGGGTGCACCGCTTCCGCGCCGTAGCCGGCCAACATCGCGAAGTGATGCACCTCGCGCGCCGACCCTGTTTCGATTACCAGACCGACTCGAGTGCGCATTCCCTTGCGAATCAGATGATGATGTACGGCAGAGGTTGCCAGCAGCGCCGGTATGGCAACGTGTGCGGCGTCTACATCACGGTCGGACAAAATCAGTATGTTATGCCCGCCCACTACCGCGCTCTCGGCTTGATCACACAGTACTGACAACGCCTCCGCCATGCCCCCTGCACCCGCGGAGGCCGCGTAACACATGCTCAAAGTGAGGGCGCGGAAGCTTCCGTTCGTACCCTCGTGAATGCGGCGGATCTTGTCCATGTCGCTGATGGAGAGCACAGGCTGCTGAACTTCCAGACGACGATGCGGCTCGGTCTTGTCAAGTCCCAACAGATTGGGCCGCGGCCCAACAAACGAGACCAGCGACATGACCAGCTCTTCCCTGATGGGGTCGATCGGTGGATTCGTCACCTGCGCGAAGAGTTGCTTGAAATAGTTGTACAACGGCTTCGGGCGGTTGGACAGCACGGCAAGCGGCGTATCGTTGCCCATGGACCCCACTGGTTCTTGTCCGCTCAGGGCCATGGGTGCAAGGATAAACTTGATGTCTTCTTGTGTGTATCCGAACGCCTGCTGGCGATCAAGCAACGAGCCTGAGCTCGTCGTGGTGGATGCCACAGGCGTTAGGTTTTCCAGGACGACCTGGGTCTTGTCCAGCCAGGCACGATAGGGATGGCGGTCCGCCAGCTGCGCCTTGAGCTCGGCATCGTCGATTATGCGACCGAGCTCTAGATCTATAAGCAGCATCTTACCCGGTTGCAAACGCCATTTCCTGACGATTCGCGATTCGGGAATATCCAACACGCCCATCTCGGAAGCCATGACAACGATGTCGTCGGAGGTTATGAGATAACGCGCGGGTCGCAGACCATTACGATCCAGCGTGGCACCGATCTGGCGCCCGTCTGTGAAAGCAACGGCCGCCGGACCGTCCCACGGTTCCATCAGGGATGCATGGTATTCGTAGAAGGCACGACGTTTCTCGTCCATGAGCGGGTTACCGGCCCATGCTTCCGGAATGAGCAGCATCATGGCGTGAGCCAGGGAATAGCCGCCTGCCACTAGAAGCTCCAGAGCGTTATCGAAACAAGCAGAATCCGACTGACCTTCAACGATGAGCGGCCACAGTTTGTCCAAATCATCGCCCAGAAGCTTGGACGACATGGTTGCGCGCCGCGCCGCCATCCAGTTCACATTGCCGCGCAGGGTATTGATTTCGCCGTTGTGCGCAATCATGCGGAAGGGGTGGGCTAGATCCCAGGTCGGAAAGGTATTCGTTGAGAAGCGCTGATGCACCAGGGCCAGCGCGGAAACAAGGTCGCTGTCCTGCAAGTCGGGATAGTATTCCGCGACCTGATCAGCCAGCAGCATTCCCTTGTAAACGACCGTACGGCTGGACAGGGAAGGGATGTAAAAAGACTCCTTCCCCTGGATATTGCCGGCACGCACGGTATGTTCGATTCGCTTACGTAACACGAACAGCTTGCGTTCGAAAACGTCGCCGGCCTCGAACTGGCGTCGACCGATCGCGACCTGTCTGACAACCGGCTCCACCGCCTTAACACCTTTGCCCAGACGGTGATTGTCGGTTGACACATCACGCCAGCCAAGCACCTCCATTCCTTCGTCCGATACGGTCCGAGTAATAACCTGCTCGCATGCGGCACGCGCAACGGGTTCGCGCGGAAGGAAAAGCATACCCAAACCATATGTTCCCGCCTCGGGCAGCGTTACACCCGATTTACGGAACTCCCGCGATAGAAAGGCGTGCGGGAGCTGTATTAGGATCCCGGCACCGTCACCAGCGAGCGGATCAGCGCCCGTTGCGCCTCGATGGGTTAGGTTCTTGAGGATTCTTAGACCCTGCTCCACGATGGCATGGGTCTGGTGACCTTTGATATGTGCGATGAACCCAACGCCACAAGCATCATGCTCATTGCTGGGGTCATAAAGACCTTGATTCGACGGCAGGCCCGGGTGACTCACGTTGTACCTCGTTCGGCAGAATTCGGCCAGCAAACACGGCAAATCGCCGAAATATTAAAAAAGCACTAGATTTCGGGCGAAAAGGTCTTAAGTCTACCCCGTCGCCGGGCCCCCTTCAATGGCGCCGGAGCGCCGGCCAGTGGGAATATTCTGCAGAAAAGGGGCTGTATTCTAGTGGCAATAGCCGCCGGGATTAGCTGTTTACGCCTCGCCAGACCCTTCTTTTACGTAAGCTCGTCCGGATCGAACAAACGCCGGTGCTCGCGGATTGCATAACGATCCGTCATACCCGCGATATAGTCGGCTACCATCCGCGCCTTGCCGTGCGCTGACAACCCGTCGGCGCCGCCGGAAATCTTGGCCTGATACTGTGGCGGCAACAACCTGGCATCTTCCATGAAGGCTGCAAACAGCGACTCAATGATCCGCCTGGCCTTGAGCGTCATGCGGCGCACGCGAAAGTGCGCATAGAGATTGTCGCGCAAGAATTGCTTCAACTCGAGGCTGTTACTCCGCACTTTCTCGCTATTGAATATCAGAGTCGATCCAGCCCGCCTGACATCATCAATGCAATTTACGCCTGCCTCCGCGAGCAGCCGCGTGCTGTTATCTATCAGATCCACGACCAGGTGATTGATCATGCGCCGGACGATCTCGTGCACCAGTACGCGCGGCGGTAAATTCGGATGCAGCTTGCTAACCACGTTGTACTGTTCGCCGAAAAGGGCGGTTTCGCGCAGTTGGTCTATCGTAATAAGTCCGGAACGCAGCCCGTCATCGACATCATGGTTGTTGTAGGCGATTTCGTCCGCCAAGTTTGCCAACTGCGCTTCAAGGCCTGGCTGCGTCTTTTCGAGAAAGCGGCGTCCAACATCGCCGAGCTCGGCGGCGTTCTTGAGCGAACAATGCTTGAGTATCCCTTCGCGCGTTTCGAAGGTCAGATTAAGACCTGGAAATTGCGCGTATCTTTCCTCAAGCAGATCAACGACACGCAGGGACTGGAGATTGTGCTCGAAGCCGCCATACTCGCGCATGCAGGAGTTCAGCGCATCCTGGCCGGAGTGCCCGAAAGGCGTATGCCCGAGGTCGTGGGCAAGCGCGATCGACTCCGTCAGGTCCTCATTCAAGTTCATCGCCCGGGCGATCGATCGGCCTATTTGGGCAACTTCAATGGAGTGCGTTAGGCGCGTACGGAACAAGTCCCCTTCATGATTGACGAAAACCTGGGTTTTGTATTCAAGACGCCGAAAAGCCGCACAGTGCACAATGCGGTCGCGGTCGCGTTGAAATTGCGAGCGATGAGAGGGTGGCGGCTCGTTATGGCTACGCCCGCGCGACGTTGATTCGCTTGCGGCATAGGGCGCGAGCAACGGCGGCGTATTCATGCAGCGGCTCGGCAACAGTTCAGCGTATCCAGCAACAGGGATTGCGGTACATCCGACTCAATTACGGCATTGCCGATTCCTCTCAGCAGAATCAGACGTAGCCTGCCGTCCTCGACTTTCTTGTCGACCGCCATGAGATCGAGCATGCGGCCGGCATCCAGCAGATACGGACCCTGCGTCGGGAGATGCGCGCGCCGAATAAGATCCTCAGTACGCTTCGCTTCTGTCGCGCTCAGCCAGCCGAGGCGACGCGAAAGGTCGGCGGCCATCACCATACCAGCGGCAACTGCTTCGCCATGCAACCAACTACCGTAGCCGGTGCCAGTTTCTATGGCGTGGCCAAAGGTATGCCCAAAATTGAGCAGCGCGCGTCGCCCGGCTTCGAGTTCGTCCGCGGCTACCACCACGGCTTTGGTGCGACACGAGCGTTCGATGGCAAAACTCAAGGCGTCCGTCTCGCGAGCAAGCAATCGGTCCATGTTTTGCTCGAGCCAGCTGAAGAAATCATGGTCGCATATCAACCCGTATTTGATAACCTCTGCGATACCCGCTGACAACTCTTTGTCAGGCAGGGTAACCAGCGTATCGGTGTCAATGACGACGCAGCGCGGCTGATAAAATGCGCCGATCATGTTTTTCCCAAGTGGGTGGTTAACTCCAGTCTTTCCGCCAACCGAGGAGTCGACCTGTGCCAGTAGCGTCGTTGGGATCTGAATAAACGGCACGCCGCGCTGATACACGGCTGCCGCGAAGCCGGTCATGTCCCCGACGACACCGCCGCCGAGTGCAACCAGCGTCGTGCGCCGATCACAGCGCTGCGCCAGCAGAGTGTCAAAAATCGGATTGAGACCTGCTACGGTCTTGTACTGTTCACCGTCCGGAAGAATGACGGTCACCGGGGAATAACGCTGCAAGAGCGCAGCGACTTTGCTCAAATACAGTGGTGCAACCGTGTCATTGGTGACAATCAGCACCTTCCGGCCGGCTACGTGGTTTGCCAGCGGTTGCTCACGCGCCAGTAGTCCGGCGCCGATGTAAATGGGATAGCTTCGCGTTCCTAATTCAACTGCCAGGGTTCTCATTGGGTTTCAGGGTCTTTAGTCGAGTTACTACATCACGTGCCACCGCCTGTGGACTTCGACGGTCCGTATCCACAATTAGGTGGGCAGTGCTCCGGTAAAGCGGATCCCGCTGCCGCATTAACTCCTCTATTCTGCCATGGGGATCGGCTGTCTGCAGCAGGGGGCGCCCGCGGTCGCGGCGCGTGCGTTCTACCAGAATTTCCGTAGCGGCGCGCAAGTAGACGACTGTCCCATGGTTGCGCAGGGCCTCGCGGTTTGCCGAGTTCAAAACGACTCCGCCCCCAGTTGCCAGAACCAGATTCGGGCGAAGCACAAGGTCCGCGATCACGGCGGCTTCCCGCCGGCGAAAGCCCTCCTCACCCTCGATCTCGAATATGAGCGGTATGTTCGCGCCGGTGCGCGCCTCGATTTCCTGATCCGAGTCCGCGAATTCCATACCGAGCATGGCGGCGACGTGGCGGCCAATAGTTGTCTTGCCAGCCCCCATGGGCCCGACCAGAAACACATTGGCTTGTCGCCCGCCGGTGGGCGTGTCGGAGCGATCCTCTGATAGGTCGGCGGGCCAGGACATGCCCTGCATATGCCATGCAACCGGGGAAGAAATCAATAGCGGAGCGATCGCTCCAGCATTCTCGCGGCCCAGGCCGCTGGAAGGCGCCTGGGCCGCGACCGATTACCTCATGGTCAGGTTGTCGGACAGGATGCGTGGGGTCAGGAATATCAACAATTCGTCCCTGTTGTTGAGTACGGAAGTGCTGCGAAATGCCCAACCGATCAGCGGCAGGTCGCCGAAAAACGGGACCTTACTGAGAGTCGACTGCTGGGTCTGCTCATAGATGCCGCCAATCACCACGGTTTCGCCATTATCCAGCAATACCTGGGTGGTGATTTCCTTCTTGTTCATCGTGCTATCCGTCGGGGAAGCCGAATTGAAATCGTCTTTGGTGATCAGCACGTCGAGTATGACACGGTCGTCCGGCGTAATCTGCGGCGTGACTTCAAGAGCAAGCACCGCGTCCTTGGTGATGAACGACTGCGTACCCAAACCTCCGCCTAGTGCAATGAAGGTTCTTTCCTGGCCCTGCTCGATGCGCGCCTTCTTTTGATTAGCCGTGATGAGACGCGGACTCGATATGACCTTGCCCAGTCCCTGCTGTTGCAGGGCCGACAATTCCAGATCCAGCAAATTGCCTCCCGGGAGATTCAGGAACGAGAAGGCCAGCTGTCCTGGGTTGATGGCGTTAATTGCGCCGGCTGCCATGCTCACGTTCAAGGCATTACCGGTCAAGTCGACCGGTGCGGCGGTGCTCAGCAAGGTTGCGTTGCAGTCCAGCGAACCGCAAGTCGTTGTCGAATTGGTCTGGTGCTGGACACCGAGGCGTACACCTAGGTTTTTGGCGAAGTTGTCGGTCGCCTCCACCAGCCGGGTCTCAATCATGACCTGGCGAACCGGTTTGTCCAGCTGCGCAATCAATTTGCGCACCTGGCGGATTTTGGATTCCGTGTCCTGTATGAGGATTGAATTTGTGCGCGCATCAACGGTGACCTGTCCGCGCGGCGAAAGCAGGCTGTTCGATTCGGTCGCCAGCTTTGAATATGTCACACTGCCCGCGGCTGGTGACTGCTGCTGACCACCCGGATTCACCGCTTTGACAGACTTAAGAAGATCGGCAATGTCCTGTGCCTTGGCATAATTGATCTGGATCAGCTGCGAGACCAGGGGCTCGAGTTCCTGCTGTTGCTTGCCCGCTTCAAGTCTGGCCTTTTGCTGCGCGGCCATCTCGGCCGCCGGGGCAACGCTGATGACGTTGCCAACGCGCTGCATCGCGAGATCTTTAGCATTGAGAATAATGGCCAGCGCCTGATCCCAAGGAACATCCTTGAGACGGAGCGTCAGGTTGCCCTTGACGCTGTCGCTGGTGACGAAATTGAGGCCGGTAAAGTCAGCAATGACCTGCAGGGCGGCGCGCACGTCGATGTTCTGGAAATTGAGCGACAATTTCTGCCCGGTATAAATGCCTTTCTCGGGATTCGACACCGCAGCCTTTGCCGCAACGATTGGTTTGACATTCACCGTAAAGACGTCGCCCGCCTGGTACGCGAGGTGGTCATACTTACCCGTGGCCGTGATGACCATGCGCACATTACGTCCCTGCTGGTAAGTATCGATCGATTGAATCGGAGTGGCAAAATCGGTCACGTCCAGGCGTCGCTGCAAAGTCGACGGAATGCCGGTGTTGAGGAAATCGACGGTGATCTTTCCAGGTTCTTCACGCAAGTCGATGCCAACGCCGGTATCGGAAAGGCCGACGATCACCTTGCCGTCACCCTGCTGTCCGCGGCGAAAATCGATTGCCTTGAGACTGTGCTGTTCCTTGTTCACCGCGGTCGCGAAGTGCGTGACCTTGGGTGCTGAGGTCGCTCCAATTGTCGAGGTCGGATTCGACACGGTCATGACGAACGTATTGCCATCGACACCTGAGGTGTAACCAGCGGACCGAACGAGGTTTACCACAACCCGCGAGCGATAATCTGCTTCGACCGCAGATATGCCGAGCACCGCTCCCAACTGAACCGGGATCGAGTCCCGCGCCAGACCCAGACGAGTATTGGGGAAATCCAAAGATACCCAAGGCGGCGTGTTGCTGGTGATGCCTTTAGGCGGCGCAGGTGGCCGCGCAAAGGTCATGCGGATTTGGACGCGGTCGCCGGGCAGCTTGAGGTATCTGATGTCCTCGAGCACGTTCCTACCGGCGGTGCTGGTATCGAGCCCAGGCGAGCTTGCAGCGGCGGTCGCAGCTTGCGCCGGCGGCGGTGCAGGCTCGGTTACCGCTGCGGGTCCTGCCGCTGCCGTGCCGGTCGATGCAGCCACGAGGAATCCACCGCCGGTCGGGGTAACCTGCAGATGGCCGGGTTTCTTCATGAGAAGATCGACGTAAACCGAATTTCCGTTATCGGCGAGATACGGATAGACACCCTTGACCGGGCCCTTGCCGTCGAGATCAGTGACAGCCGAACCAAGCTGAGTTTTGGCGAAACTTATTCGCAGGCGTTGCCCACCCTCGAGCGACGATAATTCATATTTGGCGGAGCCGCTTATGTGCACCTGCAACACCGGTGTGTCGCCGCCGGAAATCCAGCTGATGGAGGTCATTTCGGCGGCGGCGGCGGTGCCCGCCAGGCATAGCGTAGCGGCCAGAAATAGCAGCCTGACGAGATTGAGACGCCAGTTGGTGCCAGCTCCCGGCCGAGTTGTCGTGGTTATTTTCATAGGCTCATACCGTTAATTTACTGCGAAAGAGCGAGGCTTGCCCCGCGTTCTATCCAGTCGCCCGTCGGTCCCTGGATAAGCTCTGTAAGTTTGATCTTGTCCTCGGTGATCTTGGTGACAAGACCGAAGTTCTGCCCCATGTGATTACCGACCTGAACCTTGTGAATGCCGTCTGGCGCGTCAACAATGGCCCATACCTGCTTGCCGCGCGAGATGGTCCCCACCATCTTGAGAGAATCAAGCGGATAGGCCTCAAGCGGCTCCTTGCGGCGGTTCATGTCCGGCCGTATGCCACCCTGCGTCGTTTGCGGGCGCAGGTTAAGCCGGGAAAACGGATCTTCCAATGAGCCAGCGGCATAGGCGAATGGCTCGGTTGGCTTGATGACCGGAAGCGGTTCGACCTTCGGTTTGCGATCAGCGTATGCGTTCTTCACGAAATCGCGCAGATCAGCCATGTTATCGCCTCCGCATCCCACGAGGCTGACTGCCATGATCGCAAGCAACAGCGCAACTCGAATCTTCATCGCGCACCCCCGGGACGCAGGTGCGGTCTAGGCTGTCCCTTCTTCATCATCGGATGGATTTCATCGGTCTCCAGATAGCGGTACGTCTTGGCCAACGTGGTCATCGTCAGGCGATTGCTTTTGCTATCGCTGGTAATGTCGATCTGACCGAGGGTTACGATGCGCGGCAAAGCTGCGACGTCGCTTACAAATCCACCAAGCTCGTGATAGGTGCCAGTCACCTTGATGTCGATCGGCAGCTCGGCATAGAAATCCAGCGGCTTCTCCTTGTTCGGCTTGAACAGCACGAAGTCGAGTCCGCGCCCAAGACCGGCCTGGGTAATGTCGACAAGTAGATTCGGAACTTCCGTCTTGTTGGGCAGTTGCCGCAACAGCGTACCGAACGCTTGACCCATCTCTTCCATCTGTTCCTTGTACGCTGGCAGGTTGATGGCCAGCGCCTTTTTCGCAAGAAAAGTCTGTTTGAGCTGTTCTTCCTTTTGTTGCGCCTGCTTCAAGGTATCGAGCTGGTCGGACAGCACGAAATAGTATCCGAGGCCCACGATGAGCAAGCACATCAGGACAATCGCGGCGAGCTTGATTGGAACGGGCCAGCCACTGATATCGTTAAAGTCAATGTTCTTGAGATCGTCAAGTGTCATGAGCCCGCCCCTTTCTTCTTTTCTTTCTTCTTTTCTGTCGCGGACTTGTCAGTCTCGGTAACGTGCAAGGTGAACTCACTGACGCGCTCATTACCTTTGGCGGTAACGTGAATCACATCCAGGTCCGGATTCGCAAACCAATTGGAGGAATCCAGATTTCGCATGAAGGCGGATACGCGCGCATTGGATTGCGCCACACCACTCAGCATGATGCTCGCGCCGGTCTGCTGGAATTTCGTAAGGTACACTCCATCCGGGAGCTTGCGCACCAGGTCATCGAACACATGCACGATCTCGGTTCGATCGGCCTGCAGCTGCTGTATCACCTGCATGCGCGCAATCAGCGCATCGCGCTGCTTCTTGAGTTCCCTGATCGCCGCGATCTGTTGATCGAGCTTCGTAATCTGCTGGGTAAGGTAGGTGTTGCGATTGTTCTGGTTATCGATGCGATGGGAAATGTTCAACCAGGCAAAGTAGACGAGCAAAACCGTCATGATCGCCATGCCCACGGCAATGCCAAGCAGCTGGCGATCCTGTTCCTTGCGGTTTATCTGGCGCCATGGCAATAGATTTAGGCGGGTCATTCGTCATGCCCCCGCATCGCAAGCCCGCAGGTGATCATGAGCGAAGGCGCATCATTGCTGAGCAGCTGCGGCTTGACGCGCGATGCCAGCGACATGCTGACAAAAGGATTGGCAATTGCCGTAGGCACTCCGATGCGGGCAGCGACGAGCTCATCGATGCCTGGTATCTGGGCGCACCCGCCGGCCAGCAGCACTTGATCCACCGCGTTGTAAGGACTTGATGAGTAGAAGAACTGCAACGCCCTCATCACTTCCTGGCACATTGCCTCCATGAAGGGGCGCAATACGTCGGTCTGATAGTTATCCGGCAGACCCCCTTGTTTCTTCGCAAGGCCCGCTTCTTCGTACGACAAGCCGTAGCGGCGTTGAATTTCCTCGGTCAGCTGGCGCCCGCCAAAAGTATGGTCACGCGTGTAGATAGAACTATTGTTATGCATGACGTTGATGTTTGTCGTGGTCGCACCAATGTCCAGAATGGCGACCGTCTTTTCCATTCCGCCGCCGGGCATTTGCTTAGCGATAAGGGAGTAGGCATTCTCCATCGCGTAGGTTTCGATGTCGACGTACAAAGGCGTCATCCCCGCCCCTTGGGCTACCGCCAAATAGTCATCCACAATTTCTTTGCGGCAGGCGGCGACAAGAACATTGGCTTGTTCGGCGGCAGCTTCGCCGCCGCCAAGCACTGTCCAGTCCATGTTGACCTCGTCGAGCGGATACGGAATATAGCGATCTGCTTCCATCTCGAGTTGTGTCTGCAAATCCTTGTCGCTGAGTCCGGCAGGCATGCTAATAATCTTGCTGATTACGTGTGAGCCGG
The DNA here is from genome assembly GCA_021783175.1 of Pseudomonadota bacterium. The sequence continues at coordinate 21,571 of JAJXUF010000028.1, forward strand.
CGACCGCAATGGCAACATGCTTGCATTTGGTCCCGGAGCGCTTGATCGCGCGCTGCATGGTCTGCGCGACTTGGTCGACTTCGGTGATGGTATGTTCCACCACGGCATTCTGTGGCAAGGGTTCGACTGCATAGCGCTCGACGCGGAAGTGATCTCCGGCCTTGCTCAGCTCCAACACTTTGATGGACGACGCGCTGATGTCCACGCCCACTAGGGGTGGTTTTTTCTTGGCCAACAGGCTTCCCAAGGAGACCAATTTTTTCTCTCTTTTTCCAGTAGGTTAGGCAGGATAACTGTAATTTTAGTTTAAATGCTACCCACAAATATAGACGATGACAAATGGAAATGACAAATTTCTGTTGGGCGGCGGGACCGGTCGTTCTATACTTGCCACTACCCTTCGGGGAAACTACTGGCCCAAACCTGCAGTTGTATGAAGTATTAGCACGCAATGACCACCCCAAGAAGTCCTTTCACCCGGCTTAGATTGACCGCGCATCTTCCAAATAAACCCTGGCAACTGGTCTTAATCGCCGGTTGCGGGCTGTTCGTTTCCGGGGTCATGTTGCTCGCGCTGGTCGCCTTGCTGCTGACACCGACGCTGCCTTCGGTTGATAACCTAAGCAAGGATCACCTGAAGGTTCCGATGCGGGTTTATACGTCTGACGGGACATTGATCGCAGAATTCGGCGAAGAAAAGCGCATACCCGTCAAAATAGACAAAGTCCCGCAACTGCTCGTCGACGCCATTCTTGCGGCTGAAGATGAGTCATTCTATTACCACCAAGGTGTTGATTTTCAAGGGATTGCGCGCGCCGCCTGGAGCAATTTCCGATCGGGGCGCACCGCCGAGGGGGCGAGCACCATTACGATGCAGGTGGCGCGCAATTATTTTTTAAGCCCCGAGAAAACCTACACGCGCAAGCTCAAAGAAGTGCTCCTAGCGCTGAAAATCGAGCGCGAACTCACCAAGAACGAGATTCTGCAGCTTTACATCAACAAGATTTACCTTGGCAATCACGCCTACGGATTCGGTGCTGCTGCCCAGGTTTACTTTGGCAAGACGCTTGATCAGCTGACGCTGCCGGAAATGGCCATGCTGGCCGGCTTACCGAAGGCGCCCTCTCGCGATAACCCTTTCAACAACGCCAAGGCTGCACGCATACGACGTGCTTACGTGCTGCTGCGCATGTTTAAGCTGGGATTCATCGATCAGGCCGATTACCAGGCGGCCTTGGCAAGTCCGCTTCCGCAAACACCCCCTGCAGATCGATACGCCGTGCAAGCACCGTATGTCGCTGAGATGGTGCGCCAGTACATGTACCAGACCTACGCCGAGAAGAGCTATGCGGAAGGCTACAATGTGTACACTACCATCGTCGCCAAGGATCAGGAGGCAGCCGACAAGGCACTGCGCCGCGGTCTAATGACCTATGATCGCCGGCACGGCTACCGTGGGCCCGCTGGACACGATCAAATCGAACCCAACGCCGACCCAGAACAGCTGGATGAGATACTCAAGGACTACCCGGTGGTTGGTACTCTGGTGCCTGCCATTGTGACGCGCGTCGACGATCAGGCAGCCACGGCATACACCCAGGATGGCTCAAATATTGTTCTCGGCTGGGCGGGACTGTCCTGGGCCAGGCCTTATATCAACGATGACACCCAGGGTCCGCCTCCGAAGCAGGCAGCCGACGTGGTACACGTAGGCGATGTGATTTACGTGCAGCAGCGCGATGACAGCACGTGGCGCCTGGCAGAAATCCCCAAAGCGGCCGGAGCGTTGGTGTCACTGAATCCCAACGACGGTTCGATACTGGCATTGGCTGGAGGATTCGATTTTTACCAGAGCAGCTTCAATCGCGTTACCCAGGCGGAAAGGCAGCCTGGCTCCAATATCAAGCCGTTTATCTACTGCGCAGCGCTCGACAAGGGCTTCACCGCGGCGAGTCTGGTGAGCGGGGCGCCCATTGTGGTGGAGGACGCGAGTCTGGAGGAGGAATGGCGGCCGGAAAACTACGAACGCGAATTCTACGGTCCAACGCGCCTGCGCAAGGCCCTGGCCCTGTCACTCAACCTGGTATCGGTCAGGCTGCTGCGAGCGATCACTCCGGACTATGCCGTGCAGTATCTGGCACGCTTCGGCTTCGACCCCGCCAACTTGCCGCGCAATCTCTCTCTTGCGCTCGGCACTGCATCGGTGACCCCACTACAGATGGCGACCGCATTCTCCGTATTCGCCAACGGCGGTTATAAGGTGGAGCCGCATTTCATCCTGCGAATTGAGGATGCCAACCACCACATCCTGGAGCAGGCCAATCCGCCAGTAGTTTGCGATGCCCAAGGCCATACCAATGCCGCCCGCGACGCCGGCGGCGGGGCACCGGCGAACTGTCCTACTCCGGAGCCGGTAACCCCGCCTGCCAAGCAGATTGCGGCACTTCCCACACCGCTCACGGCAGAGAATGCGACGGCTCCGACTGTCGCGCCAGCGCCCCCAGCGACTGTCTGGGCGCCACGTGTGATCAGCGCTGACGATGCCTTCATCATTACGAGCATGATGCAAAGCGTCATTAACTCGGGAACAGGCGAAGGTGCGTTAGTGCTCGGTCGCAAGGATCTCGCGGGCAAAACCGGCACCACAAACGACCACCGTGATGCTTGGTTTTCGGGATTCAACCCGGATGTTGTCACCACCGCCTGGGTGGGCTTTGATCAGCCGGCGCCCCTCGGGCGTGGCGAGGTGGGGGGGCGCACTGCCCTGCCAATCTGGGTGGACTATATGCGTACGGCGCTGGCCAATGTTCCGCAAAAACCCCTCATGCCACCTCCCGGAATTGTTACCGCCACTATCAATCGCAATACCGGCAAGGTCACTGACCCCTCGGATCCAAAGGCGATGCAGGAGTATTTTGTTCAAGGCACGGTACCCGATAGAGGCGTGAGCCTGGATGGCGGAGGACCCGGAACGAAGCAGCCAGACAGCGTGCGCGAAGGACTGTTTTGACGCACGAGAGGCGCAATTCGTCGACAAGGCGAACTCGCCACGGCGCAAAGCCCCAGCATCCGCCGCATGGCAGCGGCGCACGCGGCGCAGAGCAGATGCGTCAGCGTATTTGCGTGGAGGCGGCGCGCATCATGGCGGAGGAGGGCGTAAAGGACTTTCATGCGGCAAAGCGCAAGGCGGCAAACCGCCTCAACCAGCCGGAGACACGTCACCTACCCTCAAACCAGGAAATTGAGGCTGCGCTGGCTGCACATCTGCAATTGTTTCACAGCGATCACCTGCCCAATGCGTTGAAGGAACTGCGCGCCACCGCCCTCGAAGCGATGCGCTTCCTGGCGACCTTTGAACCACGTCTCGTCGGATCAGTGCTCAGCGGCAATGTCACGCCTTATTCGGAAATCCAGCTCCATCTAAGTGCTGATACCCCGGAGGAAGTTGCATTCCTGCTGCAGGAGCACGGCATCCCGTACGATGAATCCAGCCGTCGCATGCGCTTTGGAGGCGAACGTTACGAAGTTCAACCCACCTACCACTTCCTCGCCGACGCCACAGCGGTCGAACTCACGGTATTTACGCCGGAAGGCGCACGGGAAGCGCCATTGAGTCCGGTGGACGGTAAGCCCATGCGGCGCGCCAATTTGCGCGAAATAGAGACATTGCTCACCAACGCCAACGAACAGGCTTAGCCCCCGCAAACCAGCAGCGCAGGTCAAAGCGTTGCCTTTTGCCCCAGTCCATACTTGATAATGCTTATGGAATTAACTACATTCTCTGATCAAGAGCTTACAAAAATAATTTGAGAGACCGCATGAAGACGTCCGGTGCCGGCAGTCTGCGGGGTGGTCCTGCAGCCCTGAATTTCTTGGGTTATTTGTATGTTAATCGGCAATCGAAACGACCAGCGGATGAAATAAGCACTGGATTGCTGACATAAATCATGTCTGCGACTGGTGTGTGGCTTTAAAACACAGTAAGAATCAGCCATTTTAATATCAAGGGGTTAGGAGCAACTGCGATGACGCTGCGCCAGACGCTTGCCGGACTGATGTTGTTAGTCCTTTCTGTGACGATTTCCGGATGTGGTGCGCGCAATACCCAGGCGCCGCCAACGGGTTCCATAACCATCAAGCCAACGTCGATAAGCTGGGCGGTATCGGTTCTGCCAGCTACGTACACGTACGAATCTGAACTAATGACTGTTGCGGTATCTGGCAGCAACGGGCTTCCCCTGGCTGGAGTGTACGTAACTCTAACGCTGGACCTTTCTTCAAGCACGTCGACATCACCGGTTATGAACATGTACACGCTTAACCCACTGACGAATCCGACTACTGCCGTGCCGCTCTCGTCGCCGGTCGAGTTGAAAACCGACAATAACGGCAACGTTGTGGTTTGGATTTACATGGCAACGGGCAATGGCGTTGCTTACAAGGGCTATCTCAACGCAGTCAGCGGAGTGCTGAGTACGCAGGCCTCCATTACGGTTACTTGCACTCCGAGCGGCGGAACGACTTGTCCATAATGGATGACCGCGTCCGCTCGCTGCAAATCGAAACAAGGTAAGCCGGCGACGCGGCTTGTGTAATAAACAGCCGTTGGGCGGCGCCTACAATGGCTCGAAAAAAGGGGTGGCGCATCGTCAGAACAATTCGGCCTGCTTGGTCACCCATGCAGGAGCGGCGCTGCGGGCGACGCAACTGTAGAATGTCGATTGCACCGACATGTGTCTGCTGCACCACGCCTTGCCCGCCAATGACAGTCGCCACCTCTACCTGGATCACCCTTCCGCCCTGCGATCAACACAGCTTTGCGGTCCACCCGCAGTCTGCGAACGGATCTTACCGGCGGGTTTTGGCAACGCATACCGTTTTTCGCGCCCCAATGTATTTAAAAAAGGCTGCACGATTGGCAGATGACGCAATGTTATCCGGGTGGCCCAGGACAAATGTATGAGCGGCTCGACGCTTGGCAAAGGCAATGCGGCAGACGTGACTCCGACCAGAAATTTTGCTGCGGAAAATCCGGAAGGACGACGGCTCGACTGCACGCTGCTGCTCTCCTCCGTTCGCGGATTTAGCGCTTGGTCTGAAAAACTCTCGCCTGCAATACTGGTCCAACTGCTCAACAGCTATCTCGACCGGATGGCGGCTGTGGCAATGCATTCGGCTGGACGGATGGACAGGTACCTGAGCGAATCCATCGTCGCGATCTTTGAGACTTCGCATCCTGATCGCGCCCTGCACGCCTGCAACGCCGCCATGGAGATGGCGCGCGAGTTTCGCAGGCTGCAGGCGGATTGGTCGGAGTTTAGGGTTGCACCGTTAGCGATAGATATCGGAATCACTTCCGGTCCGGTTGTGATCGGCGACATCGAGGTGGGCAACCGCGGCGCGACAAATGTCTTCGGCGAAGCGGTCAATCGCGCGCGGCACATGGAAGGGTTAAACCGGGAATACGGCACGCACATTCTGCTGGACGAAGCGACCTATCACCTGGTAGAGGAAACCCTGCCCCACCTGCGCGAAATCGATCATACGCAAATACGTAACCGACCTGAGCCGCTGCGCGTTTATGATTTGATGCTGGCGGAAGATTATCCGCACATGGACTGGCTAGGAGAATTCCAGCGCGGCTACGAATTGTTTCGCGCCGATTTACGACCGCAGGCACGCACAGTATTCAAAACTCTTGCGGAGCAGGTGCAGGACCCGGTGAGCCGCTATTACCTGGATCGCTGCGTTGGGCCTCGGCGCAGGCGGGGGGATTGATTTAGGGCGGCCTGGTAACCAGGATGGAAGTCGGCATAGAATCAGCGCGAAATGCTGGCCGGAACTACCGGCCAGCGGGCGCCACAAGAAACCGGGCGGCGCAGCCCGGCCCATAACCAAACGGAGGTCCTTAATCTGTCATGAATACCCACTCTTGTTTCACCCGGATTGCGGTACCCCTTGCGGCAATAGCTCTTGGCTTGAGCTTGCCTGCCCTGGCTTTCGCCCGCGGCAAGCTAAACCTGCAGGAGACCGCGCCATTCGTTCAAGACTTGGCCGTTGCGAAAGCGGTCAGAAGCGAATGCGATCTCCCGCATGAGGTACCAAACTACGTCCGGGCCTACGCCAAGAAGGAGTTCGACGTCGAATTGGTTGAAAGCGTCACGCCACACAGCCGTGGCCAAGGCCTGGCCATGACCATCGTTGGAGTGCAAGCTCGACCCGGTGGAGAGTTTACTGGCCACAAGTCGATTACCGTGGAGGGCAAGCTTTGGGAGGACGGCCGGGTTATCGGAACCTTTCGCGCGATGCGCGAAACCCGCGGGACTTTCGCGACGTGTGGCAGCCTGCGGTATGACGCGCGCTCCATGGGCAAGGACATAGCGAAGTGGCTGAAAAAACCGACGATGGATGCGCGCCTCGGCGACGCCCGCTGACCAGAATCGTGAGTGGGCCGCATGGAGCACGGCCCACTCACGGCAAGCCGGGTGCCTGACAGCTTCTCGCATCGCTCCGGCCCGGGTAGAATGCGGCGCCACAGCCGGTCATTTTTGCCGCCATCCAGGTACTGATTTTGAAACAGCAGCTCAGTGATCTTCTTACCCAGGCGGTAACCAAGCTCCAGGCGGGCGGAGTACTACCCACGGATGTGCCTTACAGCCCTGCTCCGGAACGCGCGCGAAGCAAGGAGCACGGGGATTTTGCCAGCAATATCGCGATGGGCTTGGCGCGCGCCGCCAAGCTCAAACCGCGCGAGCTCGCCGAGAAAATCGTTGGCGCCCTACCAAAATCCCGTTGGATTGCCCGCGTTGAGATTGCCGGTCCCGGCTTTATCAACTTCTTCCTGACCCCCGACGCGTACCAGGATGTCGTCAACCAGATTCTCGAGGCGGGAGAAGCCTACGGCCATTCCGCTTTGGGGGGCGGCCGCCGGTTGCAGGTTGAATTCGTATCGGCCAATCCCACCGGCCCACTGCACGTTGGCCATGGTCGAGGCGCAGCCTACGGCGCGGCAGTGGCCGATCTGTTGACGGCGGTGGGTTTTCAGGTGCACCGCGAGTACTACGTCAATGACGCAGGCAGACAGATGGACATTCTTGCCACCAGCGTCTGGCTGCGCTATCTGGAACTGTGCGGCGAACAGTTTGCCTTTCCCAGCAATGGCTACAAGGGTGACTACATTTTCGACATTGCGGCGTCGCTGCATCGGGAAGTCGGTGATGTCCTGCGCCGACCTTCGTCCAAGATCTTTGACAACATTCCTGCCGACGCGCCGAAGGGTGGCGATAAAGAGGCCCATATCGACGCGATAATCGAGCGTGCCAAAGCGCTTTTGGCAGCGCAAAGTTATCGCAAGGTGTTCGATCTCGGGCTTTCCGTCATATTGAGCGACATCCGTCAGGATCTTGAAGAGTTCGGCGTGGTCTATCAGGAATGGTACTCCGAGCGCTCCCTAACCGACCGCGGGTTGGTCGACAAGGCGATTGAGCGTTTGAAGCAAACCGGCCATGTGTATGACAAGGACGGTGCCCTCTGGTTTCGCTCAACCGATTTTGGCGACGAGAAAGATCGCGTCATCGTGCGTGAGAACGGCCAAAAGACATATTTCGCGTCCGATATCGCGTACCATCTCGACAAGTTGGAACGTGGTTTCGAACGCGTGATTGATGTATGGGGTGCCGACCACCATGGCTATGCGCCAAGAGTGAAGGCCGCCCTTGCAGCGCTTGGTCGCGACCCGTCCAAGCTCGATGTGTTACTGGTGCAGTTTGCCATTCTTTACCGCGGCGGAGAAAAAGCTCAAATGTCGACGCGCAGCGGTGAATTCGTGACTTTGCGCGAATTGCGGCACGAAGTCGGGAACGATGCGGCGCGCTTCTTTTACGTCCTGCGCAAGTGCGAGCAACACATGGATTTTGATCTGGACTTGGCCAAATCGCAGTCCAACGACAATCCTGTCTATTACCTGCAGTACGCGCATGCCAGAATCTGCAGCGTGCTGCGACTTGTAACAGAAAAAGGGATGTCGCGAGACATCGAGCGCGGCCGGCGCAATCTAAATCTGCTCAACGAGATTCATGAACAGTCGCTGCTGGCGACGGCGTCGCGTTATCCGGAGGTCGTGGAAACCGCCGCCCTTAATCATGAGCCACACCAGCTGGCGCACTATTTACGCGAGCTAGCCAACGATTTCCATGCCTACTACAACGCTCACACTTTTCTGGTCGAAAATGACGACCTGCGCGATGCTCGGCTCAATCTGATCAACGCCGCACGCCAGGTGCTGAGCAATGGACTGGGGCTTCTTGGCGTGTCCGCCCCTGAGTCGATGTAGACCCCATGGCACAACAGGCTCGGCGCACAACAACTCGACGTCGCTATGGCAAGAATATTGCCGGATGGCAATTGCTGCTCATCGGCCTGGCATCCGGGCTGTTGATCATGTGGGCCACACAACATCTCTTTCAAGGCGGCCGACCGTTCCGCGGACTTGCCAGGCTTTTTTCGCATAGTCCGGCTACCAAGGTTGCAGCTGTCCAGCCGGCTGCGCCGTCAACGCCGCCAGCGCCACCAAAGCCCAAGTTTGATTTCTACACGATTCTTCCCGAAGTCGAGACGGTCATACCGGATCGGCCGGTGAAGGGCGCGTCAACCGCCGCAGCAGTCCCGGAACTGCCGGGAAAGGGCGTACGTTACGTGCTTCAGGCGGCGGCCTATGCCAGCGGAAAGGACGCCGACCATCTTCGCGCGCGGCTGGCACTCGCCGGGATGGAGGCGTATACGCAAAAGGTGGTGATTGAAGGAAGGGGCGCCTATTATCGTGTGCGTTTGGGTCCGTTCGCGCGCCTGCAAGACATGGATGCTGCCGATCACGAGCTGGCAAAACTCGGAATCAAAGCGATTCGCCTCAAGGTGAAAAAGGCGCCCGGCACATAAAGTGATCGTACCGGCACAACCAAAGCGCTGTTCTTCACGTACTTCGCCTGCGGGCGGCAAACCCTTGGCTACGCAGGAAAATTCCGTGAGCAACGTGCAACAGCGCGACAAAGATAGACTACTTTCCTAATTTCTGGGTTACTCGACATTCAACTTATGCTCACCACTTTTCTCAAGGTACTTATACTCTCATTTGTCCAAGGCGCGGCCGAACTGCTGCCAGTATCGAGTTCGGCACACGTTATCCTGGTGGAAAAGCTGATGGGACTCGATCCCACTGCTCCGGAAATGACGTTCCTGCTAGTCATGTTGCACACAGGCACAATGTTCGCGGTGATGGTCTATTTCTGGAAATCGTGGCGCAGCCGCTACTTCTCCTCGGCGACGGCATTCTGGTGGTTCGCGAAGCTTGTCACCGCGGCCACCTTTCTCACCGGCGTAATCGGACTGATTCTCATGCTCTTCATCGAGCACGTTTTCTTGCGCGGATCGGCACACACTGATATCGAGTCGATTTTCGGCAACTCGTATGTGATTGCAACGGGTCTTTTTGCGGTCGGAATAATGATTGTGCTCTCCGGGAAACGGAAGTCGTCGATTGCCGGCGGCGGTCCGGACAGCAACGGCGGTGCGCTAAGGCTGCGCGATTCTTTCTGGATCGGCGCAGTTCAGGGATTGTGTCTTCCGTTTCGCGGATTCTCCCGTTCAGGCGCGACGATCTCGACCGGACTGTTCCTCGACCGCAACAAAGAAAGGGTGGAGGAATTCAGCTTTGCTCTCGCGGTTGTTCTTACCCCGGTGGTCATCGCGAAGGAAGGCTTCCGTCTGTACAAAGCTCAGGCGGCGACAGGTTATACGGGTCATGTCTTCTTGCTTCTGTGGCCGAGTCTGCTCGGCTTGGTTGGTAGTTTTTTCGCCGGTCTGCTGGCTCTTCGCTGGTTATCTCGCTGGCTGGAGCATAATCGGTGGTACGTGTTCGGCTACTACTGCTTCTTTGTGGCCGCGTTGGTTCTGCTTGGCGAATGGTATTTGCACTGAAATCATCCAGCCGCGGCGCAGTCTGCAAGGCAGACGCTGCTGAACTCAGCCCGGCGCCGGGACAAATTGATCAGCGATGCCGTCACGCTGCTCAACGGGAGCTTTACTCAATCTTCTAGGTAGGTGTAACCGTTCAGGCCAGCCTGGATTTCGTCGAGATAGGCCGCCCGCCGGCCGGAATCAATCCATTCGGCCGCCGCGACTTTCTGGCGATAAGCGGCGAGCAGGTCCTCCGGATCGAAATGCACGTAGCGCAGGACCGAATCCGCCGTGTCGCCACGGCGCATTTCAATAAGCCGATAGCCGCCATCCGCTGACGGCTCCACCTGCACGGAATCCGTATCGCCGAAAAGATTGTGCATATCGCCAAGGATTTCCTGGTAGGCGCCCACCATGAAGATTCCAAGCAGATATGGCTCGCCCGGTTTCGGGAAATGCAGCGGCAGACTTGATTCCACGCCTTCGCCATTGACATAGAGATCCACGCGACCGTCGGAATCGCAGGTAATGTCCTGCAGGATAGCGCGCCTATTTGGCTCCTCGTTGAGACGGTTCAGCGGCAGGATCGGGAACACCTGGTCAATTGCCCAGTGGTCGGGTATCGACTGGAAGAGGGAAAAGTTACAGAAGTACTTGTCTGCGAGCTTTTCGTTAAGCTCATCCAGTGTCTCGCGATGGGTACGGATGCCGGGCTGCAGTTTTTCGCGTACCCGCTGGCAGGTCGCAAAATAGAGCTGTTCAACTCGCGCGCGTGCTGCAAGATCGAGGACTCCATGAGCGAACATGGCCTGCGCCTCGGTCAGGAAATGTGCAGCATCATGATAGGTTTCCAGGGTAGGTCGTTGTGACAGGGCGACAAGACCGCGCCATAGATCCTGAACTACCTGTGACTCATCGGGACGGGCAGCCTCCGGCATCTCCTTGCCCGGGGCCGCCTCGACTTCGACCACATTGGTGACCAGCACCGCGTGGTGTGCCGTCATTGCGCGTCCTGATTCGGTAACGATATCCGGATGTGGCAGGTTGCTCTCAGCACAAACTTCCTTTAGCGCGCGAACAATGTTGTGCGCATATTCGCTTACGCTGTAATTCATGGAACAGAAAGAGCGCGAACGGGTGCCCTCATAATCCACGCCCAGACCTCCTCCAACATTGACGCTGCGAATGTTTGCCCCAAGGCGGCGTAGCTCGGCGTAATAGCGGCCGGCCTCGCGCATTCCGTTCTGCACATGCTGGATGTTCGCAATCTGGGAACCCATATGAAAGTGCATCATCTGCAGCGCATCCAGCATCCCCGCCGCCCGCAAGTGCTCGATGACGCGCAGGATCTCGGCGGCTGAGAGGCCGAACTTGGACTTCTCGCCGCCAGTATTCTGCCACTTCCCGGCGCCCAAGGACGCAAGTCTGACGCGAACTCCGAGCAGCGGATCGACTCCGAGGGAGCGCGATTCGCTCATCACCAGATCGAGCTCCGAAAGCTTTTCCACGACGATGTAAACCTGCAGTCCAAGCTGGCGGCCTATTAGTGCCAGGCGGATGTACTCGCGGTCTTTGTAGCCGTTACATACGACAATTCCGCCCGCACGAGAACAGGCCAGCACGGCGAGCAGTTCCGGCTTGCTGCCTGCCTCCAGTCCGACGCGGTCTCCACCGTGGTTAAGAAGGGCGCTGACGACGCTGCGCTGCTGGTTCACCTTTATTGGATAAACTGCTGTGTAGCGGCCGCGGTAGCCGTCAGCTTCGCTGGCTCGATCGAATGCGTCGCAAAGCTCGTCGATGCGGTGGTGCAATATTCCGGAAAAACGCACAAGCACGGGCAGCGTTAGGTCACGGGCCACGAGCTCTTTGGCAAGCTCGTGCAGGTCAATTCCCGGGCGCGCCCCGACTTGCGTTCCGTCCGGCCGGATCTCCGTCTGACCGACATACGCAACGACATGGCCGCGGTCATTAATGTCAAAATAGCCGTTGCCCCAGTGGGCAATGTTATATGTGTCGCGCGCCTGTTGGATGGTCCATTCGGTCATTTTTTTGGGAGCCGGGGATGATTCAAGAGAAAAGGAAAAAGTAATAAGATTATGAAGAATTTCGCGGACGATTGAAATCAAACAATTCGTCCTGAGACACGATGTATTACTGCGGAGAAACCCTCTAATGGCGTTAGACAGCGGCTGGTATACCGAAGAATGGGCAGGGCAAGGTTCGGCCATTTCGCTAAAATTGCGGCAAAAGGTGCACGACGAGCAGTCCCCATACCAGCGCATCGAGATTTACGAAACTGAGACTTTCGGTACGCTTATGACTCTCGACGGCCTGGTCATGGTGACCGACCGCGACAACTTCAT
>JAJXUF010000134.1 GCA_021783175.1 Pseudomonadota bacterium
GCGGCGGCGCAGGCTCTCCGCAAAATCGATCTCGCCGCGCATCGCCGATTCGGTGATCGCCGCCACTTGCGGCTTCAGTCCCTGCATGTCGGCGATCTCGTCTATGCACTCGATGCTGATCAACGTCGAATCCATGTCCATCACCATCAGGCCGAAATCGGACAAGTGTTTGCCACTGGCCACAAAGCCATAATCGAGCCGGTTACTAAGACAATAGGCGGCGATATCGGCATGCGGTTTTGCGTCACACAGGCGATACAAATGCGGCGCGACCTGCTCGATGTGCGAGGCATTGGAAAGTTTGGCGAGATGCTCGACCTGGGCAGACGGAATTTCGTGGATGGCTTGAAGGATGAGGTCCATGTTCTAGTAATCAATGGTTATCGCCATGCGACCTGGGGTGGAACAGGCAAGTCGCTGGTTATCCGGAACGGTTGGCAAGCTGTAAATACCGGAAACGCCATATTTTAAATCAATCGACGGTCTGGACTGTGGATGAAATGCCGAGATCATCCAATCGAACCGCAAGAGAGCTCGTCGCGGCGGCATCTATAATATGTATGCCGATGCCATGGGTTTCCATGACCGGGCGGTTTTTCATGCAGAGTTAAGGCGGCTTTAAGGTTTCAATAATAACGTAAGGCTGGTTTTGTACCAGGCGGGAGATATATGTACGGATTGATAGCGGTGAGAAGAGCGGCCATGAAGCGCGCGGGCCTGCTCGTCTTGTTGATTGCAAGTCAGGGGGCGTTCGCCGCAGAGAACGTATGGCAGCCGCGCGAAGGCAGTCCCTTGTGGCAAAGCGAGTGTGGAAGTTGCCATATGGCTTTTCCGCCAGCCATGCTTTCCAAAGCCGACTGGCGCCTTCTGATGCAGGGCCTCGATCGGCATTTCGGCGTGGACGCCAGCGTGGACGAGAAGTCACGCGACGAGATCGCTGCGTTCCTTGAACGCAATTGCGGATCAGGCTGGAACCGTTCGTCGGATTCTCACCGCATTACCGAAACCGGCTGGTTCGTGCGCAAGCACAAAGCGGCCATCAGTATGTTTGTGAAGGGGCGCGTCAAAAGTCTGGTGGACTGCGTTGCCTGCCATAAGGGACATGAAATAGAAAATCCGGGTTAAGCCGAGGGTTGCGCAGCCTGCGGTAGCCGCTTTACCCTGCGACAAATCACCGGGAGCATCTCTTCCATGGACTTCGACCTGGCAGTACCGCGCGACGGAACGAACTCAGTCAAGCATGACGGACGCGCTGCCTATTTTGGCACCGCCGACGTACTGCCCTTGTGGGTGGCGGATATGGATTTCCCCTCGCCCGAGGCGGTGACGCGCGCCCTGCAGGAACGGGCCGCACATCCTGTCTACGGCTACACCCTGTACCCGGAAAGCGCATATGAGGCGCTCATCGCGTGGATGAAAAAGCGCCACGGGTGGGAAGTGCAGCGCGAGTGGATCATCATGGCACCCGGCGTCGTGCCTTCCCTGTTCGCCAGCGTCATGGCATTCGCACAGGAAGGCGGGGGTGTCATCGTCCAGCCGCCGGTCTATTTCCCGTTCTTCTCGGCGGTGACCACCAACGGCCGGCGGCTCATCGAGAATCCGTTGCGCCTCGCGGGCGACCGTTACGAGATCGACTTCGAGCATCTCGAACAGTGTGCCGCCGACGGCGCACGGTTCATGCTGTTCTGTTCGCCGCACAATCCGGTGGGGCGGGTTTGGAGCGAGACAGAACTCGCCGAACTGTTGCGCATCGCGCGCCGTTACGACATCACCATCCTTGCAGACGAGATACACGCCGACCTCGTTTATCCCGGCGAACGGCATACCGCGCTCGCCACGCTGGCAAACGAAACCGACAAGGTCATCACCGCGGTGGCGCCAAGCAAGACCTTCAACATTCCCGGCCTCGGCCTGTCCTGCGTCATCGCGCCGCATGCGGCGCACCGTCATGCCATCCGGCAGGCCTTCGAGACGTTGCACGTCGGCAACACCAATCCGTTCAGCATCGTCGCCTTCGAAGCTGCCTATCGAGGCGGCGAAGCCTGGCTGGACAGCCTGCTGCGTTACCTGCAGGGCAACCGCGACTTCGTTTGCGACTACGTCGCGAGAAATCTGCCTGCCATCAAAATTGTCCATGCCGAAGGTACTTACCTGCTCTGGCTGGACTGCCGCAATCTTGGTTTGAGCGATGTGAAGCTGCATGACTTCTTTGTGCGAGAGGCAAGGGTGGGCATGAATCCCGGCACCGTGTTCGGCAAGAACGGCAGCGGCTTCATGCGGTTGAACATCGCGTCGCCGCGGCAGGTAATCGCGGAAGCGCTCGGGAGGGTGAGGGAAGCGCTGATTTGAATAGCTGACCTCATTACGACGCTGTTCGTGGTGAGCTTGTCGAACCATGAACGGGCCGCCGCGACAGAAGCCATCGCGTCTTCATTCTGACTTCGGGATTGAATCCCCCTTGACGATAACTATCGATGACGAGTCCATCTATTGATCTTTCCATAATTCGTCACACATATTTTGTGAACTACCGTCATTCCGGCGAAGGCCGGAATCCAGTGCTGCTATTTAAAATGCAGTTGGGCTTTGCCCCGCAATGCGGGCTCTGTTGAAATAACTGGATTCCGGCCTTCGCCGGAATGACGAGGTAACAGGTTTCGTGTGTTGTCATGAATATTGGAAATCTCAATAGTTGAGGTTAAGTGGGGGAAGAAGATCATCCCGGCTCAGGCCGCACGTTTTTGTTGCGCAGTCATGATCTTCGGCAGATTGATCTCGATCCAGTCGGTCAGCGACTCCACCTGCCTGCCGATGCCTTCGCCCAACGCAGTCAGGTTATATTCCACATGGGGCGGCACCACCGGATGCGAGACGCGGTTGATGAAACCGTCCTGCTCCAGTTGTTGCAGCGTCTGGGCCAGCATCTTTTCGCTCACACCGCCCACCTTGCGCCGCAGGTCGCTGAAGCGGTGCGTGCCTTCCATCAATGCAACCAGTACCAGTACGCCCCAGCGGCTGGTTACATGCTTGAGTATGTCGCGCGACGGGCATTCCACGGCGAAGATCTCTCCGCGACGCATCTTGGCACCCAGTTTGCCATTATCCATTCTACCCATGATACTTACCTTTCAGTGCGTACTTACTTAAAGTAATTGTAACGGATATTCTTCGTTTACCCAATCATCAATCAACGAAGAAAGGAAACACCATGATCGTCGTAACAGGAGCCACCGGCCAACTGGGTCAACTCGTCGTCAAGGCATTACTGAAGAAAGTCCCCGCATCAAGCATTGTCGCTGCCGTGCGCAATGTCGAAAAGGCCAAGGACCTTGCGGCCTTGGGTGTGCAAGTGCGCCATGCGGATTACAGCCAGCCTGCAAGCTGGGACACCGCGCTGAAAGGAGCGGACAAGGTGCTGTTGATCTCATCCAGCGAGATCTGGCAACGCGCGAAACAACACCGCGCCGTCATCGACGCCGCCAAAAAGGCGGGCGTGAAGCTGCTGGCCTACACCAGCGTGTTGGGTGCCGATACATCGCCGCTCGGCCTTGCTGCCGAACACAAAGAGACCGAGGCATATATCCGTGCCTCCGGCGTGCCCTTCGTGTTACTGCGCCACGGCTGGTACACCGAGAACTACACGGCAGGTATTCCCGGCGCACTGGCACATGGAGCTGTGTATGGCTGCGCGGGCAATGGCCGCATTTCCTCGGCGACCCGCGCCGACTATGCCGAATCGGATGTTGCCATACTGACCGCAGATAATCAGGCAGGAAAGGTCTATGAACTGGCAGGCGATACCGCCTATACATTGGCTGAGTTGGCGGCCGAGATATCGCGCCAATCTGGCAAAAACATCGGCTATGTCAACCTGCCGGAAGCCGAATACAAGAACGTACTGGTCAAAGTGGGATTGCCGGAAGTGGTCGCCGACTTGCTCTCTGATTCCGACACGGGCGCTTCCAAAGGCGGACTGTTTGACGATAGTCATCAATTGAGTAAACTCATTGGCAGGCCAACGACGCCATTGGCGACGGCGGTTAAGGCTGCATTGTAAGAGAAGAGGGAGGTGCAGGCTGCGGCCTGCCCGCATACTGATTGGCTGGTGTAAGATGCAGTTGCTGGCTAAGATTTAGCCTTGCATATATTCCTTGGGAAGCAGGAGGTCAAAAATGAGCGACCGAATTACAGTTGATCCATTGGTGTGCCATGGCAAGCCCTGCATTCGCGGCTTGCGCTATCCGGTGGAAAACGTACTGGAGTGGCTGGCCAGCGGCATGACTACGGAAGAAATCCTGGCCGATTACGAAGACCTTGAGCGCGAGGATATTCTTGCGGCGCTGTCTTATGCTGCACGCCTGACACACGTTAAGCGACTGGATCGTCTGGCTGCATGAAATTCCTGGTCGATGCGCAACTCCCCCGGCGCTTCGCCAACTGGCTGAACGAAGCGGGACACGATGCAATGCACACCCTCGATTTACCCCGCAAGAACCTTACAACAGATCAGGAAGTCATCGCCCGTGCCAAGCGGGACGGGCGCATCGTGGTCAGCAAAGATGAAGATTTTGTGCAGACCTTCCTGGTTACCGGCGAACCATCGCTGTTGTTGATCTCCACTGGAAACATCAGTAACGCAGGACTGGAAAAACTGTTGAGAGCGAATCTGGCTGGCATTGAAGCGGCCTTTGCATCCAGTCGCTTTGTCGAAATTACCGGCGATGCGTTGGTGGTGCATGAATGAAACTAAATGTGATGCTGCCCCGGTTCGGTTGAATGTTGAGTTGTTTGCGGTCTGGAAATATTCCGCCCCTGGCCCGTTTAGTCAGCCATTCGCTCAACCTGAAGGCGATTGAGGTGTTTTAAGTAAGGATACGAACATGAGTAAGAAAAATATCGGCAGCAGTTTTGACGAATTCCTAGCCGAGAATGCCACACTGGACGAAGCGACCGCAGTCGCCGTCAAGCGCGTTATCGCATGGCAGATCAAGCAAGAGATGAAAGCGCAGAACCTGAACAAGACCGCAATGGCGAAAAGATGCACACCAGCCGCGCGGCATTGAATCGGTTGTAGGATAAGAACGACACCAGTCTGACGTTGACTACGCCGGCGAGTGCGGCGGCAATGTTGGGGAAGAAGTTGAGGTTGTGTTGTTGGTGGCTTGAAAGTAAGCCGGGTTTCTGAAATATTCCGAACCCCGTTAATTTTCGCGGCCCTGATCCGTTCAATCAGTTTGATCTCTCTAAGCTTGACATCCCCCCCCCCCTTTAAATTACAGTTCGCCCCGATATAAAAGGGGGCGAGATGTTCAAGATAGAAGTTTTACAAATACAACAACAAATACATTTTCAGGGGATGAACCAATGTCATTCGCGTCTATTTAAACATTAAGGAACGTAATCGTGGCAAATGAAATCGATCAACTGATACGTGAAAAGCGGTTGTATTTTGTGGGTGATAAGCTACCGTCTGATTTTTATGAAGCCGTGCGTTTATGGCTACCTTTGGCGGAGGCAGGTGACCCTAAGGCTCAATACAATATTGCCCGTTGTTACCATAATGGCGATGGCGTTGATAAAGATAGCCGCAAGGCGTTCGAGTTGTATATAAAGGCATCGAATCAGAGGGAGTCCCGCTCGTTCCATAATTTGTCACTGATGTATGAGGCAGGTGAGGCTTGCGAAAAGAACACCGCCAAAGCGCAGGAGATGATGGACAAGGCTGCGGAATTGGGAGAAGTGCGCGCTCTATGCAAACAAGCGGATGCAGCGTTCGCTCAACGCGATATTGAAAAGGCAAGGTCGCTATACAAGAAAGGAGCTGAACAAGGTCACAGCAGGTCGGAGATCGGCGTGATCGCATGTGATTTAAAACTGAGTGCGGAATACCAAGGCTACAAGGTAAGTGGCTATAGCTCTCGGATTGTAGAAGGATCAACGAGTACAACTTCACATTCCGCGCCTAGCGTTAAAATTTTGGTTTCCAATAAATCCTCTTGTGCCGTCAGAGTTAAATTTTTCATGGAAGAGGTTTCGCATGACGAAAAGAAACAGTACGGAACCAATGCATTTGATGTTGCCAAGAATGACACAGTCGGACTCCAACATTTCCTAAATGTCACGCAGTCGCATTATGAAGAAAAATTGATTGGCATGGAGGTGAATGGTGAAGATTTCTCAATGGTTCCGGTTGTTCTGGCAGAGTGGGCAGACATTAGACCAACTTTCATTAGCTGGTTGTTAGTGACGATTATGACAACTGCGGCAGTCGCTGTTGCTATTCTGGCATTTGATCATCCACATAATATGGATGGACTAATAATTTTGTTGATGATTTCGGCGGCCATTGCTTTTTTTCCGGCACTTATTATTAATGGACTGAAGCATAAGCTCGACACAAAAGGAAAACTGGCTAAGAGGTTGGCCTTCGTCAACTAATTTATAGCGTCAATTTATAGCACGCGTAGGGCGCAATAACCAACGGGCATTGCGCCGCATGTTTCCTGAGGCATTCGGTGAAATGCGCTACGCTTATTGCACCCTACGAGGGGTTACTTCAACTCCCCAAAAAAATTCTTAACCGCCAGCACCCTCTGCTGCAAATCCCCATACTTCAATTCAATTCGCAGCTTGTCCTGCCCCGCCATCTTGATATGCCGCTTGCTCTGGATCAGGGTGATGACTTTCATCGGGTCGATGGGCGGGTTGGGTACGAACTGGATGACGATGGCTTCCGATGAGGCATCCACCTTGCTGATGCCTAGCGGCTTGGCGAGGATGCGCAGGCGGTGGCTGTCGAGCAGTGTCTGCGCGGGTTCGGGCAGCAGGCCGAAGCGGTCGATCAACTCCTGTTGCATGTCGTCCAGGTCTTCCGGCGTGTTGCAGTGCGCAAGGCGTTTGTAGATGACCAGGCGCTGGTGGATGTCGCCGCAGTAATCGTTGGGCAACAATGCTGGCGTATGCAGGTTGATCTCGGTGGTCACGCCAAGCGGATGCGCCATGTCGGGTTCGTGGCCTTGCCTGAGTGAGGAAATGGCCGCGCTCAGCATGTCGTTGTAGAGCGAAAAGCCGATCTCCTGCATCTCGCCGCTCTGTGATTCACCCAGCACTTCGCCCGCGCCGCGTATCTCGAGGTCATGCATTGCGAGAAAGAATCCTGACCCCAGTTGCTCCATCGCCTGGATCGCTTCCAGGCGTTTCTTCGCCTGTGCGGTGAGGCCGTCCATGCTGTCCACCAGGAGATAAGCATAGGCCTGATGGTGCGAACGCCCGACGCGGCCGCGCAACTGGTGCAACTGCGCGAGGCCGAAGCGGTCGGCGCGGTTCATGATGATGGTGTTGGCGGTGGGTACGTCGATGCCCGTTTCGATGATGGTGGAGCACAGCAGCACGTTGAAGCGCTGGTGGTGGAAGTCGCGCATCACCGCTTCCAGATCGCGTTCGCCCATCTGGCCATGCGCCACGCGGATGCGCGCTTCCGGCAGCAGCGTCTCCAGCTTCTCCAGCATGTTGTTAATGGTGTCGACTTCGTTGTGCAGGAAATACACCTGGCCGCCGCGCTTGAGTTCGCGCAGCACGGCCTCGCGGATGATGCCCTGGCTGAAGCCGCTGACGAAGGTTTTGATGGAAAGGCGGCGCTGCGGCGCGGTGGCGATCACCGAGAAATCGCGCAGGCCTTCCAGCGACATCGCCAGCGTGCGCGGGATGGGCGTGGCCGTGAGGGTGAGCACGTCCACCTCGGCGCGCAGCGCCTTCAGCTTTTCCTTCTGCTGCACACCGAAACGGTGCTCTTCGTCGAGGATCACCAGGCCGAGGTTGTGGAACTTCACGTCCTTCTGGATCAGCTTGTGCGTGCCGATGACGATGTCCAGCTTGCCCTCGGCCAAGTCTTTCAGCGCTTGCGTCACTTCCTTGGCAGAGCGGAAGCGTGACAACTCGGCGATCTTGATCGGCCAGTCGGCGAACCTGTTCGAGAAGTTCTGGAAGTGCTGTTCCGCCAGCAGTGTGGTCGGCACCAGTACGGCGACCTGCTTGCCTTCCATAGCCGCGACGAAGGCAGCGCGCAATGCGACTTCGGTCTTGCCGAAGCCCACGTCGCCGCAGATGAGCCTGTCCATCGGCTTGCCGGATTGCAGGTCGAGCAGCACGGCTTCGATGGCGGCGGCCTGGTCGGCAGTCTCTTCAAAACCGAAACCGGCGGCGAACGCTTCGTAGTCGTGGTACTGCAGCTTGAAGGCATGGCCTTTGCGGATGGCGCGCTGGGCATAGATGTTCAGCAGCTCGGCAGCGGTGTCGCGCACCTGTTGCATGGCGCGGCGTTTGGCTTTGTCCCAGGTGCCGCTGCCCAGCTTGTGCAAGGGAGCGGCTTCGGGCGCGCCGCCGCTATAGCGGCTGATGACATGCAGTTGCGACACGGGCACATACAGTTTGTCGCTGCCTGCATATTCCAGCAGCAGGAATTCGTTCTCGCCTTCGCCGAGGTCGAGGTTCACCAGACCCTGATAACGCG
>JAJXUF010000002.1 GCA_021783175.1 Pseudomonadota bacterium
GGGCCTGTTTGCTGGCAGCGCCGTACCCGCCCTGGTGTTTGGAGTAGCCTTTGGCAATCTCCTGCTCGGCGTGCCCTTCTACCTGGATGACACACTGCGACCGCATTACACGGGGACATTCTTCGGCCTGCTCAACCCCTTTTCGCTGGTCACCGGCATCGTCAGCCTGTCTATGCTTGTCACGCATGGCGCGACCTATTTGCAGATGCGCACCGAAGGCGATCTGCAGGAACGGGCTCGCCGCGCTGCGCAGCTTTCAGCCCTTGTTCTCGTCGCCGCATTTGTCATCGCCGGGATCTGGCTCATTTTTGGCATAGGCGGTTACCGCATCACATCAATTCAATCCCTGGACGGGCCGTCCAATCCACTTTCCAAAGTGGTGGAACATGCGGCAGGTGCGTGGTTGGACAATTATCGAACCTACCCCTGGGCGGTACTTGCGCCGACACTCGGCTTCATCGGCGCTCTCGGTGTTATCGGCTTCAGTGTGACGAGGCGCGCGGCCTTGGCCTTCGTCTGCAGCGCGCTTTCCGTGACAGGCGTGATCGTCACGGCCGGTGCGTCGATGTTTCCGTTCATCATGCCCTCCAGCCTGCAACCAAACAGCAGCTTGACGGTTTGGGACGCGACCTCAAGCCAGCATACGCTGATGCTCATGTTCTGGGTAACCCTGGTATTCCTGCCGATCGTCCTGGCCTATACGATCTGGGTCTACAAGGTGATGGGGGGCAAGATCACGGTCAAGCAGATTCAGGAACAGACACACACCGTCTACTGAGTCTTACCAAGGAGAATCGCGATGTGGTACTTCACCTGGATTCTTGGCGTACTTCTCGCATGCGCCTTTGGCATTATCAACGTGATGTGGCTCGAATCAGAGCAGAGCCTCGGGGAGGTGGATGAGAACAAACAACCCAAGAGGCGACAGCGGTCGTAGGGCTCGGGTATTCCCCGGGCAGGAACCGATCACTCGGATTTCTTGGATTCCGCCTTGAATTCCGCGCATGCCGCTATTGGACGCTGGATGATGCCGCGTTGTTCGCAGATCCCATTGTCGAGACGTACCGAGGAATATGCCGAACTGAGAATATTGAGGCCGGGGACCTGGCGCTCCAGCGCGCCGGGCTCAGCCGTGAAAAACTGGCAGTCCCAACAGGTTTGCGAAGACATTTCACCTACCCCGCTATAGAAGAAGATCGGCATCCGCCGGGTGTGCGCCCGGCGGATGCCGTTGTCTCAGAGGTTTGACCAGTAATGGCCGAACACAATTGCCGACATGAAGTAGCCGAGTACCACGTTGACGGCGACGCCAAGCGTGAACGCGGTAAACGTCTTCCATCCTACTGGCGCAAGCTCGCGAAAACGAGTGGTAAGGCCGATACTCAGGAAGCAGAAGATGAACGCCCAGGTCCGCAGCGACACCAGCGGCAGGATGAGTCCGGGCTTGACGATGTTGTTGAAATCCGCCGCCGAGTAGCTGCTTGTGACCGCCGTCATCAGCATCGACGCCACAAAGAACCCGATAACGAATTTCGGAAAGCGCCACCAGATTTCGCGCGCATCCGGCTTCGTACCCTTCTCCTTGCCCTCCCAGACGAGCGTCGCGACGAGCGCCCAGGCAAAGGACCAGATGCCGATCCAGAGGTCACGCCCGATCACCTTCATGAGCGTGAAGGCCTTGATCGCTACGTCTTCGTTGCCGGCCATCTTGCCGTAAGCACTTGCTGCGGCAAATCCGGCCGCGTCAGCAAACTCCGAAGTACCGACCCAGGCCCCAGCGACACCCGGGTGAAGGTTCAGTGCGCGCGAGATGAACGGCAGAATCAGGATCATCACCAGAGCCCAGCCGACGACCAGCGTGACCGAGGTATAGAGATGCTCCTTCTTGGCCCCGACGGCAGCGGCAATCGCCATGGACGCCGACACACCGCAAACTGAACCGCCTACCCCGAGCACGGCTGCCAGCCGCCGGTCGAGCCCGAACACGCGCGTTGCCAGGAAGAAAATGGTCAGGCAGGTGACAAGCGAGATGACGGTGGCTTGTGCAATGGCCACCGGGCCGGCCGTCAACACCAGGGTGATGGGGAAGGTGGCGCCCAGAAGCACGATGCCGAGCTTGATGAAGTACTCCACGCGAAATGCGCTGTCCATCCACTTCGGGAGCCTAAACAGGTTGGCAATGGCCAGGCCCAGAATCAGCGCAACCAGTGGCGGCTCCAAATTGAACTCCGCCGCCTTGGCCCAGCCTGCGATCGCAAACATGATGATCGACAGGACATACAGGAAGACGAAGGCCGGGATGAACTCGGACATCTTGATGCCCATGATG
The DNA here is from genome assembly GCA_021783175.1 of Pseudomonadota bacterium. The sequence goes on from JAJXUF010000002.1 coordinate 2,330, forward strand.
CGGCAGCTGACACCGAAGATGACCAGCCAGAAGATGAACTGCATGATATAGAGATGGGCATTCTGGGCAAAATGAGTGGCCAGCTGCCCCATATTGGTCCAATGCAGGCCACCTGGATTGATGGCGATGGACTTGAGGAAAGTACTGCCATTGTTGAACAACACGATCGCGAGAACCATGAGGCCGAGCCCGATCCAAACGGCCCACCAGTCTTCCTTGAGATAAAGCTCTTTCCATCCAAGCTTTACTTTCTTCGCGCCTTCACTACTTTCGTTCCAAGACTCCATTGTTGACATACGGGTGGTCTCCTCCAGCTAATTGTTGTATGCAAACACTCCGCCTCATCCTTACGGCAAATCCTCCGAAATTCGGTATGCACCAAAAGTATACGCAATCGCCTGCGTCGGCCAATGCGACCAGATCGCACTGACAACTGGGTTACCCGCTCCGACTATTTAAAAGATCACGACAGCAGCGCCGGCACATTCAGCGTGCCCACCGCATCGGTTCTTATTTTTATTGTATAAGGACAACCGACGCGGCAAATCTTGATGTGGGTCAGTACAGCACAACCAACGTCGTACGGCAAGCAAAAGCAACCCGCCATCACTGACTCCGGCAGACACCGATATTATGACGGCATCGGCTGGAGGTACTCTAAACGTCGCAGGGATAACTGCTAAATCTATGCAGCCGAGGAAAAGCCGCGTGCGCTGACACCTTAATTTAAAATTCAATTATTTTAGTGAACAACGGCCAAGGGCCAGCGCACGCACTACCCCACCCCTACTGCTTACCACATGTACCGGCGGCGCACGATCTTTGTCGATCATGCACCGCGGGCACGTTGCGGTCTGAAACCACGTCCGAGACGGACAGAAGTTACTTGCTCCCGTTCTGCCCGACGACCTTATTCTTGATGCCGTTCTGCTCAACGAGATAATTCACCACGGTGTCGATCTTGCCGTCGGGAATCGGGCACCCAAACGCCTTTTGCATCTTTACGACCTCGCCCTTCCAGGCATCGCGCGACATTGGCGCCTGCATGTAGACGTAGGCCGGCGAATGGCAAATCGTGCAGAAATCCCTGGTATCCGTCATGCCCGGACCCTTCTTGAAGGTCGTGACAACGGGAGGGAGATTGATAGACACCCGCGTATTGTCTGCCGCAAACACCGATTGCGCGATGTTGGCGCTGAACGCTGCGGCCAGCGCCAGCAAGAAAGTCTTGTTCATTGACCTGCTCCCCTTCTCTCTTAGATGGCGGTGACCCGCACGGTTTCGACTTCGTTGCGCATGAAGCCCGCCGGATTCCAACGCGAAATTCCGATTTGCTGGCTTTCGCCGTTATTGTTGATCGCCAGTGCCATCAGCTCATAAGCATGACCCTTGCGCGGCGTGAATGCCGCCTCCCAACCGCGGAAGCTGTACTTGCCGTGGTTCTTGTCGAGGCGAGCGTCCGCCCAGGTCTTTCCGCCGTCGGTCGAAAACAGCACCTTACGGATCCCCGATCCGCCATCGAATGCAATTCCCTTCACGACTTCGGTATGGCCGCCGTGAATTCTGGCGCCGCTGGCGAGGCTCGTGATGAAAGAGCGCACGTTCATGCGATTGATCGGCACGGTCTTCACGTTGGTCTCACCGGGCATCTGGCAGGCGCAAGCGTTGGCCGGGATGCGATAGGCCGGGTTCATCCAGAAGTTGTTCGCGGGCTTGCTGATGACTTCGATATCATCCAGCATTTTCACCCAATAGGTTGCATACCAACCCGGTACGACAAGGCGCACGGGGAAGCCATTGAGTACAGGTAGGTTCTCTCCGTTCATGGAGTAGGCAATGATCACGTCGTCGCCGGTTGCGATATCCATGTCGAGCGACTTCATGAAATCGGGCGTTGACGCCAGAACAGGGGTCTCGGCGCCATTGAATTGCACCTGCACTGCATCCGGCGCGACGCCGGCCTTATTCAGCACGTCGCGCAGGCGCACGCCTCTCCACACGGCGTTGCCCATGGCGCCATTGGTCCACTGGCCGCCGGGAACGCGCGGGCTGAAGAGGCCACGGCCATTGCCGGAACACTGACAGACGGCAGTAAGCTCGACGGCTTCAAAGTTCTTCTTGAGGTCCGCGACGCTGAGAGAGAGCTCTTTCTTGACGCCACCATGCACATGGATTCTGAATTTGCCTTCGTCTATGGTGGTGGGAATGCCAGCCAGGTGCCAACGCACAAAGAACGCATCGTTGGGCGTGACAATACCATCGTTAAAAATATGAAACGGGGTTTCGAGCAGCGGCGGCCGTTCTGACATGATGATCATCGGACGCTTCTGCGGGTAGGTCCCGTACAGGCGCTTACCATTGACTATCGGTAGATCTACCGTCTTATCAAAAGCGCGGGCAATACCGGTTCCCGCCGCAAGGGCCAGGCCACCCAGACCCGCGCCGAGACGCACGAAATTACGGCGCGAGATAGCCTGTGCGTTCTCAGTTTCGAGAATCTGGCTTTTCTTTCGACTCATATCCAATTTCCTCAATGGCGGTTATCGACAGTCAAAACGGTTCCTGCCATGGGAAACGCCGGCACAAACAAGCCTCTCCCAGCTGGCATGGGGCAACTACCAACGACCTGCGCAGGTGAATCAGAAAACGGCGCTAATCCTTTTAGTCACCGCAATCCGCTGAGGAATGTAATCATTCCGAAGATTCCGGCGCGACGACGTTATAGACCCACTATAAATATTCGATGCGGGACGGATTATTACGGTCCTAGACTTATTCGAAAATCCAGCCAACGACATATGTCTTAAGACTGGTTCTCGCAGCAGTTCATGGGGTTATGCCTTAATTAATGTGGGCATCAAACAATTCAGGGGCTAACCCGCCGGGAGTCAGGAGTTGTTATGTGCGAAAAGAGGCCAAAATTGGCTGCAACTGGCCGGCAATTCCACAATATTCAATCAAATCCCTCTTTCGCTCGGGCAAAAAGCTGCCTGGTGCACCCGGTGGCGGGTTCATTAGCGAACGCGATAGACTTCGTCTGTGGGTTGGGTTTGCCTCATGCCTGCACTAAGGCTATATTGGAACAATGGCATGAGCCTCTTGGCTGCAGTTTGACAGCCCAGAGAATGAACACACCTCAAAACTAAGATTGTTCGAAGGTTCTATTGAAAATCCTGCTCGTCGATGACCATACGTTGTGCCGGGAGGGACTGCGCTTCGTGCTATGCCAGCTGACGAATGACGTCCAGATTCTAGAGGCCGGCACCTTCCGCGCGGCGCTGCTCCAGGCCAGCAATCATAAGAATGTAGATCTCTGCCTCCTCGATCTGGCCTTGCCGGACACGGCAAATTTCGAGGCGCTCACGACTTTACACAATCGTTATCCTGGTCTGCCTATTATAGTTCTGTCAGATTCTGAAGAGCCCAGCGATGTGGAATACGCACTCGACGCCGGGGCATTGGGTTTTATCCCCAAATCGCTGTCCAGTGAGCTCATGTTGAGCGCGTTGCGACTGGTGCTGTCTGGCGGCATTTATGTACCGCCACGCCTCTTGGAACGAAATGGTGCTACCGGCGGACCGCGTCCGCGCGCGCCCTCTGCCAACTCGTCCTCAGATGAACCGCGCACAACCCCGCCGGAACGCGGCTTGACCGAGCGCCAGCTCGAGGTCCTGTCGTTCGTGGTCCAGGGTAAATCCAACAAACAGATCGCTGACGCCCTGAAACTGACTGAAGGAACGGTGAAGATCCACGTTGCCGCCATATGCAAGACTCTCAGCGTCGCCAACCGGACGCAGGCGGCAATCACGGCGATGCAGATGAACCTGCTTGCACACGCAGGGTGATCGATCGCTTGCTGGGCCGTTATCCGCTTCCGCGGATTAGAAAATTATTCATCAGTCAGGGAAGCAATGCTAAAACTCGCTTCTCTTCAGCAAAATTGCTGCAACCGGCTGCGCGGATAATCACTCAACAGCCATCAATGGCAATCTAAAGAAGTTCTCTTGCTTCGGCGCCTCTGTCATGGCGAAGCTGGCAATCGCATGAGCATTTTCAGCCCCCCCCCAAGGAAACAGGCTAACCTGACTCAATGAGGGGCGACCAACCTCACGTTACTCTCTTCCATTACCAGTCTGCGCTCGGCAACGCAATGTCCGCATTCTGGGACCTGTCACTCGTATGAGCCCAGCGCACCTGCAGCCCCTCGTTGAGATACTTCATTACTGGCGAGAGGAAGAACTCGATCACGCGCCGGCTGTCGGTGATGATATCGGCCTTGACCGTCATGCCGGCTGAGAGCGGGACCTCTTGACCGTCCACGAGCATGGTGGAACGCTCTGGCTCAATGTGGATGATGATCGTGGTGCTGAAGAATCCGGACGCATATTCCACGATATGAGACAACGCGCGCCGCACCATCGTCGAGAACTATGATCTCAAGAGCGTTTGTTTGCCAAGGCAGCTCGAACTGCTCGATGAACTCCGGGATCGGAGGTGAAAGGAGCTTGCCTCGAGTGGCAACACTGGGAGTGGCACGGGATAATCGGCACGTTAGTCAAGCAATTCTTGTTGACGACCGACCAAATGGGTCGCTAAAGCTTCAAGTTTTACGGAACAAAGGTGCCCCGAGCGGCTCAGTCCGAAGACGTGTCCGCCCCCGGCCCATTCGCTTTCGGAATAATCGCGGGCGCGGCCGGCGGCAAATCTTTGGGCCAGTCACGCACATGCACATCTTGCTGCGGAAACGGCATTTCGATCGCATGCTTGCGAAACTCCGCATCGATCGCGAAATTCAAGTCGCTCATCACCTGCAGACGCTGGTCGATGTGGCCGATATGGCAGTGCAGCTCAAAATTAAGTGCGCTATCACCAAAAGAAAGAAAGAACACTTTGGAAGCCCGGTCTGGATCGTCGTGGATCACGAGGGGATGTCCGTCGGCGATTTTCAATAGCAGGTCTTTCACTTGGCCCGTATCACTACCATAGGCAATCGACACCGGCACGCGCACGCGTCCGCGCGGATCGTATAGCATCCAATTAGTCACCTGCCCGGAAATCAGCTCGGAATTCGGTACGATGACATCCGCTCTGTCGAAAGTCTGGATCTGCGTCGAGCGGATACGGATTTTCCGCACATACCCTTCGGTGCTGCCGACCACGATCCAGTCGCCCGCCTTGATCGGACGTTCAAACAACAGTATCAGACCGGAGATGAAGTTGTTGACGATATTCTGCAGACCGAAACCGATGCCGACAGAAAGCGCACCGGCGATGATTGCCAGGTTGCTGAGCTCCAGGCCCGCCACGCTCAGCGCTGCCACGATCGCGATCGCCGTCCCGGTATAACCGCTCATCGTCACCATGGCCTCGCGCGCACCGGGCTCAAGATGGAGCTTGCCCAACCAGTGGCGCTTCAGGCGTGCGCGCACCCAGCCGCTCAGTCCAAACAACACAACAAAGACCAGCAACGCGAGCACAATGCGTGCCGGAATAACGCGCAGCGACCCGACGACGAACCCGTCGACCAGATAGCCGCGCACTTCGAGCGCGGCCGCATCGGAAAGACCCCAGATGCGCATGAGTGCAAAGAGAAATCCCACCCACAGCAGCAGTGACACCGCGATCCGAAACCAGATCAGCCCCGGAATGGGCTGGTCTTCACGCAGCTCCAATGCGCGGCGCAGCCCCTGGTGCCAGGCGTAACGACCGGCGTTGAGTCGCTCGAATAGCTCGGTGAACAACCGGCTCACCAGCGCAAGAAGGCCGGCTGCCAGCAGGGTGCCGGTCAAGGCGCGCAGCGCCGCAGTCGACAGGTTGCGATAACCCAGCACCTCTGCGCTCAACGCGCCGAGCAGCGCGAGCACGAGCAACGCACGCAGGAAGCGGTAATGGGATAAACGACCAATGTGGCCAATGAGCCAAACGGCCCATGCTACGTTCAAGGTGAACAGGATTACAAAAATGCCGCGCGCCAAAAGGAGAGCCGGCGGCGGAAGACTCTGGGCGACGAGAGTGCCAAACCCGAGGTATCCAATGTAACCCAGCAGCAGCAGTACTCGCAGGCGCGCCGCCAGCGATCGGGCGATTCCTGATGGTAAGGAGACAAAGAGCGCTGCCGGCGGAAACGGCACCAGGAAAAGACGGATCAACGCGAGCGCCAAAAAATAGGCAGGCAGCCCGTAAGCCACCAGATTGATAAACGGCAAAGGCGCCACATTGCCGATTGCAAGCTTGAGGATGAGCGCAGCTGCCAGGCTCGCAAACAACAGAGGCGAGTAATGACCCACGGACGTTACCATGGATTTTTCGAAGTGACCGGAAAAAGTGGACTCCCAGTTGCGGCGCGCGGCCCAACGCAGCAGTCGCTGTCTGAACAGCATGCCGGCGATCGCGATTACAACAATGACAATCACCAGGGTTGCCACATCGAGCGGCTTGAGCTGGTTAAAACCGCTATGCTGCTGCAGGAAGATTCCGGTCGCGGCGATCCAACCGCCTGGCTGTGTCCAGTTGTCACGCAGGAGGCCGCCCATCGAAGGGCCGCGCACGAGCAGTCTTTCGGCAAGCAGTTCGCTCTGCCGGTCGGCAAGCCGGTGAAGCAACTGGTCCGAGCGGATGCTCAGCAGATTGCACGTGGCAAGACGATCCTGTTGCGCAAGCTTTTGCTGCCGCAGCACATCCCGCTGCCGCGTAACTGCGAGCGGCTCGCCCCGGTGCAACTGCCCGAGGCTTGCGATGTCATGATCGATCTGGGCAACATCCTGCTGGGTACCGGAAACACATTCGTCGGCCTGATTTTTGGTGCGGGTGACCTCCCTGGTCCAGGCCCGGAATTGCGCGACAACCGCCGCCTCGCTGCGCATGCCGCGCTCGATCTCATCGAGCTTCTGACTTGCGGCCGTGAAATCGTCGCCCGAGGCTTGGACTTGTGCCGACCATACGAAGTCTGGAAAGAAGAGCACAGCGAGGAGCGTCGCGGTCCAGAGGAACGCAGTGACAGGCCTGCACCAGCGAATGTCATAACGGCGCGCGCTGCGGGCAGACAGCAACCGGCCGAATCGTTTCATCTCCAGTATCTCCAGCGACCACACCTGTCCGGAACGGCCGATTAACACCGGGCCGGCGGCCGCAGTGTATGCGGTTTTCGGTAGGCTCACAACCAAGCGGTCATAGGCGCGCAAAACGCCCGCTGGTCAAAGCCTCCAGTCCGCATCCGGCTAACGTCTGATCATCGGCGTCGCCAATAGGCGTTACAGTTGCGACTGCGCGCGCAGCAATCCGATCACGGTCTTGGCATCGACGATTTCTCCGGACAGAGATCGCGCCGTGGCATCCGCCAATGGCAGCCAGTGCACTTCAAGAAGCTCATGCTCCTCGGGCTGCGACTGTGCCGCAGAGAGACCGCGCGCCAGATAGAGATGGATCACCTCGGTGAACACTCCGGGAGAACTCAGAATCCTTCCGAGTGACTTCCACTCTTGGGCCATGATACCGGCTTCCTCCTGCAGCTCGCGCTGCGCAGTGGAAAGCGGTGTTTCTCCTGGATCGAGTTTGCCGGCGGGCAGTTCCCAGACCCAGTCTCCGATGACATGCCGATACTGGCGCAACAGGCAGACCCGCGAATCTGGGTCGAGTGCCACAGCGGCCGCGCCGCCCGGATGGCGGACCACTTCGAATTCACCGCTACGGCCATTGGGCAGAAGCGCCTCCTCGCGGCTGACATTGATAATTTTTCCCTGATAGATGGGGATTTGGCGGGTAATCACGGCCGTCTCCAGTTTTTTAATCATGCCGAATACCCACCATGGCGCAGCATATCGGCTGTCGCGCATTGCGGGCATGGCACTGTTTGTGGAGAGTACTATACGCCCTATTCCGGCCGCGGCTAGCGGTAGGGCGCATCCTGCACGCGATCTATTGCGATCTCGTGTTCCATGCGGTCGCCGACTGCGAGCAGCCGCTGTTTGGTGATGACTTCGTCCCCGCGACTTTCAAAATGAAACTCGAAGATGCGGGTTAGCACGATCGCGTCCACCGGGCATGCTTCCTCGCAGAACCCGCAGTAGACGCATTTGAAGAGATCGATGTCGTAACGCGTGGTCCGGCGCGTGCCGTCGGCACGCTGCTCGGACTCGATCGTGATGCACGCTGCCGGGCATACCGCTTCGCACAGCTTGCAGGCGATGCAACGTTCCTCGCCATTCGGGTAACGGCGCAGCGCGTGCAGTCCGCGAAAGCGCGGTGACTGGGGAGTTTTCTCATCCGGGTACTGCACTGTGACCTTGCGGGCAAAGAGATGCCTGCCCGTTTCTGCCAGCCCGGCAACGAGCTCCCACAGCAGAAAGGACTTGAGGTAGCGCCGAATTGCATCGAGCACCTGCGCCATGGCAGTCTCCTCGACCGGTTGAATCCCAACCAGCATGGATGTCGGAAAGTCTTTTGGTCGCACTCGCCGACAGAGTGTCTGCACCACCGTTTGGAATTGGCCTCTAATTCACAGATCGGTCAGTCCCACCGATCATCCTTGATCGCGATGCGTCCATCCTGCACGCGCAGCCGAAAGCAGTGTACCGGCTCGTAAGCTGGTGGCGCGGTGACTTCCCCGGTGGTGATACGAAAGCGCGCGCCATGACGCGGACAGACGACTTCGTCCCCTTCCACGCATCCTCCGCTGAGCGTTCCGCCGTCATGCGTGCAGACATCATCAATGGCGTAGAACTGTCCGCCCAGATTGAAAACGGCCACCATGCTGCCGTCCACCTCGACCACCCGGAATCCGCCGGGCGGCACTTCCTCGACTGCCGCGACGTCGACCCACTCAGCCATGCGCTGCATTCCACCAGATAACACTCATCATCGGCGCCAGCCGGCGCGCCACTCCGCTGCCACGGGCACTCACAGCAGCCCGAGCTGCAATTTCGCGGCTTCCGACATGCTGTCCTGACTCCACGGCGGATCCCACACGAGCTCTACCTTGACGTCCTTCGCGCCACGCACCTCGCGCACTGCACATTCCACGGTACAGGGAAAACTCTGCGCCACGGGACAAGCGGGTGTCGTCAGCGTCATCCGGATCCGGACCGCACCGGAAATTTCGTCGACGTTGAGATCATAGATGAGCCCGAGATCATAGATATTGAGCGGAATTTCCGGGTCGTAGATCTTGCGCAGAGCCTCGACTACGTGCTGTTTGAGCCCGTCAGCGGACATTGCCTGTTCGGCTGACAGCTTCAGCAGATCCAGTGACATGGCGTTCAACCCTACCAGCAGACAATATAATAAGTAGCCATCGGTCGCGACCACGCTTTGCGCGGCGGTTACTCGGTCGAAACCGTTTCCTGCTCGTTTCTGAGCGCCGCCTGCAGCGTATGCCAGGCGAGCGTGGCGCACTTGACCCGTGCCGGATACTCTCGCACGCCGCTCAGCACCTGCAGCTTGCCGAGGTCGGCACCGCTCCCCGAGCCGGTGAGCAGATCATGCACGCCCTGGAACAGGGCCTGCGCCTGCTGCACGGTCTTGCCCTTAATGCTCTCGGTCATCAAGGAGGCCGATGCCGTAGAAATGGCGCAACCCGCACCCTCAAAGGCAACATCCTTGATGACACCGTCTTCGATGCGCAGGCTCACGGAAAACTCATCACCGCAAAGCGGGTTGTACCCATGCGCATGCCCGTTGGCACCTTCGGGCTTGCGCATGAAGTTGCGCGGATTGCGGTTGTGGTCGAGGATGACTTCCTCGTACAGAGCACGAAGGTCGGACATCAGCCGAGCACCTCCCGCAACTTGCCGATAGCCGCAATGAGGATGTCGATCTCATCGTCATGGCGACAGGTGTGAGCGAGCGCTTCGATCAGCGAACGTGGCTTCTGGATGGTGGCGGCGTTGCCCAGGTACACAAGCCGCCTGCCGTGCATAGTCCGGTGCAGAGCCGGGAAGTCCGCGCGCACGCGATTCACCTCGAACGGTCTGTTGCCCATGGTGCGTAAGGCCGTTTCGGAGACCGAAATCACGCTGGCACCGCCTGCCCGTCTGGCCGCCCGATGCCGGCGGCCAGACGTCGCTCGACCCGGGCGCGCACGCCCGCCAGTTTGATGCGGCCGAGTACTTCGCGCGCAAAGGCATAAGTCAGAAGCTGGCGCGCCGCACGCTCATCCAGGGCGCGGGAGCGCAGATAGAACAGCGCATCCGGGTCTAGCTGTCCGACCGTTGCGCCATGGGAGCATTTGACGTCGTCGGCATAGATCTCGAGCTGCGGCTGGCTGTCGGCCTCGGCATCGCGCGACAGCAGCAGATTGTTATTCACCTGACGCGCGTCGGTTTTCTGCGCATCCGGCCGCACTACGATGCGTCCGCGAAATACGCTTCGCCCCCGGCCGTTCAGCACGCCGCGATAGAACTCCCTGCTCATGCACTGCGGGCACGCGTGGTCGATATGGGTGTGGTTGTCGATGTGTTGCCGGTCACCGGCCAGATAGAGACCGTTCAGCTGGCACTCGCCGCCGCTGCCTGAGAGAACCACGTGCAGATCATTGCGTACCAGGCGACCGCCCAGATCCATGGCGTGAGTGGTGAGCCGACTGGATCGGCCGAGGTGTGCGTAGAGCCCGCTCAGATGAAAGGCGCTAGCGCTTTCTTCCTGGACCCGGTAGTGCTCAATTACTGCCTCGTCCTCGGCCAGGATCTCCGTCAGGCTGTTGGCAAAATAGGTGAGATCGGATACGGCTGTGGAATGCTCGACGATGGTAGCGCAGCTTTGTCTTTCGGCGATGACCAGGGTGCGTGGCTGCACCAGTGACGCTCCCGACGTGGTCAGATACAGAATATGAATCGGATGATCGATTGTCACACCCAGCGCAAGATGGATCAATGCGCCGTCGACGAAAAGCGCCGTATTGAGGGCAGCAAAGCCGCTATCCGCCGGCGCACAGCGACCGAGATGCGCCTCCAGGACATCCGGCTGATCACGCAGCGCAGCGGCCAGACCACAGATGGTTGCGCCTGCCGGCAATCTACCGATTTGCGACAGCGTTTCGGACAAACGACCGTCAACGAAAACCAGTCTGTGGCTTCCAGGTTCGTCTATCTGCAGGCTCTCGATCGGTGGCAGTGCACCGGTTGAGTTTAGCGGCGCCGGCATGAAGGCGCCCCGTTCTATCGGGCGGACATCGGTATATTTCCAGTCTTCGTCGCGCGTTGTCGGAAACCCGTGCAAATCGAAACTAGCCATTGCCGCTTGCCGGAGCTCACGTAGCCTAGACCGCGCGCGAACAGAGCGCGCCTCGATCGTGGCGCGCATTACATCAAGGTACATCGCCTTAGTGTCGGATATTTCATTCGACATAATACAATCCCCGGTGCAGTCTATGCCGGCCGCGCATCTTGCATCACCTGGCCGTATCCCTGTTTTTCCAGATCGAGGGCCAAGGTGCGGTCGCCGGATTTCACAATGCGGCCGCCCATCAGCACATGCACGAAATCCGGCACGATGTAGTCCAGCAGTCGCTGGTAATGAGTGATCAACAGAAATGCCCGGTCCGCTCGTCGCAGCGCATTGACGCCGTTGGCTACGATCTGCAGCGCATCGATATCGAGTCCCGAGTCGGTCTCGTCCAGGATGGCAAGATGCGGTTCGAGCAGCGCCATCTGCAGGATTTCGTTGCGTTTTTTTTCTCCGCCGGAAAAGCCTTCATTCACCGAGCGATAAAGCAGCTCTTCCTTCATGGCGACTAGCCGCAGCCTGTCTTTGACCAGCACAAGAAAATCCATCGCATCGAGCTCGGGCTCGCCGCGCGCCTTGCGCACGGCATTGAGAGCCGCTTTCAGCAGGTAAATATTGCTTACCCCGGGAATCTCGACCGGATACTGGAATGCCAGCAATATGCCGCTGCGCGCGCGCTCCTCCGGCGCCATAGTAAGCAGATCTTTGCCCTGATAGGTGACGCTGCCATTCGTCACCTCGTAATCGTCCCGGCCGGCAAGGACGTTCGCGAGCGTGCTCTTGCCCGAGCCATTCGGTCCCATGATGGCATGCACTTCACCGGCTTTGATTTCAATATCGATGCCCTTGAGAATCTCGGCGCCGTCAACACTGGCGTGCAGATTACTGATGGTCAACATGGCTCACTCCTGTTCCGATCCGCTGTCCTCTCCGCCCCCTATCCAACGGCGCCCTCGAGGCTTACGCTGAGCAACTTCCGCGCCTCCACCGCAAATTCCATCGGCAGCTCCTTGAATACCGCCTTGCAGAATCCGTTGACAACCATCGATACCGCATCTTCGGCTGAAAGCCCGCGGCTCTGCAGATAGAAGAGCTGGTCGTCGCTGATCCTGGACGTAGTTGCCTCGTGTTCCACGCGGGCAGTTGGATTGCGTGTCTCGATGTAGGGAAAGGTATGAGCCCCGCATTTGTCGCCCATCAGCAGCGAGTCGCACTGCGTGAAGTTGCGGGCACCCTCCGCGCCTTTCAGGATTTTCACCAGGCCGCGATAGGTGTTCTGCCCGTGGCCCGCGGCGATACCTTTGGAAATGATCGTGCTGCGGGTATTGCGGCCGATGTGGATCATCTTCGTGCCGGTGTCCGCCTGCTGGCGGTTGTTGGTGAGCGCGACCGAATAGAACTCGCCCACCGAATTGTCGCCCTCGAGGATCACGCTCGGGTATTTCCAGGTGATCGCCGAACCGGTCTCAACCTGCGTCCACGAGATCTTTGCGCCCTCACCGCGGCAGGCGCCACGCTTGGTCACGAAGTTGTAGATGCCGCCGCGTCCTTCCTCGTCGCCCGGATACCAGTTCTGTACAGTGGAATACTTGATTTGCGCGCCGCGGTGAGCAACGAGCTCCACCACAGCAGCATGCAGCTGGTTCTCGTCGCGCATCGGCGCGGTGCAACCTTCGAGATAGCTCACGTAGGCACCCTCGTCGGCAATGATCAGGGTGCGCTCGAACTGTCCGGTTTTGGAAGCGTTGATCCGAAAATAGGTCGAGAGCTCCATCGGGCAGCGCACGCCCGGAGGGACATAGACGAAGGAACCGTCGCTGAATACGGCGGAATTCAGGCTGGCGTAAAAGTTGTCGGTGTAGGGTACGACCGAGCCGAGATATTTCTGAATCAGATCCGGGTGGTTGTGAACGGCCTCGGAAAAGGAACAGAAGATAATCCCTGCCGACGCCAGCTTTTCCTTGAACGTGGTGGCGACTGACACGCTGTCGAAAACCGCGTCGACAGCCACACCGGCGAGCAGCTCGCGTTCGCGCAACGGTATGCCGAGCTTGTCATAGGTCTCCAGCAGCTTGGGATCCACCTCGGCGAGACTCTTGGGACCGTCTTTGCCCGTTTTGGGCGCCGAGAAATACACGATGTCCTGAAAATCGATCGGGGGATAATGGACATGGGCCCAATGGGGTGGCTGCATGGTTAGCCAGTGGCGGTAGGACTTAAGACGCCACGCGAGCATGAATTCCGGCTCGTCTTTTTTGGCCGAGATGAGACGAATGATGTCCTCATTGAGGCCCGGCGGCACACTATCGGCTTCCAGGTCCGTGACAAAACCGGCCGTGTATGCCCGCCGAATCAGTGCGTTGATATCGCTACTTGGGGTCGCCATGACGCCTCCTTTTTGGTGCACCCGACACCGCGAAGGCAACCCTTGGGGGAGGCTTGCGATGGCGAGTGATAAGGAACCTGGCTTTAACCCAGCATTGACACGATACGAAACCTGACTGTATTAGTCAACAATTAAATTCGCGGAAATACCTGCGCTGATTACCCAGCGATGTGCACTTGAAATGGAGCGTTATGCGGTAGTAACCACTCACTTACGACAATAACGGTATGCGCTTATCTGCTAGCGCAGAGGATTTGACTGCCACGTTTAAGGCAGCAAAATGACTCGGGGCAACGTGGCACGAGGTCGTTCCCAGCTAAGTGATCCGCCCATGCAGCGGAGCGGTTGCTGCATGTGCAGGTCTTGCGCGCGGCCGACAGCTACGGCTCTCAGCCGCTCTGATCACCGCCAATCATGACCCGGAAACACGAGACATGGTCGACTTCGACAACCGACTGGCGGCGACAGCCCGGCGCAAGGGCTTTACCGTCATCGATGGCTAACTCGCCGCCCATTGGAGTCATCACGAGCATGGCGCATGCCGCATAGGGCCACAGCGGCGGGCGGCAATCGGCTCTGCCGTGAATAACTGCTTACCTGACTGACTTCCGGGCGGCTGACCGGCCGCTCTTGGCCGGATCCATCCAGGCCGCCTTTTGCTTGCATCTCGGTCACAGCTGCCTGTCGGCCATCGCGATGGTCGACCACCGCTAACACACTCAAACCTGATGGATTGACTGAACCGCCCTGACTTTTCCGCGGGCTCCGTTGCTTCAGAGGATGGGGCCTCGGTGGCCACCTGGGTGGTGGTATGCGATTTTTTTTTCGCGTTTCCGGTAACAAAATCGGTCGCGCCAGAAAACCGGCGGCGATTACCTTTCCTGATGTTCGCCGGCGCACGCAGGGTCAGGGGCCTAGCCGGCTGAACTGCCGATTGCTATTTATCCTGAGACTTGCCGCGCCGGCCAGGGCGGATGCTACAAATCACAGGCAAGGATAATCGCGTCCTCGCGACCTTTACGCGCCGGATAGTAGCTGCGGCGCATGCCGATCTCATGGAAACCGAGCTTACTGTAGACGTGGTAGGCCGCCTTGTTCGACACACGCACTTCGAGCAACGCTGTCTGAGCGTGGCGGGAGCGCGCAATCTCGAGCAGATCGGAGATCATCCCGGTGCCGTAACCTTGCCCTTGGTATCGCGGATGGATGCAGATATTCAGCAGATGGCATTCACCGGCACTGACCGACATGATGCCATGGCCGATGGGCCCATCACCGCTGCCCAAAACCTTGCAAACATAGCCGTACCGCATGCAGTCGCGGAAGATACCGAAGGTCCAGGGAAATTCATAGGCCGCGACCTCCACCTCCATGACCGCGGGCAGGTCCTCTGGCTGCATGTCGCGCAACCGCGGCTCACGCCGGAATACAACGGCACTCATTGCGCTGCCTCGACGATCGAGCGCGCCAGACGCAGATCGTCCCAAGCCTTGCGCTTGTCGACCGGATTGCGCAGCAGGTAGGCCGGATGGTAGGTCACGACGAGAGGAATGTCGTGATAGCTCAAGCGTTGGCCGCGCAACTTGCCCAATGCCAACTCCGTTTTGAGCAGGCTGTGGGCAGCATGACGTCCAAGCGCAACCAGCAAGCGTGGCTTGATCAATTCAATCTGGCGAAGCAGGAACGGCTCACAATGCTCCACTTCGTCTGGTTGCGGATCGCGGTTATTGGGTGGACGGCATTTCAGGACATTCGCAATGTATACCGCTTCGCGCTTGAGTCCGATGGCATGGATCATGGCGTTGAGCAGCTGACCAGCGCGACCCACGAATGGTTCGCCCTGACGGTCCTCTTCGACGCCAGGCGCCTCGCCCACAAACATCCACTGGGCATGGCGATTACCGACACCGAAAACGGTCTGGGTTCGCTCAAGATGCAAGCTGCACTGGGTACAGGCGCGAACTGCCTGCTGCAGCGCCTCCCAGTCCAATTCCCCCAATTCCACCGGGCTGGGGCTCGCTTGTGGCTTCGGGTTGATTACCGACAGCGCAGCAGATACCGCGGCGCCGGAAAGATCTTCCGGCGGAGTCGTTATCGCAGACCCGGTATCTTCCGCGCACAGCGCTACCCAGCTGGGGCGACGTTTCTCCCACAGCTCGATACCCATTGCGGACAGATACTGTCGTCGGAGATCTTCGCGCGTTGGCATTGAATTAGAATAACGCCGGCCGGCCGGGAACACAAAATCAGGGAAGATGTTCCATTCAGAATCTGTCAAGAAAGGCATGGAGGCCACGCCAAACCCCGGCATGACCGATTCGACAGTAACGCAAGCCCGCGGTTGGAAACAGCCTGTTCCCGCACCCGGGGATCGACTGCGGCCCCGGGGTGCGACTGGCCACTCGGACGCTGCTTAGATCGGCGTACCGCCCTGCGGGTGAGCACGCTCCGCCGGCACCACCAGCTTGCAGAGCGCGTTAAGGTAGGCCTTGGCGGAGGCAATGACAATGTCAGTGTCCGCGCCGTGACCGTTGACGATGCGGCCCGCCTTTTCCAGCCGCACTGTCACTTCGCCCTGCGAATCCGTCCCGCTGGTAATGTTGTTGACCGAGTAGAGCAGCAATTGCGTACCACTGTGCACAACCTCCTCGATGGCCTTGAATGAGGCGTCAACCGGACCGCCACCTTCAGCGCCGGCCGATTGCTGCACTCCGTCCACCGCGACGGTGATGCTGGCATGCGGCTTGGTGCCAGTTTCCGAACATACTTTCAGTTTCACCAGCCTAAACTGCTCGTCGACGCCCTCGAGACCCTCTTCCGTAACCAAGGCCTGGATATCTTCGTCGAAAATCTCGTGCTTCTTGTCTGCTAATTCCTTGAAACGCTCGAACGCTGAATTGAATTCGGCATCCACCTTGAACTCGATGCCGAGCTCCTTGAGCCGCGCACGAAATGCATTGCGTCCGGAATGCTTACCCAGAACCATCCGGTTGGCTACCCAGCCCACATCCTCGGCACGCATAATTTCATACGTCTCACGCATCTTGATAACCCCATCCTGATGGATGCCGGACTCGTGCGCGAAAGCGTTGGCGCCGACAATTGCCTTATTGGGTTGCACGGCAAATCCGGTGATATTCGCGACCAGACGGCTGGCCGCAACGATCTGCGTGGTGTCGATCTGCGTATCACAGGGAAAGAGATCGCGTCGCGTGCGCACCGCCATCACAATCTCTTCCAGTGCCGCATTGCCGGCACGTTCGCCGAGACCATTGATGGTGCATTCCACCTGCCGCGCGCCGTTGAGCACGGCGGAAAGCGAATTGGCCACCGCCAAACCAAGGTCGTTGTGGCAGTGCACGGAAAACACCGCCTTGTCCGAATTGGGTACGCGTTCGCGCAGCGTCTTGATCAAGTTACCGAACTGGTTGGGGAGGTTGTACCCGACGGTATCCGGAATATTGACGGTGCGCGCCCCGGCGGCGATGACCGCCTCAAGCACGCGGCAGAGAAAATCCGTTTCCGACCGGCCCGCATCCTCGGGGGAAAACTCCACGTCATCGGTGAAACGGCGCGCGTACTTGACCGCATTTACCGCCTGCTCCAGCACCTGATCTGGCGTAAGGCGCAATTTCTCGCGCATGTGAATCGGCGAGGTCGCGATAAAGGTATGAATTCGTCCCGATTTTGCCGGCTTGATTGCTTCGGCGGCGCGATCGATGTCCTTGTTGATCGCGCGCGCCAGTGCGCACACGGTGCTATCGCTGATTTCCTGGGCAACGGCTTTTACGGCCTCGAAATCGCCAGGGCTCGCGATGGGAAAACCCGCCTCGATGATGTTGACGCGCATGCGCTCGAGATTCTTGGCAATGCGCACCTTCTCATCGCGCGTCATGGAAGCCCCGGGGCTCTGCTCGCCATCGCGCAATGTGGTGTCGAATATGATCAGTTGGTCACTCATCCTGCACTCTCTTTGCAGATGCACCTAAATGCCCTGCAGACGTTTATGGTTCAATGGATTGTTTGTCGCGTGTTTTAGTCCTCGCCAGGAACACGTCGGGAGTTTTATGCGCTTGCGCGCAGCAGTCGCAGGGACAGCAGGAGGGCATCCGGGCGGACGCAGGTTTGACTGCGGGCAACAGCCGCAGAAACAGGCATTTCGGAACTGGTGATACGCGCGAACATGATAATAACTATAAACCAGTCAGGCGCAATTTCAAAGCCTTGGCCGGCGGAGCTCTCCACGGCTCATGCGACGGTAAAAACGATAGCCTGCGAACAGAGGTCCAGAGGCCGAATAGAAAAGGAAAATGATAAACAACACCTGCGGCGGATCAAGCGAAATGAGAACAAAGATGAGGACTACCGCGAGCACTGCGACAAATGATACCCGTCCCTTGAGGTCCAGATACTTGAAACTGAAATAGCGGATATTGCTGACCATGGCGCCCGCGGCAAACACGGTAAAACCGAGCGCCAGAAGACTCATCTCCTTGCCCGGCACGCCGTAACTGTGAAAGACCCAGACCAGGCCGGCCACCAGCGCCGCTGCCGAGGGGCTCGGCAGGCCTTGGAAATGATGGCTGTCACTCTGGCCGAGTTGGGTATTGAATCGGGCGAGACGCAGCGCCGCCGCGGCCGCATACATGAAGGCCGCCAGCCAGCCAAGCTTGCCCAGGCCGGACAGCGCCCACTCGTAGATCACCAGTGCCGGCGCCAGTCCAAATGAGACCATATCCGACAGGCTGTCATATTCGGCCCCGAAGTCGCTCTCGGTATGCGTCCAACGCGCGACCCTGCCATCCAGCCCGTCCATGATCATGGCAATGAAGATTGCCACCGGCGCATGCTCGAAACGGCCATTCATGGCCTGCACAATGGCGTAGAATCCGGCAAACAGACTGGCCGTGGTAAACAGATTGGGCAGGATGTATATGCCCTTGCGCTCGTGCTTCTGGATCACTTCGCTTCTCCGCGCTCCGATTTCCTCATATTGAGAAAATTTAGCATATAAAACTGCCCGGTATTGTGACAGCGCTTAGAACATGAGGAAGGCAAGGATGTCCCGGCCGCCGGCGACTTTGTCGCCCAGACCAACCTGGACTTCGCAGCGCGTGGGCAAATAGACGTCGACGCGCGATCCGAAACGGATAAATCCGTAGCGCTCCCCGCGTCTGACACTCGCACCTTCCTGGACATAGCACAGGATACGCCGCGCAATCAGTCCGGCAACCTGGACGACTACAACATCACCACCTTCCTCGGTGCGAATCCAGAGTGCGTTGCGCTCGTTATCGCGCGATGCCTTTTCGAGGGCCGCATTGACGAAACTGCCCGGATGATACCAGCGCTGCCTGACCACGCCGGAAACCGGTATGCGGTTGGCGTGCACATTGAAGACATTCATGAAGATGCTTACCCGCCGCGCGGGACGGTCGAGGTACGGGTCACGCACCTCGTCTACAGCGATCACGCGTCCGTCCGCAGGGCAAACCACAGCGAGTGGTACTTCCGGAATGCGCCGCGGCGGATCGCGGAAAAACTGAATAACGAAAAGGCTGACAATCCAAAGCGGCAGCGCCCAAATCCAGCCGGCCAGCAACTGCACCACGCCGGCGGCAACGACCGCAATGGTGATATGCACCCAACCTTCACGTGCCAGGAGGGGATGGCGCTTCATTTCGGTCACGGGATGCGCCTACCCGGGACGACCTGATCGACGTGCCTCAATTTTTGGACTTGTCGACGATCTTGTTGGCCTTGATCCAGGGCATCATGTCGCGCAACCGTCCACCGACCTCTTCGATCGGGTGTTTTGCCGCTTGCGCGCGCATCTCCGGGAAGCGCTTGCCGCCAGTTTCGTTTTCCGCCATCCATTCCTTGGCAAACTGGCCAGACTGGATTTCCTTGAGAATCTTCTTCATCTCTGCCTTCGTCTGCTCAGTGACAATGCGCGGCCCGCGCGTGTAGTCCCCGTATTCGGCGGTATTCGAAATCGAGTAGCGCATGTTGGCAATGCCGCCTTCGTACATCAGATCAACGATAAGCTTGAGCTCGTGCAGACACTCGAAGTAAGCCATTTCCGGCGGATAGCCGGCCTCGACCAGGGTTTCGAACCCAGCCTGCACCAGGTGCGAGGCTCCGCCACAAAGCACGGCCTGTTCGCCGAAAAGATCAGTTTCCGTTTCGTCCTTGAATGTGGTTTCGATAACACCTGCGCGTCCGCCACCGATAGCGCTGGCATAGGACAAAGCCGTATTGCGCGCCTTGCCGGATGCATCCTGCTTGATCGCGATCAGACACGGTACGCCCCCGCCCTGCGTGAAGGTCGAGCGCACCAAGTGGCCCGGCCCTTTGGGCGCGATCATGATCACGTCTAGATCCGCACGCGGTTGAATGAAACCGAAATGGATCGAGAAACCATGCGCCACGGCAAGCGTCGCACCCTTCTTCAGGTTCGGTTCGATGCCTTCTGCATAGAGCTTCTTGTGCTGTTCGTCTGGCGCAAGAATCATGACGAGGTCGGCTTCCTTGACCGCTTCGGGTATGTTTTTTACCGCCAGGCCGGCGTTCTTCGCTTTCTGTGCCGAGGCCGAACCCTCGCGCAACGCGACTGTCACCTGCACGCCGCTCTCCTTCAGATTGAGCGCATGAGCATGTCCTTGCGAGCCGTAGCCCACGATCGCGACCTTTTTGCCGCGAATGATAGAAAGATCAGCGTCTTTGTCGTAGTAGACTTTCATGAATGACTCCAGATTTTAAGCTTGCGATTCTTTCAGCATCCGGCGAGCCCGACGCCGCGCCGCGCGATTCATCACGTTCTTCAAGGACAATAGGTCGTCCCGCTGCGGTCTGCGCCGGCCACTTTAGACATGCAGTCCCTTTTCGCCCCGAGCGATGGCGGAAGGCCCCGACCGGACAACCTCGATTATACCGGCTTTTCCCAATGCCTGGATGAATGCATCAAGCTTGTCTCCGGTCCCGGTGAGCTCGATGGTATAGGCACTTTCCGTAACATCGATGATGCGGCCGCGGAAGATGTCTGACAAACGTTTCAATTCTTCGCGTGCCCCGTCGCTCGCCTTGACCTTTATCAGCAGCATCTCACGTTCGATATGCGCCCCTTCTGTCAGGTCGATCAGTTTCACCACGTCAACCAGCTTGTTCAGCTGCTTGGTGATCTGCTCGATGATTTCATCGGAACCGCGCGTGACCAGAGTCATGCGCGACAGCGTCGGATCCTCGGTCGCAGCAACGGTGAGCGATTCGATATTGTAGCCGCGCGCGGAAAAAAGCCCTGCCACGCGCGACAGAGCGCCGGACTCGTTCTCCAGCAGTATCGATATGATGTGGCGCATCAGGCCAGCTCCCGCTCGGCGCTGGCGCCGGTATTGCAGGGAGAAAGGTGCATCTCATGCTGACCCTTGCCTGTCGCGATCATTGGGTACACGTTTTCCGACTGATCGGTGATGAAATCCATGAACACCAGCCGGTCCTTGAGCTTGAAGGCCTCCTTGAGCGCACCTTCAACGTCGGAAGGGTTTTCGACGTGCATACCTACGTGACCGTAGCTTTCTGCCAGCTTGATGAAGTCCGGCAGGGCATCCATGTACGAATGCGAGTAGCGGCGATCATAGAAAAACTCCTGCCACTGGCGCACCATGCCCATATAGCGGTTATTCAGGTTAACCACCTTGATCGGCAAGCTGTACTGCTTGCAGGTCGAAAGCTCCTGAATGCACATCTGGATGCTGGCTTCTCCCGTGACACACGCGACGGTCGCCTTCGGATGCGCGAACTGCACACCCATTGCCGCAGGCAGACCGAAACCCATGGTGCCGAGCCCGCCGGAATTGATCCAGCGTCGCGGTTTGTCGAACTTATAGAACTGCGCCGCCCACATCTGATGCTGCCCCACGTCCGAGGTGACGAAAGCATCCCCCTTGGTGAGGGCATAGAGCTTTTCCAGCACGAACTGCGGTTTGATTACCTTGTCGCTGTACTGGTACTTGAGACACTCCAGACCGCGCCATTCGTTGATTTGCTTCCACCAGGCGTCGAGCGCTGCCTTTTCCGGTTTCTGCTTGCTTTCCTTGACCAGCTTGATCATGTCCTTGAGGACAGCATCCACCGAGCCTACGATCGGGATCTCCACCGGCACGTTCTTCGAGATAGAAGACGGATCGATATCGACGTGAATGATACGTGCATGCGGGCAAAACTTGTTCAGGTCACCGGTGACACGATCATCAAAGCGCGCGCCTATGGCGATGAGTACATCGCATTCGTGCATCGCCATGTTGGCTTCGTAGGTGCCATGCATCCCGAGCATGCCGACAAAAAGCGGATCAGTCGCTGGAAACGCGCCAAGCCCCATGAGGGTGTTAGTGCATGGATAGCCCAGCATGCGCACCAGTTCGGTCAGCTGCTTGGAGCTTTCTCCCAGGATCACTCCACCACCGGTATAGAACATCGGGCGCCTGGCCTGAAGCATCAGGTCAACGGCCTTGCGGATCTGTCCGGGATGACCATTGGTAACCGGCGAGTACGACCGCATGGCGATGGTCTTGGGATAGTGGTACTCGGTCCTGTGTGCCGTAATGTCCTTCGGAATGTCCACTACCACCGGCCCGGGACGTCCGGTCGTGGCGACATAGAAAGCCTTCTTGATGACGGTGGCCAGGTCCTTGACGTCCTTGACCAGGAAATTGTGTTTTACGCAGGGGCGGGTGATGCCGACGGCATCTACCTCCTGGAAGGCATCATTGCCGATCAGGTTCGTGGCAACCTGGCCGCTGAAAACCACCAGCGGAATGGAGTCCATGTAGGCGGTGGCAATACCGGTAACCGTATTAGTGACCCCGGGGCCGGAAGTCACCAGAACCACGCCCGGCTTGCCGCTCGAACGCGCATAGCCGTCGGCGGCATGGGCAGCGCCCTGCTCGTGCCGAACTAGAATATGCTTGACTGCCTCCTGCTTGTAGAGTGCATCGTAGATGTGCAGCGATGCCCCTCCGGGATAGCCGAATACATACTCGACCCCCTCGTCCCGCAGGCAGCGGACAAAGATCTCTGCACCCGTCAATTCCACAAAACGCCCTCTGAGCGCCCACAGCGCCCGAAAAAAGGGCACTATACCGGCTTTTTAGTGTAAATATGAGAAATTACTTATAAGTGCACGTACGGTCAAGCCCGCTGGAGGCGGAATCGGACAAATTTAGCGCGGGTTATCGGGCAACGAAATGGCAGATCAATTTTAGGGAGATCGGCGTAGTCAACTCAGGCCCGGCGCCAGGTGGTAGCACTGCCACTGTCTTCCAGGATGATTCCCTGCTGTTTGAGTTCGTCGCGAATCCGGTCTGCCTCGGACCAGTTCTTGGATTTGCGCGCCGCCAGGCGCTGGCCGATCAGCTGTTCGATCGCGCCATCTGACAGCCCGCCCGCGGCGCCGCCCTGCAGAAATCGCTGCGAATCGCGCTGTAACAGGCCAAGGATACCGCCAAGCCGGCGCAGAAGCGCGGCCAGATTCACCGCCTTGACGGGTTCCGCTGCCTGCAAGCGATTAATCTCGCGCGCTAACTCGAAAAGCGCGGCGACAGCAACCGGGGTGTTAAAGTCGTCGTCCATGGCAGCAAAGAACTGCTGGGCGTAGGTATGCGATTCGTCTACACCTGCGTGGATTGACCCATCCTGATGCGGCGGAAAATCTTTGAGCGCCACATACAGCCGAGTGAGCGCCGCCTTGGCGTTTTCCAGCGATTCGTTCGTGTAATTGAGCGGGCTGTGATAGTGGCTCGACAAAATAAAGTAACGCACTACCTCGGCATCGTAGTCCTTCATTACCTCGCGCAGAGTGAAGAAATTACCGAGCGACTTGGACATCTTCTCATCATCCACGCGCACAAAACCATTGTGCATCCAGACGTTGACAAATTTTTCGCCGGTGGCCGCCTCGCTTTGGGCAATTTCATTTTCATGATGCGGAAACTGCAGATCAAGGCCGCCGCCATGAATGTCGAAATGATGCCCGAGACAGCTGGTCGACATAGCGGAGCATTCGATGTGCCAGCCAGGCCGCCCCGGACCCCAGGGCGAATCCCAACTGGGTTCGGCCGGCTTGGCTGCCTTCCACAGCACGAAATCCAAAGGATCGTCCTTGGCCTCATCTGCCTCGATACGCGCACCGACGCGCAGATCCTCGAGCGACTTGCCGGACAGCTGGCCATAGTCGGCAAAACGGCGTACGCGGTAGTAGACATCCTTATTCGCCGCCGCATAGGCAAAACCGCGATCGATCAGCGTCTGAATCATGGAGATGATCTGCGGCATGTAGACAGTCGCCCGCGGCTCGGCGTTGGGAGGCTCGACACCGAGAGCGCCGGCGTCTTCGTGCATCGCCTGGATAAAGCGCTCAGTCAGCGCCCCGATGGTCTCGGCGTTTTCCTGTGCGCGGCGGATGATTTTGTCGTCAATGTCCGTGACATTGCGCACATAAGTTACCTCAAAGCCGCTCGCCCGGAGGTAGCGCGCCACGATGTCGAATACCACCAGTACCCGCCCATGACCCAGATGACAGTAGTCATAGACCGTCATGCCGCAGACGTACATGCGCACTTTGCCGGGTGTTATCGGGTGGAATGGTTCTTTTTTCTTGGTCAGGCTGTTATAGATCTGCAGCATATTTTGTGTCTTTATTTATGGCGATACGGTGTGCACCCTTTGCGCGCGCCCGACCCGGAGGTCCCGATAGAAAGCGGTTAAGGACGTATATTTATGCACTTGTGTCTACGGTGTTCGCGCGTGGCGCGCTATGCGCTCGCGAGTTCGACGGCCTGCGCCAGCCGCTGTCTGATTCGCTCCCTCCCAAGCATACTCCATAGCCGCTCCATTGCCGGCCCGTGCGGCCAGACCCGCGGCCACTTGGCATCATATACCGCACCGCTCAGTCCGGCACGCAGCGGCATGAATAACGACTTGCCCCGGGTAGCCGTTGCCTGCTCCACGCCTTTTGCGAAATCTTTGAATCCGCCCGGTCCCTTGTCGAGGCCAGCAAGCGCCGAACGGAAAAACTGCGCTCCCGCCTGACGGATCACCGCGCTGGCCTCGTCGTCGAAGCTGTGGCCGGCAAATAGATTTGCCGCCCAAATAAGCGCATCGAGCGGCATGACGACATTCTCGCGCAGTGCGTTGACGAAGGCCATTGAAAGATCCGCGGGCACGAAACGCTCTATATGTCTGTCATCCGGATAGCTGGCCGTGCGCAACCACTGCCACAATTCGCCGTCTGAAGCATTCAGAATCGCTTCCTTTTGCCAATGGACAAGCTGTGTCTCGTCGTAGCGTGCCGGTGCGCGATGTAAGCGCTCGATGGAGAAATCAGCGGCCAGTTTTGCCAGTGACAGAAAGCTGTTGTCCGCGTAGGTATGCCCGAGGCGACCGAGATAATTGCAGATGGCAAGCGGCAGGAACCCCGCTTCACGCAGTTCTAGTACGCTGCGGCTGCCGCTGCGCTTGGAAAGCGGTGCGCCGTCCGCTGCAATGACAAGCGCGATATGGGCGTACTCCGGAACGGTAAGGCCGAGCGCTTCAAGCATAAGAATCTGTCGCGGCGTGTTAGTCAGATGATCTTCTCCACGCACTACCACCGAGACGCCCATGAGGGCATCGTCGACCGCATTGCTGAAGAAAAACGACGGTGTTCCGTCAGAACGGCGAATTACAAAATCGCCAATGTCGTCTGTGCGAAAGGTTTGTCGACCACGTACACGGTCGTCGAATTCTACGATAGCGCCGTCAGCCACATGGAATCTAAGCGTGGCAGGTGTACCGGCCGCCAGGCGCGACTCGACTTGCCCCAGGGTAAGCATGCGACAGCGGCCGGAATAGCGTGGCGGGCGGCCGGCGGCCAGTGCGGTGCGACGCTCGACAGCCAGTTCGTGCTCGGTGCAAAAACAGCGGTATGCCAGACCCCGTTCCTGCAGGATCGAAAAATACTGCTGATAGACCGGTCCGCGTAGGGACTGAAAATACGGTCCGTTGGTGCCACCCGCCTGCGGGCCCTCGTCCCAGGGCAGGCCAAGCCAGCGCAGATCCTCCTGCAGCGCCTGCGCATAGCGCTCATGACCGCGCACTGCGTCAGTGTCCTCGAGCCGCAGGAGAAACTCGCCCCCGCGACCGCGGGCAAGCAGGAAATTGAATAGTGCGGTGCGGACATTCCCCAGGTGGAGCAACCCTGTCGGGCTGGGCGCAAAGCGGGTCTTAAAGGGTAATCCGTCCATATCTGGGAGGAATGGTAACCAAGCGCCACCTGAATTAAAATACGCCTTCGCCAATCCGGGCCTAGGAAGATCGCTTGAGATCACCCAACCGGTTTCGGCAGTCCGGATTTTCCCTTCGACAATACGCGAGTGACCACTGAATTATGAAACGGGTACGCATCCAGACCAGCTACGGCGCAATTATACTTGAGCTAGACGACAAACGGGCGCCAAAGACTGTGGAAAATTTCCTCACATACGTGCGGGAAGGGTTCTTCGATGGCACCCTATTTCATCGCGTAATCGACAACTTCATGATCCAGGGCGGGGGGTTCTCCTCCGGGATGGTGCAGAAGGCTACTCATGCGCCGCTGGCCAACGAAGCCATGAATGGTCTGCGCAATGAACGCGGTACCATTGCCATGGCACGCACCAGCGACCCTCATTCTGCCACCAGTCAGTTCTTTCTCAACGTGATCGACAACGATTTCCTCAATTACACCGCACAAAACCCGTCTGGTTGGGGTTATTGTGTATTTGGCAAGGTTGTCGACGGAATGACCGTGGTCGACCGAATCAAGGGTGTGCCCACCGGAAGCCGTGCCGGCCACAAGAACGTTCCACTTACTGAAGTCGTGATCGAGTCAATTGCTGAAGTGGACTAGTGGTTTCGCCCTGGCATTGCGCGACGGCAGCTCATCCTAATGCCAACCCTCTTCATTTCCGATCTGCATCTAAGCGCTGAACGGCCGGAAATCATCGAACTGTTCCTGCGATTCTTGCGCGAACGTGCCGCACACGCGGATGCGCTTTACATTCTTGGCGATCTGTTCGAGTACTGGATCGGCGATGATGCCATCGCCCACACTGGCTATGTCCCGGTGGTGAGCGGCCTGCGCGCCCTGACCGACGCCGGCGTTCCGGTATTCGTAATGCACGGCAACCGGGATTTTCTGCTGGGTCGCGATTTCGAAGTGGCGAGTGGCGCGCAACTGCTCCCGGACCCGACCGTTATCGATCTCTACGGCGAATCAGTGCTGTTGATGCACGGCGACACGCTGTGCACGGACGATGTCGCGTACCAGAAATTCCGCGTCATGGTACGAGACCCCGACTGGACCGGACGATTTCTCGCCCGTAGCCTCGCGGAACGCGAAGGCATCGTGCGCGGACTGCGTGAAACCAGCAAGGCCGCCATGGCAACGAAAGATGCGGAGATCATGGACGTGAATCAGCGCACGGTCGATTCAGCAATGCGCGAGCATCGCATTCAGCACCTGATTCACGGTCACACCCATCGGCCGGCACAGCACGAATTCCAACTAAATGGAACGCGCGCGCGGCGCACGGTCCTGGGCGACTGGTACGATCAGGGCAGCGTGCTTGTCTGTAGCGCAGATGGCTGCACACTGGAGCAGATTGCCTGACACAATGACGCGGCCAGAATAAAGTCGGCGCGCGCATCGAGTAACCCGTTTCCTAGTGCATCAGACCGTCGGCCATATCCTCAATGCTGTAACGCCGGTAGTTTGCGGGCAATTCAAACAGCTCCGCATCCACTGATACACCAGTCTTGAAGTCCACCAGTTGGCGCAATGTACCGTTACCGTCCACCTGCCGTACGGGAAAGCCGAAATCAAGAAAATGCGCCGGCAAGAAAATGTAGTTTGCAAGATCGCAGGCTGAACGCATCGAAGGCGGCGTTTTTTCTTCGCTCGCGGCCTGTTCTCCAGCCGGGATCTCATAATAGTCGCGCAATGCCGCCACGGCATCCGGTAGCAAGCCGGCGGCGGCATAGACATCAAAGCAGCGCTGTTTGCCTACTCGAAGCGTGTAGTGGACGACTTTTCTGCCGGCAATGGACGGAAACGCTTGTCTGTCCGTTACCACGCTCTCACCGAAATGCGCCGGCCGTTGCAGAGATATTCTGCGGGGTTTGATCACCAGAATAGTCTTGTCCATCCGGCTTACGTTGTAGACCGTACGCCTTTTGCGGTCGAGAAGCACAAAGCCATTCTTGTTCGAACCATCATCGATGCGCAAATAGCGGTGCGTCAATACCATGCGCACAGGATGCACGGTATTGCCCTGCTCCTGTTCGCTGAACATCAATATGGTCGCACTCGATGTCGCCGGCGGTACATGGGCGGCGTGCGCGCTGGCACTCAATGCAGCACATTGCCAGAGTACGCCAACCAACAACATCTTCTTCAAAGTCATGAATCGCCATCCTCGCTCAACTGGATAATTTCAGTCCCAGCACGATGTCCATTACGTTGGTTTCCGTAGGGCCGGTGAACAAGAGGTCTCCGCTGGCGTCGAGAAAGCGGCCGGCATCCGCGTCCACGATCGCCGCGCGTTCATCCAGGCCGGCAGCGCGACCGCGCAGTACGGTGCCGCCATCCACCAACGCACCCGCATCGCCGCCGGGTCCATCGCTGCCGTCCGTGCCGGCCGCTAGAAACACGACATCGTCTCGCCCATGCAGCACCGATGCGGCTGCCAGGGCGAGACTCTGGTTGCGCCCGCCGCGTCCCGGTCGAGGCGGCAGACGCATCGTCGTTTCGCCACCCCACACGTGCAGCGTCCCGCCGGCTCCACTGACGACTTCGTGTGCCAACCGGCGTCCGGCCTCGATGGCATCGCCGCCCAGCGTGGCGGCATGCACCTGAACCTGATAACCCAAGTCGCGGCCCGTGGCCGCCGCCGCCTGTTTTGCGTCCTCGTTGGTCGCGATGATGCGCATTTCGACAGCGCGAAAGGCGGACGGCGGCGGATATGGCGCGGGCGTAATCTGCTCCAGGGCTGCGCGCAATTCAGGCGGCAGCGCTTGCGGGAGTTCCGCTGGCGGGTGCACCTGCTGCACCAGTGGTCCGGAGGCAATGACAGCGGCATCATCGCCCGGCACGTCCGAAATAGCGAGACACAGCACTGTGCGCGGCGCCAGCAGGCCTGCAAGCCGTCCGCCCTTCAGCTGAGACATACGCTTGCGCACGGCGTTCATCTGCGCGATGTCGAGACCTGCACCGAGAAGCCATTCGTTGATGGCGCGCAACTGCGCAAGCGCAAGACCGCCGGCCGGCTGTTCCACAAGCGTGGAGGCCCCGCCCGAAAGCAGCACCATCACACTCGCATCGCGCGGCATGCGCGAGATGAATCGCACCAGCTCCGAACCTGCCTCGAGGCTGTGGGCGTCGGGCAGCGGGTGCCCAGCTTCGCGCACCGGCCACGGCAAAGCTTCGGCATATCCCTGCTTGGTGACAATAAGCGTACCGCGCACACGCTCAGACAGGACCTCGTGGGCAGCGCGCGCCATTGGGCAGGCCGCCTTGCCGAAGGCAAGCAGGTAAACAACGTCCATTGGCGGACGGGAAGACAGGTAGGTGGCAACCCGACTTGCGCCGTTGACAGCGGTCAGGGCTGACTGAAAAGCGCGCAGAAGACAGCTACGAGATTCCGCTATTTGCATGGCCGCAACCGTACCCAAATCCCAGGCGGGCAAACATTGTCGAACCAATTTAAGTCAAATGCTAACGTTCCTGCCGGCACTCCATCAGATCGGCTAGCGTTGAGTCCAGAGTGCCGGCACGTGCGCGCAGATGTTGCGCCACCGAAACGCGGTCCTGCGCCGGGCGATTCTGGCTGAGCTTGAATTTTCCCTGGATATCGCTGATACAGATCTCGAAAGCTACTACCGCACTCAGCAGCGGCTCGAACTGGCCACCCGTGGCCGCGATGGTCCACGGTTGCACGGACTGCGCTTCGTGTTCGTCCACCAGGAGTTCCAAATGGCGGCGCACGATGTTCGTATCATGAATCACGCGCGCTGTGCCGTACACATGGACAGTTGCATAATTCCATGTCGGTACCCCGGGCGTCGAGTACCACGATGGCGAAACGTAGGCATGCGGTCCCTGGAAGATGGCGAGTACCGTAGCGCCAGCATCAAATGACTGCCACTGCGGATTTGCGCGCGCCATATGACCGAATAACCGCGCCTCGCCGTCGGGATCTGTATCGAGCATGAAGGGCAGATGACTTGCAAAGGGCTGGCCAGCATGATTCGAAACCAACACTCCGAAACTATGGTTTCGAATCAGGTCCAGCTGGTGCTTCCTTTCTGTTTCCCGAAACTGCGCCGGAATATACATGCCCTTTGCTCCTAACGTTGCCTAACCAAGACCGCGCTCCAGGTCCTGC
Source organism: Pseudomonadota bacterium (assembly GCA_021783175.1). The sequence goes on from JAJXUF010000002.1 coordinate 32,390, forward strand.
CTCAGATCGGCGATATCCTCAAGCCCGACAGACAACCGCACGAGACCGTCACTGATACCGGCCTGGGCACGTTCCTCGGGCGTAAGGCGACCGTGAGTAGTGGTTGCCGGGTGGGTGATGGTCGACTTGGTATCGCCGAGATTGGCGGTGATGGAAATGATGCGCGTGGCATCGATGAGTTGCCATGCCGCTTTTTTACCACCCTTGAGCTCGAACGACACCAGCCCGCCAAAATCTGACTGCTGTCGGCGCGCCAGCGCATGCTGCGGATGGGTCGACAGGCCGGGAAAGTACACGCGCGCTACGGCGCCTTGCTGCGATAGCCACTGCGCTAGATGCATGGCGCTGGCGCTGTGCGCTTTCATGCGCAGACTCAGGGTTTCCAGCCCCTTGAGAAACACCCAGGCGTTGAACGGGCTCATACTCGGGCCGGCGGTTCGCAGGAAGCCGAAGACGTCCTTGCCAACGCGCTCACGGTCGCCGATCACCGCACCGCCAATGCATCGGCCCTGGCCGTCGAGGTACTTGGTGGCCGAGTGGATCACGATATCGGCGCCAAAGGCCAGCGGCCTCTGCAGGGCAGGCGTGCAGAAACAGTTGTCCACTGCCAGCAGGCAACCGTGCGAATGCGCGAGCTTTGCCAGGACTTCGATATCCGCGATCTCGGTAAGCGGATTGGACGGTGTTTCCAGAAAAAGCAGTCGTGTATTGGGACGCATTGCGCGCTCCCATTCGGCAGGCTCAGTAAGCGACACGAAACTGGTGTCCACGCCGAAACGACCGAGATAGTTCCGGAACAGAACCACGCTGGTCCCGAAAATGCTGCGTGACGCGACCACATGGTCTCCCGCGCGCAACAGCGCCATACAGGTGGCGAGAATTGCGGCCATTCCGGAGGCGGTGGCAACACAAGCCTCGCCGCCTTCGAGCGCTGCCAAGCGCTCCTCAAAAATGCGCACCGTCGGATTTGTAAACCGCGAATAGATATTGCCCGGGCTCTCGCCGGCAAAGCGTGCTGCTGCTTCGGCAGCGTTACTGAACACAAAACTCGAGGTCGGAAAAATTGGCTCCGACTGTTCGTTTTCGTTGGTGTGCCGCTGCCCTGCGCGCACCGCGCGCGTGTCGAAACGCCACTCGTCATAGCCATCCTGGGACATATCCATACCTCGTCATTGCATGCTCTTTAACGCCGGTATCGGCAAACCAGGCACAGAAACGAAAAAACCCGCTCGTGCACAGCCGAAGCGGGTCGTCTCGCTTTAGCCGGATTTTTATCGCGCCCGCAAGCTGAAGCTCAAATCGGCGCCGAATCTGTACGAACCTTAACCGAGCACAGGCGCCGCGTCAACCGCGGCCAGCCCACGCGTAGCCCATTTCAAGGATAGGTATGCAGCTCCGTCGATACCAGCTCGTTCGGGCGGTCCTGGTTGCGCGTGGCATCGCACCGCGTGCGCTCCAGCAAATCCAGGTAATCCTTGTTTACATCACCGGTGATGTACTCGCCGCTGAAGCAAGAGGTGTCGAACTGGGTAATGCGCGGATTGCCTTCGTGCGCCGCGGCAATAAGATCCACCAGATCCTGATATATCACTCGATCCGCGCCAATCAGCGCGGCAATCTGCTGTTCATTGCGCCCGTTCGCGACCAGCTCCTGGGCCGACGGCATATCGATACCATAGACGTTTGGATAGCGCACTGGCGGCGCGGCAGATGCAAAGTAAACTTTGTTGGCACCGGCCTCACGGGCCATCTGGATGATCTGCTGCGACGTCGTACCGCGCACGATGGAATCGTCCACCAGCAGGACGTTCTTGCCGCGAAACTCCAGATCGATGGCATTGAGCTTCTGGCGCACAGATTTTTTTCGCTGCGCCTGGCCCGGCATGATGAAGGTGCGTCCTATATAGCGGTTCTTTATGAAGCCTTCGCGGTACTTCAGATCCAGTTCGTAGGCCATCTGCAGCGCAGCCGTGCGGCTGGTATCAGGAATCGGGATCACGACGTCGATGTCGTGGCCGGGCCATTCGCGCTGAATCTTGTGCGCCAGCTTCTCTCCCATGCGCAAACGTGTGCGATAAACCGAGATGCCATCCATAATGGAATCCGGGCGCGCCATGTAAACATGCTCGAAAATGCACGGAACGTGCTGATGAAATTCCGCGCACTGGCGGGCGTGAACTTGCCCCTTGAGATCCACATATAGCGCCTCGCCCGGTTCGATATCGCGCACCAGGTCGTACCCGAGCGCGTCCAGCGCGACACTCTCCGAGGCGATCAGATGCTCCGGTCCCTGATCGGTCTCGCGTTTGCCGTAAACCAGTGGCCGGATGCCATAGGGATCACGAAATGCCAGAATGCCGTACCCAACGATAAGCATCGTAACCGCGTAGGCGCCACGGCAGCGGCGGTGCACTGCTGCGACAGCCCTGAAGATGTGCTCCGGCGTAAGCTGCAGCTTGGCCTGCACTTCGAGTTCGTGAGCAAACACGTTGAGCAGGATTTCCGAGTCTGAGCTGGTGTTGATATGGCGCAAATCCTCGCGAAAAAGTTCGTCTTTGAGCTGGGCCGCATTGGTCAAGTTGCCGTTGTGTGCCAGGGCCAAGCCAAACGGTGAATTGACGTAGAATGGTTGGGCCTCGGCGGCCGAATCAAAGCCGGCCGTGGGATACCGCACATGACCAAGCCCGAGATTGCCTTTGAGGTCGCGCATATGATGGGTCAGGAATACGTCGCGCACGAGACCGTTGTCCTTGCGCAGGTACACGCGCTGCCCATCGCTGGTGAGAATTCCCGCCGCATCCTGGCCGCGATGCTGCAGAACCGTCAAGCCGTCATAAATCGACTGATTGACCGGACCCTTGGCCAGAATACCGATGATGCCACACATAGGGAAAGCCCTCCGCCGCATTAACCGGCCTGGGCGCCTCCGCGCGGCCACCCGGATCCGCCCGCGGCGGTACTGGGTGACCGGACAGCTGACGGCGCATACACGACCCCTGCCCGAAGCAAACTACTATTTTCCGACTTCGCGCGGCAAAAGTCCATTTAGAAACGTCCGCCCTACGGCCAGGCTCAGCTGTAACGGAACTGATCGCCCACTTTTTGCGGCAACAGATTGCGCAGTGTGACCGCCGCGGATTCGAGATAAGGAACAAGGCTAGACTGGCGCCACCACGCCTTCTGCGGAAGCGAGGTAAGTCCGGCGAGTAGCACCAGAATTACGATTACCACCGTGCCACGGAAAGCCCCCAATACTCCGCCGGAAATACGCCCGGCAACGCCCGGCAAAGTGGCAAAAAACATAAGCCGGAGTATTAGCGCGGTCAGTACGACCATAACGAACACGGAAGCGAAAACCATCACGAATGCCAGGATGCGACGCAACGTGGGATCACTCACCCAAGTGATCCAGGACAGAATACTGTCGGAAAAGAACCAGGCGGCCAGCGTCGCGAGCACCCATGCGACCAGTGAACTTAGCTCACGCAACCAGCCGCGCAACGCGCCGATCGCCGCGAACGACAGAATCACAAGGACAATTACCAGATCTAGGCGGGTCACGATTCGAAAAACCGGCACAGGTGCGCCGCTTCCTCAGGGGTACGCCAATACCACGCCCTTAATGCCTGTCTGCCTCGCGATATGCGCCTGTAGCATTCTGGCCTCGCTATTCTTCTTAACCGGACCGACACGCACTCGGACACCAATTTTTCCGTCGAGTTTCACCCGGTCGAGTTCTGCCCTGAAACCCTTGCGCTCAAGCTTCTGCTTGACGCGCAAAGCGTTCGTACGATTGGAAAAGGCGCCGAGCTGTATCACCCAACCGTGCGTAACGCTCGCCTTCGCAACATGCACCGCCTGATGCCGGATGTGGGCGGGTGCCACTGAGCGTGCCTTTTTTGGTGCCAATTCTGGCGTTGCCGGAGGGTTCTGCTCAGCGCTTGCTGGAGCAGTCGACTCCGGCACTTGCGCCGCTGGCTGGCCGCTGGCAGCCGGGGCCTGAGCACCGGGGGTCATGGGCATGGGCGGCGGCACTGCCTGAGCCGGATTCACCGGTTCGGGCTGCGCCGGCGCAACCGGTGTTACTTCGACCTTGCTGTCCGGTACGGGCGTTTCCGCTACCGGAGCAGTGGGTACCTGGGGTGCCCGGTTCTTCAGAATCAGAGGAACGATAATTACAGCCGCGGCCACCAGCACGACGGCGCCGACGATGCGGTGCTTTGGATTGAAACTGCGACTCGTATCTTCTCGCTCGGCCAAGCTTTTACCCCTTTGCAGGATGTGACAGAAAATTGTCCCGGCCGTTTTGCGACGGCCCGTCAGACATCCACTGGCAGCAACTTGCGATGTGAATGTCCGTGACGCCGTTAAGAACCGCGCGCGCTGCGCTCGATTGAAAGCGCGCGCATTATAGCACCCACCGTGTAAAACGACCCAAAGATCACTACGCGATCTGACTGCAGGGCCTGCGCCATAGCGGCTGAATATGCCTCGCCGGGATTCTTGTGCCGCGTCGCTGGCGCACTTACCCCGGCGGCGCGAAGGGCGTCCTCCATCTGCTCGGCGCTCGCTCCGCGCGCCGTGGCAAGCGTGGCCAGATGCCAAACATCAACCACGCCGGCCAGGGCGGCAAGCACATCCGTCATGGGTTTGTCTCGCAGCATTCCGGCTACGGCCAGCGTCTTGCCGTCGATTCTTTGCGACTTGAGGGTTGCAGCAAGCGCCTGCGCCGCCTGGGCATTATGCGCCACGTCCAGAACGCGTACCGGTGTTCCGGGAAGGGTTTGAAAACGGCCCGGCAAAACTGCCGCTAGCAGGCCAGCGCGCACGTCCCCCTGGGTCACCGGAAAGCGCGCTGCCACACACTCCAGCGCCATCAGAGCGCCCGAGGCGTTGCGAAGCTGATAGTCCCCGCGCATGGCCGGGTACGGCAGCGCGGCGCGTACCCGCTCAATTCGCGGGGCGCTGGCGCGCCAGGTCCAATCAGCCACCCCGCGTTCGAAACCGAAATCGTGACCGATGCGCAGTAAATTCGCTCCTACCCGCGAGGCGCTTTGGGCAATCGAATCCGGCGGTTGCGGGTCGGCACAGATGGCCGGTCGTCCGGCGCGGAAAATACCCGCCTTTTCGCGCCCGATAGATTCGCGATCCGGCCCGAGCCAATCGGTGTGGTCGATGCCGATTGAGCTTATGACCGCAACATCAGCATCCCAAAGATTTACCGCATCCAGACGCCCCCCGAGGCCTATCTCGAGAATTGCAATATCGATTTGTTGCCAGCGGAATAGGTCTGCCGCCGCGAGAGTTCCGAATTCGAAATAGGTGAGGTTGGTTGCGCCACGAGCCGCCTCAACGCGTTCAAACGCAGCGCACAATTCGCTGTCGCTCACCGCGACAGAGGAGACGCGCACGCGTTCGTTGTAGTCGCTAAGGTGCGGCGAAGTATAGGCTCCGACGCGGTAGCCTGCGGCATGCAGGATGGCTTCCAGCATTGCCACAGTTGAACCCTTGCCATTGGTTCCTGCGACAGAAATAACCGGGAAAGGAAGGTGTTCTAGCGCGAGACGTCCCGCGACCTCGCGTACACGCTCAAGCCCAAGCTCGATCTCGCGCGGATGGAGCGTCTCCATCCAGCTGAGCCAGCTAGCGAGCGAATTAGATTGCGGAAACTCGGCGGTCACGCAGCCGGGGACTGGCTCGCTGCAGCCTTGAGTCGCCTGTCGCCAAGAAGCGACAGCAACAGCGCGATCCGATCGCGCATTTCGCGCCGGTCTACGATCATGTCAACGGCACCGTGGTCGAGCAGAAACTCTGAACGCTGAAATCCGGCCGGCAGTGTTTCACGTACCGTTTGCTCTATGACGCGCGGCCCGGCAAAACCGATCAAGGCTTTAGGCTCGGCAACGATGACATCCCCAAGCATTGCGAAGCTCGCCGACACGCCGCCCATCGTCGGATCGGTTAGCACCGATATGTAGGGCAGGCGGTGTTCCGCCATGCGCGTCAGCGCTGCGCTGGTCTTGGCCATCTGCATGAGCGACAGAAGCGCTTCCTGCATGCGCGCGCCGCCGCTCGCGGAAAAGCAAACGAGAGGTATGCCATGTTCTAGACAGGCACTGACCCCGCGCACAAACCGTTCGCCCACGACAGAACCCATGGAACCGCCCATAAAACCGAATTCGAAAACTGCGGCGACCAACGGCACATCGAGCAAAGTACCCTGAATCACAACAAGAGCATCCTTCTCACCGGTCGTTTTTTGCGCTTCTTCCAGGCGATCCTTGTAGCGCTTGCTGTCCTTGAACTTAAGCGCATCCACCGGATGCAGATTCGCGCCAATCTCCACGCGCGGCTCCTTGTCGAGAAACAGGTCGATCCGCCGGCGCGCGCTGATGCGCATGTGATAATCGCACTTCGGACAAACGTCCATGTTGCTTTCGATCTCGGCGCTGTAGAGAACTGCGTTGCAGCCGGGGCATTTGCGCCACAAACCTTCGGGGACCGCCTTCTTTCCTGCGCTCCGGCTCTGGATCTTTGGCGGGAGCAGCTTGTCGAACCAGCTCATCTTTGCACTCCAGTAACCGGATCGCTTGCGTGCGCCGTCGCCCCATCCATCGCGGCGCGCAGCTGACCTAGAAACGACGCGACTTCACCGGCAATGCGATCCGGCTGTGAAGCCAGCTCGCCTATGCGCCGCACCAAGGCGCTTCCTACTATCACCGCATCGGCAAAACCGGCCACCTTGGCGGCCGTTTCCGCATTACTGATGCCGAAACCGACGCCTACGGGCAAACGGGTCTGCGCACGAATGGCGCGCACTTTGTTCATCACCTCGGCAAGGTCCAGATTTGCAGCTCCGGTGACACCGCGTAACGAGACATAATAGACGAATCCGCTCGCAACCTGTGCTATGCGGCGCACACGTTCGCTGTCGCTGGTAGGTGCTAGCAGAAATACCGGATCGAGGCCACGCGGTCTGAGTGCGGCAATCAGCTCTCCGGCCTCCTCCGGCGGCAGATCCACGGTAAGGACGCCGTCTACGCCAGCCTCCTGTGCCAGTTCGGCGAAACGCTCGTAGCCCATAACCTCCACGGGATTCAGATAACCCATCAGCACGACAGGGGTGTGCCTGTCCTGCTCGCGGAATTCACGCACCATTGCTAAAACGCCCGTCAGGCTCACATGGTGCGCCAGCGCGCGCTCACTCGCCTTCTGGATCACGGGACCGTCCGCCATGGGATCAGAGAACGGCACGCCCAACTCGATCACGTCGGCACCGGCACCCACCAGCGCATGCATGAGCGGCACCGTGACGTGCGGTTCCGGGTCACCCGCCGTGACAAAAGGAATCAGGGCCACGCGGCCTTTGGTCCTGAGCGTCTTAAAGCGGTCTGCAAGCCGGCCGGTCACAGCGTTATCCCTTCACGCGCAGCAATGGTGTGCACGTCTTTGTCGCCGCGACCGGACAAGTTGACCACCATGCAGGCATCCGGACCAAGCTCGCTTGCCAGCTTGGTTGCATAGGCAATCGCGTGGCTCGATTCAAGCGCCGGCATGATGCCCTCAATGCGCGTCAGCAGGTGAAAGGCCTCCATGGCCTCATCATCGGTCACCGCGACGTAGTTAGCGCGCCCGCAGTCCTTAAGCCACGCATGTTCCGGACCGACTCCTGGGTAATCAAGGCCCGCGGATATTGAATGGGTCTCGATGATCTGTCCGTCGTCCGTTTCCATAAGATATGTGCGGTTGCCGTGGAGCACGCCCGGACGACCGGCAGATAGGGGCGCTGCGTGCTGTCCGGTCGCAAGACCCTTGCCGGCGGCCTCGACCCCGTAAAGTGCAACACTGGTCTCGTCGAGGAAGGGATAAAAAAGACCCATCGCATTGGAGCCGCCGCCGACACAGGCGACCAGCGCGTCTGGCAATCGACCCTCGAACTCCATGATCTGATAGCGCACTTCTTTGCCGATTACGGCCTGGAAATCGCGCACCATGGCCGGATATGGATGGGGGCCGGCCACCGTTCCAATGATGTAAAAGGTGCTGTCGACATTGGTGACCCAGTCGCGCATGGCCTCGTTCAGGGCGTCCTTGAGAGTGCGCGACCCGGAGGTCACCGGCACCACCTGCGCCCCGAGGAGCTTCATGCGGTAGACGTTGATCGCCTGGCGCTGGATGTCTTCGGCGCCCATGTAGACCACACACTCAAGTCCGAGGCGGGCAGCCACGGTCGCTGTGGCGACGCCGTGCTGGCCGGCACCGGTCTCGGCGATGACGCGGGTCTTGCCCATACGCTTGGCAAGCAGGGCCTGTCCCACGGTGTTATTGATTTTATGCGCACCGGTGTGATTAAGGTCCTCGCGCTTAAGATAAATGCGCGCTCCACCGATTCTTGCCGCAAGTCGCCGCGCTGGATAAAGCGGTGACGGTCGACCGACAAAGAGACGCAGATCCTCACTGAATTCTTCTTGGAACGCGATATCACCGCGCAGGCGCTCATACGCCGCCTGCAGCTCAAGCAACGGCTGCATCAGCGTTTCGGAAACGAATCGCCCGCCATATCTTCCGAAGTGCCCGCCTTCGTCGGGCAGTGCATAACCCATTGTTAATCCGCTCCGCCTGAAGCGATTGTTACGTTGCGCATGAACGCGGCGATCTTGGCCGCGTCCTTGATGCCCTTGCTACGTTCGACTCCGCTGCTCACGTCCACCGCGAATGGCCGAACCCGCGTTATCGCTTCTCCGACATTCTCCGGCGTCAGTCCTCCGGCCAGAATCACGCGTCGGTCAAATCCGCGCGGCATACGTTCCCAGTCAAAGCGCCGGCCGCTACCACCGGCCATTTCGGGACTATATGTGTCGAACACGAATCCAGTGGCATCGGCATAGTTGCGCGCTACGAGTGCCGGATCCTCGTCGTCACGCACATGCACGGCCTTCAGGTATGGCCGCTGGTACAGCCGGCAATCTTCCGGCCTCTCACGTCCGTGAAATTGTAGCAAGTCCAGCGGTACAACGCTGAGCACCTGGCGGATGCGCTCTTCCGGCGCATCCACAAACAATCCGACCACAGTAAGAAACGGCGGCAAGGCCTGTGCAATGGCTCGTGCGCCTTCCGCTTCGATGAAACGCGGACTCTTCTTCTCGAAAACGAAACCAATCGCGTCCGCACCTGCGTCGGCTGCCGCCAACGCATCCTCGAGGCGGGTGATCCCGCAGATCTTTACGCGTGTACGCATACGTGCCAGAACCGAACGTCGCAGCTTACCAGAGGCCGGAGACTGACGAAAGCGCGGGGATACCGTGGTGAGCCGGGTATTCCACGGCCGTAAGATAAAGCCCCTCAGCGGCCGCGGTTATGCCGCCAACCGTGCGGTCGCGCGCTTCAAGGACTTCGCCTGCCCATTCCGGGGGCTTCTCGCCAGCACCGATACTCATGAGTACTCCCGCCAGGTTTCGCACCATGTGATGAAGAAACGCATTAGCCGCGGCTGTTATTGTCACGATGTCGCCGCGGCGCGCCACTTCCAGACGGCGCAATTCGCGCACCGGGCTTTTTGCCTGGCATTGCACCGCGCGGTAAGAAGAGAAATCGTGGGTCCCGATGAGCAATCGCGCCGCTTCTTCCATGCGCACCACGTCCAGCCGACGGTACTCATGTGTGACACGGCGTGCCAGAACGGTTGGTCGTACCGAACGATTGAGAATCACGTAACGATACTCGCGGCCGGTGGCGGAAAAACGAGCATGAAATTCTGCCCCGACTTCTCCGGTCCACAGAAGCGCCACGGGCGCCGGAAGGTTGCTATTGGTTCCGCGCAGCCAAGCATGGTCAGTACGCGCAGCGTTTGTGTCAAAATGAATCACCTGTGCACAGGCGTGCACCCCGGCGTCGGTACGGCCGGCGGTAATTGTCCGTACCGGATGGTTGGCCACCTGGCTGAGAGCTTCTTCGACGCAACCCTGGACGGTGCGCTCCCCTTCCTGCAGCTGCCAGCCGCTAAAGCCGGATCCATCGTATTCGATGATGGCGGCAATTCGCATATTCGGTGCATTTTACACGCAATTGCTGCCGTGCAGCGCATTCCGCTGCCGCACTGCAGGTCGGGGCTTGACCGGTCTTTACCGCAGCAGTCTGGAGTTTGAGCCGGGCGATCTGCTCGCGGCCGAGCCGGATATTTTCCTTGGCAACACCCTCGTTTCTGCGTCATGCAGATTGAGCAGTTAGAAACGACCCGTCAACGCCCGGCTAGGGTAGATGAACCGATTGGCGGGGTGATGCTGATCGGAGCGAACTCCTGCTCTGATTCCGTTGTGCAATTTAAGTGTGAATACCGTTGCGCAATAGAAGACGCCCGGCAATTCCTCAACCTGGAATTAAACCGGATCTGAATACCGAAACGTCCTTAGCATCTTTGAAAAAGATTAATGAAACGACAATCCCGAAAACCAATGGCCGTTTCGATCCCCCACCCTTCGCCGTCGCGCCGCTCACGCCTCCTGGACATCTATTTCCTTGACTTCCTGATGCCCTCTGGGAAGCTTTGAGCCGCGCAAAGCGCGTTCCCCGACATACTGGTCAATGTCATTACCTGAGCGCAGCAAAAGCTCGCCCTTGCCCGTGCGTAGCAGCAATCTCTGGCCTTCGCGAAATACGGCGATGCCGGCGAGAAATTCCTCGCGCTTGGCTACTTTCGGTCCGGGAATATTGAGGATCTTCTCGCCTTTGCCCTTTTCCATCGCTGGCAGCTCGGCAACCATGAACACCAAGATATTGCCCTTATTGGTTACAGCTGCGAGCCAGTCGTTTTCCATGTCGGCTACGCGCCGCGGGACGAGCGCTCTGGAACCCTTAGGGACCTTCAGCACAGCCTTGCCCGCACGTCGATCGGTGATGAGATCGGCGAGCGTGCAGATGAAGCCGTATCCGGCGTCCGAGGCAATGAGGTACTGATCCTCAGGCGCCCCCATCATGACTCCTGCCCACATGGCGCCGGGCGGCGGATTCAGGCTGGAGGCCAGCGGTTCGCCATGACCCCGTGCCGATGGCAGTTTGTGTGCCGGAAGAGTATAGGTGCGGCCAGCCGAATCCAAAAACACCGCAAGCTGATTGCTCTTGCCGCGCGCCGCCTGCAGGAACCTGTCGCCAGTCTTATAGTCCAGCGCCCGCGCGTCGACTTCGTGCCCCTTGGCGGCACGCACCCAACCTTTTTCCGACAACACCACTGTGATTGGTTCTGTCGGAAGCAGCTGGGTTACATCGATTGCCTTGGCTTCGCCGCGCTCGACCAACGGCGAACGCCGCGCATCGCCGAACTCTTCGGCATCGGCGATAAGCTCGTCACGCACCTTGTTGCGCAACTTCTGGTTTGACTTGAGCGTATTTTCCAAGTCATCGCGCTCTTTGCGCAGCTCCTTCTGCTCGCCGCGGATCTTCATTTCTTCGAGCTTGGCGAGATGGCGCAGCTTGGTCTCAAGAATGGCTTCCGCCTGGATCTCGGACAATTTAAATCGCCGCATCAATACAGGCTTGGGCTCATCCTCGGTCCGGATTATCCGGATGACTTCGTCCAGATTGAGGTAGGCTGCGAGCAAGCCGTCCAGAATGTGCAGTCGCGCATTGACCTTGTCCAGGCGGTGCTGTAATCGCCGGCGCACTGTCTCGATGCGAAACTTAAGCCACTCTGCCAGCAGATCCTTAAGCGCAAATACTCGCGGGCGGCCGTCCAACCCGATCATATTGATGTTGACTCGGTATGAGCGCTCGAGATCTGTGGTCGCAAAAAGATGATCCATTAGCTCCACCGGATCGATGCGCCCGCTACGCGGTACTATTACGAGGCGAATCGGATTCTCGTGGTCTGATTCGTCGCGCAGATCGTCGACCATAGGCAGCTTTTTTTGCTGCATCTGTTGCGCGATCTGTTCCAGGACTTTGGCTGGCGATACCTGGTAGGGCAACGCAGTGATGACGATATCGCCGTTCTCACGGCTCCATCTGGCGCGCGCCCGTATCGAGCCGATGCCGGTGTTATACATCGAGCGGATTTCCGCCTTCGGCGTGACGATTTCCGCTTCGGTCGGATAGTCCGGGCCTTGAATGTGCTTCATCAGCTCGCCGGTAGTGGCATCCGGTTTTTCCAAAAGCCGCACGCAGGCGGCAGTCACTTCGCGCGCGTTGTGTGGCGGGATATCCGTAGCCATGCCGACAGCGATGCCCGTAGTTCCGTTCAGAAGCACGTGCGGCAGGCGTGCCGGCATGACCTTTGGCTCTTCCAGCGTGCCGTCAAAATTTGCCTGCCATTCGACTGTCCCCTGCTCCAGTTCCGCAAGCAGCACCTGGGCAAAAGGCGTGAGGCGCGATTCGGTGTAGCGCATCGCGGCAAATGACTTTGGATCATCCGGCGAACCCCAGTTTCCCTGGCCATCGACGAGCGGATAGCGGTAACTGAACGGCTGTGCCATGAGCACCATCGCCTCGTAGCATGCGGTATCACCGTGCGGGTGATACTTGCCCAACACGTCACCTACAGTACGCGCCGATTTTTTATATTTGGCGGCAGCCGAGAGTCCAAGTTCCGACATCGCGTAAACGATTCGGCGCTGCACGGGCTTGAGTCCGTCAGTGATGCTTGGCAGTGCCCGGTCCAGCACGACATACATCGAGTAGTCTAGATAAGCTTTCTCGGTAAATGTCGCAAGCGGCAGCCTTTCGATCGAGGCAACCCGCGGACGCGCCTCTATTGAGGTAGCCTTGCCGCGCGCGGCAAGGGGCTTTTTCGGAGGTGTGGACTTACCAGATGACTTCTTGGCCATGACAAACCTTTCTCTGCTTGATAGGCGCTATGCGCGTGAAAAATCGGGGCGCTCTATGGGTGTAACGCACACGACGCGCACCGCTCAGCTTACGTCAGCCTTGTTGCCGTTTTTCTCCAGCCATTCCTTGCGATCCGCGGCTCGCTTTTTGGCGAGCATCATGTCCATGACACGATTTGTGTTGTCGCCCGATTTTATCTCTAGCTGAACCAGACGGCGGGTATTGGGATCCATCACCGTTTCGCGCAGCTGTGGTGGATTCATCTCACCCAGACCTTTGAATCGGGTGACGCTTGGCCGTGCGCGCGGATTTTCCTTCTGAATGCGCTCCAGAATCTGCTTGCGTTCGCTTTCATCCAGCGCGTAATACACCGACTGCCCGACGTCGATGCGGAAAAGCGGTGGCATGGCAACGTACACATGTCCGGCAGCCACCAATGGCTTAAAGTGGCGCACGAACAGGGCGCACAGAAGAGTGGCAATGTGCGCGCCGTCGCTGTCGGCGTCGGCCAAAATGCAAACCTTGCCGTAGCGCAGACTCCCGAGTTCGCTTGAGCCCGGATCCACTCCCAGCGCTACAGCGATGTCATGCACTTCCTGCGAGCCGAGCACCTGCGTCGAATCTACCTCCCAGGTATTCAGGATCTTGCCGCGCAGGGGCATGATGGCCTGGAAATTCTTGTCGCGCGCCTGTTTGGCCGAGCCGCCGGCAGAATCGCCCTCCACGAGAAAAAGCTCGGTCATGGCCAGATCGCTCGAAAGGCAGTCAGCCAGCTTGCCGGGTAGCGCCGGACCGGCCCCAACTTTCTTGCGTTCAACCTTCTTTGCGGTGCGCTGGCGTTCCAGCGCTGTCTCAATGGCGAGATTGGCGATGCGCTCGGCGTCCGCCACATGCTGCATCAGCCACTGGGCAAAGGCATCCTTGGTGATGGTCCCGACGAAAGCCGCCGCTTCGCGCGAGGTAAGTCGCTCCTTGGTTTGACCCGAGAACTGCGGATCGCGCATTTTGTAGGAAAGTACATACGCAGTGAGCCCCCAAACATCTTCCGGAGACAGCTTGAGACCGCGCGGCAGCAGGCTGCGGAATTCGCAGAATTCGCGCAGGGCGTCAGTTAGCCCCTGGCGGAATCCGTTCACATGGGTGCCATCCTGCGCCGTGGGAATCAGATTGACGTAGCTCTCCAGGAGCGGTGAATCGTTTTCTGGCGCCCACACGATTGCCCAGTCGAGTTCACCATCATTGTCGCGGAAACGACCCACAAACGGATCGGCCGGAATCAGCTCCTGCTTGCCAAGTTCGCTCAATAAGTAGTCCTTTAGCCCGTCTTCGTAATACCACGCTTCGTCGTTCTTGCTGTCGGATTCATCCTGAAAGGTAATGCGCAAGCCCGGACAGAGGACGCTTTTGGCACGCAGCACGTGCTTGAGCCTTGGAACGTGGAACTTCGGGCTGTCGAAGAATTTCTCATCCGGCCAGAAGCGCACCGTGGTACCCGTTGTGCGAGCACCGACGCTTCCGACGGTCTTCAGGTCGACGGCCTTCTGGCCATCGGCAAATACCATCTTGTATTCTTTGCCGCCGCGTTTGACGTAGACCTCGAGCTTCTTGGACAGCGCATTGACCACGGACACACCCACCCCGTGCAGTCCGCCGGAGAAACTGTAGCTCTTGTTCGAGAACTTACCCCCGGCATGAAGGCGCGTCAGGATCACTTCCACGCCGGACACTCCCTCGCCCTTGTGCTTATCCACGGGCATGCCTCGCCCGTCGTCGCTCACCGCCAGCGAACCATCCTTGTAGAGCACCACATCGATGCGCGTTGCATGCCCGGCGATGGCTTCGTCGACGGAATTGTCGATCACTTCCTGCGCAAGATGGTTTGGGCGCTGTGTATCGGTGTACATCCCCGGACGCTTGCGCACGGGTTCAAGGCCGGTCAAAACTTCAATCGCGGACGCGTCGTAGGCCTGGCTCATGGGGGCGGTTGGGACTCGCTAGGGCGGGATGAAGGAAACGTGCGTCTGCGGACATGACCACAGCCCGGCGAGCGCACGAGAAAATTGGCCAAGTCAGGTCGCAAACATGCGACCGCGGCCGCTAAAACCAGTGGGAACCCAGTCATTGGCGGCGCATTATAGCGCCTTGGCCGCGTGATGCGATAGACAGAAGTCGACCCGCGCTAGGCGCAAAGATCGCGTGCAAGCGCCACACGCACGGGTTCGGGCACGGGTTCAACGACGTACGAATAGGCAGGATGATCGATTCCCATGCTGACCGCGGCGCCGGACTTCACCGCCCGGATCATCTCCGGACTGAGTTCGAATCGCAAAAAGTGCACGGAGGAAGTCTTGTCCGGTGCAGTGCGATCCAGGTCCTCGTCGGCGACGGGCCATACGCGATCGAACCCGTGCACCCGCACCCAGACCTTGTGCTCGATGCCGATCATTCGCGCAAGTGCAGCCTGGCGTTCTTTTTCGTCGCCATATTCGATCATGAACGTCGCCTTCCAATTACTGCCATCTGGAATAAGCGGGTTATAGGCGGCGATTTCTTCGGCAATGCCTTGGGGTTCGAAAATTCGTTCCACGCGCAGCATTTCCTGCACCTGGTACTGCATGGTCAGCGCATCCTCAAAATAGAGACTGGCGTGCGGTCCGATGTGCAGGCGACGATCTTTCTTGTGTGCCATAACCTTGGCGCGGAATTCTTCACGTACCCTGGCATATTCTTCCAGGGACATGAGCTGCTCACGGGTTAGCTTTTGCATGACTGCGGGTTGCGGCATCCGGGCATTCCTCAGGACTTGTGCTTGCCCTCCAGGGCAACGATGGGTTTATCGGTGAACAGGTAGTCGCGCAGCTCCTTGTCGAAAGCCGGATCGTGGCGACGAATCCATTCGAGAGTCATGGCCGCGTGTTCCTTCTCCTCATCACGATTGTGCGCCAGAATTGCGCGTAGCTCCCGGTCCTTGCATGCATCCACGCGCTGGTTGTACCAATCCACCGCCTCGAGTTCCTCCATTAGAGAAACGATAGCGCGGTGCATATCGCGTGTTTCTTCGCGCAACTCTGTTTCGTGATACCCCTCGTTTGCCATGAGATTCTCCTCAATTTGGCTACAAATAACGCGAAAACCTGGACCCAATGCACACGCACGCTGCTCGTCGCAGGAGCGCTGGTCAGATGCCGTAGGCCGCACGCAACAGTGTCATCGGGTGCTCCGGCATTCTCGTGGAGTTAAGACCATTTTCAATCTGGTGTCCGGCCATGGGACAGTCGCTGCTGTAGTGATCTGCAGCAGCCTGCTTGACGCGATCCACAACCGGGCGCGCGATCTTCATCGAAGTCTCATGGAACTCGCTCTTCACGGCATAGGTCCCGTCATGGCCAGAGCAGCGTTCGATCGGCTCAATCTGCGTCTGTGGTATGAGCTGCAGCACGTCGCGCGTCTTCATGCCGATGTTTTGCACACGCAGGTGGCAGGCAACATGATAGGCGATCTTGCCCAATGGCTTCTTGAAATCCGTGCGCAGCTTTCCATCCTTGTGGCGCAACATGAGGTATTCAAACGGATCGAAGATTGCGGAACGCACCTTGGCAACATCGGCATCATCAGGAAAAAGCAGCGGCAATTCCTGCTTGAACATAAGGACACAGGACGGCACGGGCGCAACGATATCCCAACCCTCGTCGACGAGTTTCGCCAGGACCGGAATATTCGCCTCCTTGGCGCGTTGCACTGCTTCCAAGTCGCCAAGCTCAAGTTTTGGCATCCCACAACAGCGCTCCTTCTCCGCGACAGTTAGCGCTATGCCATTGTGGCGAAACACGGCAACGAGATCGTCGTTGATCTGCGGTTCGTTATAATTTCCGTAGCACGTGGCGAACAGCGCCACGCGTCCGCGCGTCGTAGCTGTCGGCTGCGCGGATGCGCCGCCGTCCGCGGTCCAGCACTTGCGGAAAGTGTCGCTGTGGTATTCGGGAACTATGGCGTCAGGATGAACCCCCAGCGCTTTGTCCAGCGTCGCACGGAAAAGCCGGTTTCGGTTTGCCGCATTGACAACCTGCACCACTATCGGAATTCCGGCCAGCTTGCCGACGGTATCGGTGCTGGTTAGGACGCGGTCGCGCAGACGCGTCTCGCCTTTTTTATACTTCACTGCCTTGGCACGCAGCATGAGATGGGGAAAGTCGACGTTCCACGCATGAGGCGGGACATACGGGCATTTCGTCATGTAGCACATGTCACACAAGTAACAGTGGTCAACGACTTTCCAGTACGTGGCTTTCGGCACGCCGTCCAGCTCGAGCGTTTCGGAGGCATCGATGGCATCGAACAGGGTGGGAAAGGACTGACACAGACTAAAGCAGCGGCGGCAACCGTGACAGATGTCGAAGACGCGATGCAGTTCTGCGAACAAGGTCTCCTCGTCGTAGAACAACGGGTTTTTCCAGTCCAGCGGATGGCGCGTGGGCGCCTCCAGACTTCCTTCGCGACTACCTTGAACGGGTGCGGACATGGATGACCCCTGTCAATTGTTCAATTATTAATGGACTGCTGCTGCTGCGCGACTTTTCGCCACTGGCTGACCCGGCCACTTCCTGTCGGCGATACCGGGATCTGGCCCCGAAGGCTGGTTCCAGACCAGCCCCGAGGGCAGAGTCCGAGGTTACTTGCCGAGACCGTCCAGAGCTTTTTGGAAACGGTTGGCGTGCGAACGTTCAGCTTTGGCCAGCGTTTCGAACCAATCTGCGATTTCCGCAAAACCTTCGTCGCGTGCAGTCTTCGCCATCCCCGGATACATGTCTGTGTACTCGTGGGTCTCACCCGCGATTGCGGCCTTCAGGTTGTCGCCTGTGCTTCCGATGGGAAGTCCGGTGGCAGGATCGCCGACGGCTTCCATGTACTCGAGGTGCCCATGGGCATGACCTGTCTCACCCTCAGCGGTGGAACGAAACACCGCCGAAACGTCGTTGAATCCTTCTACATCGGCCTTAGCCGCGAAATAGAGGTAACGACGATTGGCCTGAGACTCCCCGGCGAATGCAGCTTTGAGGTTTTCATGAGTCTTGGTGCCTTTGAGGGCTTTCATAATTGGGTCTCCATGTTGTTTGTCATCAGCGTCAAACAAGCGGGTTCGCTTATTTAGACTTATTCTAAATTCCTGAGGAGAAGGCTGTCAATAGCGAATTTACGAATAGCTGACCCCACCCACCATGACGTGGGTCAAAGATCCCCGGGAAAGCAGCAGGGCAGCCGCGCCAACGGTTAGCCATGCACAGCCCGGAACGCTTCAGCTCACATGTCACGGCCGCCACAACCGTATGGATCAGACTCAGCGCGCTTCAAAACCGACACGGGGGACACCCCTCCCGGCAAACGGCATTCGGTCTAGATCACGCAAAGCCTATCATTACGCCATGATTCTTCCTGGCACGGACGCGCTGCTCACGGACAGACTTTGTCGCAAAAGGATTGGCGAACGGTATTATCTCATCTAATATCTA
The DNA here is from genome assembly GCA_021783175.1 of Pseudomonadota bacterium. Next base: position 50,713 of record JAJXUF010000002.1, read on the forward strand.
TTAATATATTGAGCTTCCCTGGTGGACAGGTCTTTTTCTACCCCCTTAATCATCAATAAGATATGGCGACTCCAAATCCGGCAAACAGCTTAAGCGGCCTGGCACTGCGGCTTGTGCGCGATGGACTGCTTAGCAGTATCGATGCCGAACGGCTGCAAAACGAGGCGGCGACCAAAAAGATCCCGTTTGTTACCCAGCTCGTTGACAGCAAGAAGCTGAATAGCACGGTCATTGCCCGGGCAGCTTCAGAAGAATTCGGCATTCCGCTGTTTGAGATCAACTCGCTCGACCTGGAGAGTGCTCCAGTCAAACTGATCGATGAAAAGATCATTCGCCGCCACCACGTGCTGCCTCTGTATAAGCGCGGCACCAAACTGTTTGTCGCGATTGCTGATCCAACGAATCTGCAGGCACTTGACGAAATCAAGTTTCACACCGGACTGGGTGCGGAACCTATTCTGGTGGAAGAAACAAAACTCGGCATAGCAATCGACAAATGTCTTGACGCAGCCGACACAACCCTCATGGACCTCTCCGGCGGGGACGATCTCGAGGGTCTGGACATCACGTCCGATGAGGACGCCAAAGGAAAGGCCGCTGACGACGGCGACATCAACGATGCGCCCATCGTCAAGTTCGTGAACAAGGTGCTGATGGACGCGATCAATCACGGTGCGTCAGATATTCATATTGAACCCTACGAGAAGTCGTACCGCGTTCGATTCCGCGAGGACGGCATGCTTCACGAAGTGGCGAACCCGCCTCTGGCGCTGGCAGGCCGAATCTCGGCGCGCATCAAGATTCTGTCTCGCCTCGACATTGCCGAACGCCGCGTGCCGCAGGATGGACGCATGAAACTGCGCATATCCAAGAATCGCGCAATCGATTTCCGTGTCAGCACCCTGCCAACTCTTTTTGGCGAGAAAGTCGTGATGCGTATTCTCGATCCGGCTTCCGCTACCCTTGGTGTCGACAAACTCGGATTTGAACCGGAGCAGAAGGCACTTTTCCTCGAAGCCATCGAACGTCCTTACGGCATGGTGCTGGTAACCGGGCCGACAGGAAGCGGCAAGACGGTCAGTCTGTATACGGCCGTCAACATTCTCAACACTGCGGACCGCAACATATCGACCGCCGAGGATCCGGTGGAAATCAATCTCGCAGGCATCAACCAGGTGAACGTCAACGAAAGAGCTGGCTTGACCTTTTCCTCGGCTCTGCGCGCTTTTCTGCGCCAAGACCCGGACGTTATCCTGGTGGGCGAAATTCGTGACCTCGAAACTGCCGAAATCGCCATCAAGGCGGCACAAACCGGTCATATGGTGCTCTCAACCCTACACACCAACGATGCTCCGACAACGCTCAGTCGACTGGTCAACATGGGAGTGGCGCCGTTCAATATCGCTTCTGCGGTGAATCTGATCGTCGCGCAACGCCTGGCGCGGCGGCTTTGCCCGGCGTGCAAGAAACCACAGGACATTCCAAAACCGGCGCTCGCCAAGGCGGGATTCAAGGAAAGTGAATTGGCCGAATTGAAAGTATATGGCCCGGTGGGTTGCGAAGACTGCAACGAAGGCTACCGGGGTCGAGTAGGCATCTACCAGGTTATGCCGATCTCCGAAGCAATAGGTGCGATTATTATGCGCGGCGGGACGGCGCTCGACATCGAGAATCAGGCGCGCAAGGAAGGAATCCCTGACCTGCGCGCCTCGGCATTGAGAAAGGTCCGCGAGGGCGTCACCAGCCTTGCGGAAATCGAACGGATCACCAACCAGTAAATACTATGGCAGAACAAGCGGCAGCCGCTCCAAAAACAAAACTCAGCACCTTCGTCTGGGAAGGCGTCGACAAGAAGGGTCGACGCATGAAAGGCGAATCCCAGGCCATTAGCGTTGCATACGTTAATGCCACGTTGCGACGGCAGGGGATCAATCCGCTAAAGGTGCGCAAACAAGCGGTTGCACTCTTCAAGCGCAAGAAGAAGATTACTCCGAAAGACGTGGCTATCTTTAGTCGCCAGTTTGCTACGATGCTCCAGGCCGGGATTCCTATCGTCCAGTCGTTCGATATTGTCGGCAAGGGTCACGAGAACCCGTCCATGCAAGAGTTGCTGATGTCGATAAAGCAGGATATCGAATCGGGAACCAACCTCAGCACCGCCTTGGGAAAACATCCGCTGCAATTCGACGCGCTCTACTGCAATCTTGTTGCCGCCGGCGAACAGGCTGGTATTCTCGACGCGATTCTGGACAAGGTCGCCACCTACAAGGAAAAGGTTGAAGCAATCAAGGGCAAGATCAAATCGGCGCTGTTCTATCCGTCGGCGGTAATTGTCGTCGCGTTCATCATCACGTCGATCCTCATGATCTTTGTCATTCCGCAATTCCAGAGCCTGTTCCAAGGTTTTGGGGCGGCACTACCGGCCCTGACCCAAATGGTGGTCAATCTATCCCAGGTTTTCCGGCAGTACTGGTGGTTGATCTTCGGGGTATTGATCGGCACGGTGGTAGGTCTCGGTTACAGCTACAGGCGGTCCATCAAAATGCAACACACGCTCGATCGCCTGATACTGAAGGCACCGGTGGTCGGCGATATCGTCAAGAAAGCTACCATTGCCCGCTTCGCACGTACCTTGGCCACGATGTTCGCGGCGGGTGTACCGCTGGTCGAAAGCCTTGATTCGGTGGCGGGTGCCGCAGGCAATCGCGTGTATTACGAGGGAGTAATGGATATCAAGGCGGAAGTGAGCACCGGCAGCCAGCTGCATCCTTCCATGGAAAAGACGGGCTTGTTTCCCAACATGGTGGTGCAGATGGTATCAATCGGCGAAGAATCAGGCGAGCTCGACACCATGCTCGGCAAAGTGGCGGACTTCTACGAAGAGGAGGTCGACAACGCGGTTGAATCGCTGAGCAGCCTACTCGAACCCATTATCATGGCCGTGCTCGGCGTTATCGTAGGCACGCTCGTAATAGCCATGTACCTGCCCATCTTCAAACTCGCGTCGGTGGTATAGGCCGCTGCCGGCGGCAGATGCGAGCCTGAGCCGATCCGTTCAATGTATCTAGAGTTCTACCTGCGGAGTCATCCGGCGGCTTGGATCACTTTCCTAGGCATACTCGGCCTCATTATCGGAAGCTTTCTCAATGTAGTAATACATCGGCTCCCAATAATGCTGAATCGGAGCTGGCAACGCGAATGTCGCAGTCTTCTTGACTTGCAGGCCGAAACCGCAGAGAGCCCCGCATTTAACCTTGTTACACCCGGATCGAGCTGCCCGCATTGCGCGCATGCAATTCGCCCTTGGGAAAATATTCCTGTCTTGAGCTATGTCTTGCTGCGCGGCAAATGCTCGAATTGCGGCCGGCACATCTCTCCACGCTACCCGGCAGTGGAGCTTATCTCCGCCGCCCTGGCAGTCAGCGTCGCCATTCATTTCGGTTACGGCGCCGCCGCCGCGGCAGCTTGTGCGCTGTCCTGGGCACTGGTCGCGCTGGCATTCATCGATATCGATCACCAGCTGCTGCCGGATGCCATCACCATGCCGGTGTTATGGGCCGGATTAATAGTCAACAGCTTCGGGATCTTCACTTCGTTGCAATCAGCGCTGATTGGCGCCGTCGCGGGTTATCTTTCTCTGTGGCTGGTGTTCCACGGCTTTCGACTGCTCACTGGCAAGGAAGGCATGGGTCATGGCGACTTCAAGTTGTTCGCACTTTTTGGCGCCTGGCTCGGGTGGCAGCTGTTGCCATTAATCATTCTGCTGGCATCGGTCGTGGGCGCAGTCGTAGGCATTGGTCTCATAGTCTTGCGCGGTCGCGATCATCAGCTGCCGATCCCCTTTGGCCCCTTCCTTTGCGTAGCCGGCTGGATTGCGTTGTCGTGGGGTCAAGTCATAACCAATTTCTACCTGCAGCTTGCGCATTTCGCTTCCTGAAGGCGCGCGCAACATGCTACGCGTCGGACTTACTGGCGGAATTGGTAGCGGCAAATCCACCGTAGCGGCGCTGTTCGCAGGGCACCATGTGCCGTTGATTGATGCCGACGAAATATCCCGTCATTTGGTCGGTCGCGGCCAGATCGCGCACGACATGATCATCAAGACTTTTGGTACTGAAGTGCTGCACGCCAACGGAGAAATCGATCGAGCACGTCTGCGCGAACGCGTATTCGGCAATGCCGCCGATCGCGCCCTCCTTGAGGCCATTATTCATCCGCTTGTTCGCAAGGAAATCGAAGCACGTCTTCCGCAATTGCGTGCGCCGTACTGCGTCATCGTCATCCCCCTTCTCGTTGAGGCAAATCTGGCAGACCTGGTGGACAGGGTGCTCGTAGTTGACTGCTCTGAGTCACAGCAGATAGAGCGGGTTCGTGCACGCAATGGTCTGAGCGAAAACCAAATCCAGCACATCATGGCAGCTCAAGTTGGGCGCGCCGAACGCCTGCGACACGCTGACGACGTGATCTCCAACAATGGCGATCGCGAGCAGTTGGCTGTTCTGGTAGACCAGCTGCATAATCGCTATCTCGGCCTGTCAAAATCACCGCCGGCATAACAACATCCGACCTAGCCTGGGGGCAACTTACTGTTCGCTGAGCTGAGCGACAACGGACTTCAGGTCACTTGCGTCCCATACGCCGCTGATCATTGCCAAGCCCTGAGCGCCGGCAAGGCGGGCACGTTCCGTGTCCTCGGCACGCATTCCGCCCAAGGCAAAAACCGGCATACTGGCCGTCGCACAAAGGGCGCCGAAGCGCTCCCAGCCGAGCGGAGTCGCGCCGGGATGTGATGGCGTCGGTCGCACAGGCGACAGGACAATGAAATCGGCGCCGAGCTGGCGCGCGCGCTCAATTTGCGTCGCATTGTGGCAGGATGCGGCTACCAGATGAGAACTGGACAGCGGCCGCTCCTTCAGCAGAACCAAGCGGTGACTATTGAGATGAATGCCGTCGGCACCACTTTCGCCAACCACTTCAGGTTCGGCGTTGAGCAGCAACCTGGCGCTGTATTGGTGGCAAAGATCGGCAACCTGCTTCGCCAAAACGCAATAGTCTCGCGGCGAAAGTTGCGGCTCACGCAACTGTATCAATTTCGCCCCGGCGACCAGCGCCTGTTCTAGGCGCTGCAGAAAGTCGCCGCGTCCGAGAGGTTTGGAATCGGTAATCAGATAAAGTCGCGGCAACCACAGTGCCATCAGGATGGGGCGGTCTGCTTCTGGGAGCTCAACGCCGTGCAGCTCACTCAGTGTTACCCAGCGGAGCGGCTGACCCTCACGGCCGTGCGGGTCTCCGGCAAAACGGGTAACCCGCCAGACATCAAGGTGCACCGCCTTTTCGGGATAGCTATGCCGGATTTGGATCAGCGGCTGGGCGGTCTGGACATGGATACCCAGTTCCTCGTTCAGCTCGCGGCGCAAGGCGTCTAGCGGGCTCTCGCCTGCCTCCTTTTTTCCACCGGGAAATTCCCACTTTCCACCCTGATGACTGGTATCGTGGCGGCGGGCAATTAGCACTCTCCCTTGGTCATTGACCACGATGCCTACCGCCACGGATATTGCATCCGCTACGCCGGAACCTTCAAGTCCTGTACTCGGCATTGATACGCACATAGTCATACGACAGATCGCACGTCCAAATCCTGGTGGCCGCATTTCCGGAACCGAGATCCACCCGCAGCATGATTTCAGCGCCGGCCATCACCTTGCGCCCCTGTTCCTCTGTGTACTCGGCGGCCCGCGCGCCGGCGCGCACGATGCAGACCTCGTTGAGGTAAATGGAGACGCTGCCAACGTTGAGCTGATCCACACGCGCGCGCCCGATAGCCGCAAGAATACGACCCCAATTGGGATCGCTGGCGAAAAATGCAGTCTTTACCAAAGGCGAGTTGGCAATCGTTTGCGCCACTTCCAGGCACTCGCCCTGATCAAGTCCGCCGCAGACCTCGACAGTGATGAACTTGGTGGCACCCTCCGCATCTCGCACGATCGCCTGCGCTAGCTCGGTAAAAACCTCCGTTACCAGCCGCAGCAGTTCGCGGTACGCCGGCCCTTCCGGCCGTTCTATCATGGCGTTGCCCGCACGTCCGGTCGCCAGCAGCACACAGGCATCATTGGTCGATGTGTCGCCGTCAACCGTAATGCGATTGAAGGATAACTGTACCGCGTCACGCACCAGCGCTTCGAGCGCCATTGGCGCGAGCGAAGCGTCAGTGGCAACAAAGCCAAGCAAGGTGGCCATGTTGGGACAGATCATTCCGGCACCTTTGGCGATTCCCGTCACCGTGATGGTAGCGCCACCGATCTCTGACCGGCGCGAGCTTCCCTTGGGCTGCGTATCCGTCGTCATGATCCCGCTCGCGGCGTCCGCCCAGGCAGACTCATCCAGCGCGGCGATGCAACTAGGCACAGCGCTCACAATGCGATCGACCGGGAAGCGCTCGCCGATCACGCCGGTGGAAAACGGCAACACTTCGGAGACTTTGAGGCCCATGTGTTTGGCGACGGCCGCGCAGCAGTCGAGCGCGTCCTGTGTGCCCGGTTCACCGGTGCCGGCATTGGCGTAACCGGTGTTTATCAGAAGGGCGCGGGGCGACGTCAACTCGAGGTGTTTTCGCGCAAGAACCACCGGGGCCGCGCAAAAGCGGTTGCGCGTGAATACCGCCGCGGCCCGCGTGCCAGGCACGCATTCAATGAGCACGAGGTCGCGGCGGTCCTTCTTGCGGATACCGGCCATGGCGGTGGCAAGGCGGATACCAGATACCGGGTAAAGTCGAGGGAGTGGCGGCAGGTTGACGGCCATGGTTATCTCGCAAGCTGCAATTCGGCAGATTTGCTTGTTTCCGGGCTCACAGAACCATCAATGTACAGCAAACGCTGCAGTCCGCAACCGGTTTTGAACCTAGGACAATTTGCCGTGACACTGCTTGTATTTCTTGCCCGACCCGCAGGGACAGGGATCGTTACGACCGACCTTGGGTTGCGAACGGACGACAGGTTGCTGCGGGACTACCGCAATTTCTTCGTCCTCGGCTCCTGCTTCAGCCTGAGCTGATGGATGCTCGAAGCGCATTGGCTGCTGATGTTGCCGTTGGCGCTGGTCTTCCAGGGTGGCAACGTCTTCTGGTTCGCGGATCTGAACCCGCGTGATCAAACCTATAACTTCGCGTTTGATCCGGTCAAGCATGTTGGAAAACAGCTCGAATGCCTCTCGTTTGTATTCCTGCTTGGGATCTTGCTGGGCGTAGCCGCGCAAATGTATTCCCTGCCGCAGATGGTCCATTGCCGCCAGGTGATCCTTCCACTGCGCGTCAAGAACCTGCAGCATCACTGCCTTCTCGAAATTGCGCATGACCTCCGGGCCAACTGATGCAGTTTTGGCGGCGTGTACTCGCTCCACCTCTGCCAGGACCCGATCGCGCAGCTTGTCTTCGTGCAGCGTCTTGTCTTCGGCAAGCCACTGCCCGATTGGCAGTTTTAGATCGAGTTCTCGTACCAGCGTTTCCTCGAGCTCGGCAATATTCCATTGTTCTTCGAGGCTCTGCGGCGGCACGTTATAGTTGATGATCTCGTTGACCACGTCGCGGCGAATCTCCGCAATGCTTCCGGAGATGTCATCGATCTCCATCAACCGATTGCGCTGCTCATAGATTACCTTGCGCTGATCGTTGGCGACATCGTCGTATTCGAGAAGCTGCTTGCGGGTATCGAAGTTCCTGCTCTCGACCTTGCGCTGCGCATTTTCGATTGCTCGCGACACCCACGGATGTTCTATTGCCTCGCCGTGCTGCATTCCGAGCTTCTGCATCAGGCCTGAAACGCGATCGGACCCGAAGATGCGCAACAGGTTGTCCTCTAGGGACAGATAAAACCTGCTCGATCCGGCGTCACCCTGGCGCCCGGACCGGCCGCGCAACTGGTTATCGACGCGACGCGACTCGTGCCTTTCGGTACCGACAACATGCAGGCCACCGGTCGCGATGACTTCATCGTGCCGCTTCTGCCACTCTTCGCGAATCTTCATTTCCGCGTCCTTATCGTTGGACGCGTCTGTAAGTTCCAGTTCCAGATTGCCGCCGAGAACGATATCCGTTCCACGACCGGCCATATTAGTCGCTATGGTCACCGCACCAGGCCGCCCAGCCTGGGCCACGATTTGCGCCTCTCGTTCGTGCTGTTTGGCATTGAGGACTTCGTGTCGAATGCCGTCCTTCTTGAGCAGCCGGGACAGTTGCTCGGAACTCTCGATGGACACCGTACCGACGAGCACCGGCTGCGCGCGCTTATGACAGTCACGAATATCCGCGATGATGGCGTCGTGCTTTTCTTCAGTTGTGCGATAGACCTGATCGCCTAAATCTTTGCGCACCATTGGGCGGTGGGTGGGGATGACCACCACCTCAAGCCCGTAAATCTCCTGGAATTCGAACGCTTCGGTATCGGCAGTGCCGGTCATTCCGGACAGCTTGTTATACAGGCGGAAATAGTTCTGGAACGTGATGGACGCGAGGGTCTGATTCTCGTTCTGGATTTGCACCCCTTCCTTGGCTTCCACTGCCTGGTGCAATCCGTCGGACCAGCGTCGACCGGCCATCATACGTCCGGTAAATTCGTCGATGATTACAACCTCGCCGTCCTTGATGATGTAGTCGACCTCGCGCCGGTAGAGGGCGTGTGCCCGCAACGCGGCGTTGAGGTGGTGCATGAGCGAAATGTTCTGCACGTCGTACAAATTACTGGCCTGCTCGAGCAGCCCGGCAGCGACTAGCAGCTTCTCGCAGGTTTCGTGACCGGCCTCCGTCAGATGCACTTGACGCATTTTTTCATCGACGCTGAAGTCACCTGGTCCGTCTTCGGTTTCTTGGCGGCTGAGCTTTGGTATTATCGCGTTGATTCGGTAATAGAGATCGGTATTGTCTTCCGTCGGGCCGGATATAATGAGCGGCGTACGCGCTTCGTCGATGAGGATAGAGTCAACTTCGTCGACCACTGCAAAATTGAGACCGCGCTGGCTGCGCTCGTCTGCGCGGAATGCCATGTTATCGCGCAGGTAGTCAAAGCCGTATTCGTTGTTCGTCCCATAAGTGATGTCGGCGGCATAGGCGGCGCTTTTGGAGGCGGCGTCCTGACCCGCAACAACGACACCCACGGTCAAGCCGAGAAAGTTGTAAACCTTTCCCATCCACTCCGCGTCGCGTCGCGCCAGGTAATCGTTCACCGTGACCACATGCACTCCCTTTCCGGGAAGGGCATTAAGATAAACCGCAAGGGTGGCAACGAGGGTCTTGCCTTCGCCAGTGCGCATTTCGGCAATCTTGCCCTGATGCAGGACCATGCCGCCGATGAGCTGAACATCGAAATGACGCATGCCCAGCGCACGCTTGGATGCCTCTCGCACGACAGCGAATGCCTCGGGCAGCAGATCACCGAGACGCTGTCCCTGGGCCAGCCGGTTGCGAAAGTCTAGTGTTTTTGCGCCGAGTGCCGCGTCAGACAACTTGGAAATATCGGTCTCAAGGGCATTGATGCGTGCCACGTCCCGCATCATCTGCTTGATAAGACGACTGTTTCGGCTTCCGAAAATCTTATTGAGCGTGCTTACAACCATCAATTGCGTCCAAAATGCGCCAAGGGGCAGATCAAGAAGGCCGGATTATGGAGGAAAACTGCCGAGACTTAAATATCAGTAATGGCAGCCGCAGTAATTAGGACAAAACTTGGGGGCCCTGCGCCGGATTTTCAGGACGAGGAGCCCAGATGCAGATACGGGCTGGGATCGATCTCGTGCCCGTCCTTAAGCACCTCGAAATGCACGTGAGGACCGGTAGATCTCCCGGTTGAACCAACTTCTGCGATTTCCTGGCCCTTATGCACCCGGTCACCGACCTTGACGAGTATCTTGCTTGCATGCCCATAGCGCGTAGACAGGCCGTTACCATGGTTGATTTGGACCATATTCCCATAGCCGCCATTTAAACCTGCATAGGTGACTATGCCGTCTGCCATGGCGTAGATCGGCGAACCCATGCGGGCCGCGATATCGATACCTTCATGAAACTCCTGGTGACCATTAAAGGGATCGGTACGCCATCCGAAGCCCGAGGATTCCCACCCTCCCTTTGTAGGCCAGCCTACGGGCGAAACTGCCGCCTGTAACTGTCGGTCCATCATCACACTTTCCAGGGCACTAAGCCTCTGGCCTTTCTTATCCAGCTGGTCCGACAGCTCGTCCAACGATCTCATGAAATCAGGTACCGAGAGGCTGGTCGGCGACACATCTGTCTCAGGCCCGCCCATTGGCGGATCGGCGGAAAAATCGAATTCGTGCTTGTCGAGGCCGGCCATGCTCGTAAGGCGCTGGCCAAGCGCGTCGAGCCGCATCAACTGGGCCTGCATGTGTCCCAAGCGTTGCGCCAGTGCATCCAGATGCACCTGCGCGTCGCGGCGCGCGTCATCAATCTCACGGCGCTGCCTCGCAAGCTCCTTGGCCTGCTGTTCCAAGTACGCGGAGTCGCCACCGACACCGCCATTGAGCATGGAATCGATCTGGAATGTGACGCTACCTATAAGAACCGGAAGGGCAAGCAAGAGAATGAACGCCACTAAAAGCGTCTGCCCCTGGCTCAGGCTGATGTGCCGCCCCTTGCCGACGCTTTTTGGTACGAAGATTACGTTCATATGAGCTCTTGTTGTCTTTTTGGGAAGGTTGTTTTATTTGCTTCGGCTAAGTGCCGAACGCCTGAAATCAGGTCGCCGGTGCCGTTCGCATGAAGGAAATGGCTGCCCTGTCCGTTTCGGCGTAGGTAACGAGCTCCCAGGCTTCCTGGTCCGCCATCAACGCGCGCAGAAGGCGATTGTTGAGCGCATGACCGGACTTGTAGGCGCTGAACGCACCAACCAAGGGGTGGCCCAACAGATACAGGTCCCCAATGGCGTCGAGCACCTTGTGTTTGACGAATTCATCTTCGTAACGTAGACCATCGTCATTAAGGATCCGATAGCTGTCCATGACGATCGCGTTATCCAGCCCGCCTCCGCGCGCTAGTCCGGCCTGCCGAAGCGCTTCCAGGTCCCGCATAAAACCGAAGGTGCGGGCTCGACTTACTTCCTTGACGAAGGACGTCGTCGAAAAATCGACACTCGCCACCTGCGTCGAGTTGCGGAACGTGGGGTGATCGAAATCGATAGAGAAAGATACCTTAAACCCATCCCAAGGCTCGAAACATACCCACTTGTCGCCGTCCTCTATGCGGATCGTCTTCTTAATGCGCATGAACCGCTTGGGTGCGGGTTGCTCTTCAATTCCTGCAGACTGAATCAGGAATACAAATGGTCCGGCACTGCCATCCATAATGGGGACCTCGGCAGCCGTAACATCGACGTAAGCGTTATCAATACCCAAGCCGGCAAATGCCGACATCAGGTGCTCGACTGTGGAAATCTTGACCCCGTTATTTTCCAGTGTGGTGGAAAGACGAGTATCACTGACGTTCTCGGGGTGGGCTTTTACCTCGACCGGCTGGGGCAAATCAGTTCTGCGAAAGATGATGCCCGTTTCGACCGGTGCTGGCCTCAATGTCAGGTAGACTTTGTCGCCGGTATGAAGTCCTACGCCGGTGGCGCGGATCACATTCTTCAGAGTACGCTGCTTTATCATTTCCTTGTCGGCCGCCTGCCTTCTCTGCCCACTGAAGATACAAGAAAGCTTTGCGACTTTCTCGCACAGTGGTGTTCTGTCGATTAATTACTTGTAAGAACCGCCGAACGGCCAGCTACCCCTTGCTCGGACCCGGCAAGAATTTTCCGCCCTTACATGACAATTTAAAGGTAAATACTCACGAAAGTCCAGTTTTTCCATGCCTAATCAGCACTATTCGGCACTTCAGCGCCGATAAACGGACTGTCGCACTGAATCACCAGTCCTAAAATACGGCCCGATTTCGAAAAAATATAGCAGATATATTCTAATCTGCCTGTTTCCTCAGAAACGCCGGAATATCGAGATATTCCATCCCCGCATCCGCTGGAACCTTGGGCTCCACCATGCGCCGATTGCGAATCACGGTAGGTGTGTCGAGCTGATCGTAATCCGTTGTTCCGGTTCCGGTTTTGATCACTTTGTAGGGCTGATTGCGCTTCTGACCCAGCCCAAGCCCAGTCGCGACAACCGTAACCCGGATCTCGTTTTGCATGGCTGAATCAATGACGGTGCCAATAACGACTGTGGCATCTTCGGCGGCAAACTCCTTGACGATATTGCCGACCTCCTCAAACTCCCCAATCGACAGATCTTGGCCGGCAGTGACATTGACAAGGATGCCGCGGGCACCGGAAATATTGATGTCCTCTAATAAAGGACTCGACACCGCCGCATGGGCTGCCTCACTCGCCCTTTGCTCACCGCGAGCAGTAGCCGATCCCATCATGGCTTGACCCATCTCCGACATGACGGTGCGAACATCGGCGAAATCGACGTTAATGAGGCCGGGACGGGTAATCAGCTCCGCAATACCCTGAACCGCGCCCTGCAGCACCTCATTGGCCTTGCCGAAGGCGTCCAGCAGGCTCGCGCCTTTCCCCACGACCGACAGTAGTTTGTCGTTGGGAATGGTAATTACAGAATCGACGAATTCTCCCAGTTCCTTAATACCCTGATCAGCCACGGCCATGCGCTTCTTGCCTTCGAACGGGAATGGCTTAGTGATGACCGCCACTGTCAAGATATTCAGGTCACGCGCGACTTGCGCCACAACCGGGGCGGCGCCGGTGCCAGTGCCACCACCCATGCCGGCGGTGATGAAGACCATGTCGGCACCGCTTAGTACCTCGGCGATGCGCTCCCGGTCTTCAACTGCGGCTTGTCGGCCGATCGCCGGATCAGCGCCCGCGCCAAGCCCCTTGGTAAGGTTGGTCCCGAGTTGAAGGATGGTACGCGCGCCCGATTTCTTAAGCGCCTGTGCATCCGTATTGGCGACAATGAATTCGACGCCCTCGATGTTGGCGGCAACCATATGATCGACCGCGTTGCCGCCTCCGCCGCCGACCCCAATTACTTTGATTACGGCCTGTTCGCCGTAGGTATCCATGAGTTCAAACATTGCATTTTCTCCTGTGCCAAAATGCGAAATTAGATCGACACGTTTCGCCCAAAGACTCCATCCTCAAAAGTTTCCTTGAAACCAACCCTTCATTTTCTGAAACACGCCCTTGATGCTGGGTTGTCCTTGCCTGCGATGCAGGTCAAACTGCTTGCCATTGCGACTCTTGGCTCCGAACAGCACCAAGCCGACGCCTGTGGCATAAATCGGGTTATGCACCACACCACTCAACCCGCCGACGTACTGCGGTATACCCAGCCGCACCGGCATGTGAAACACTTCCTCTGCAAGATCAATCATGCCTTCCATCTTCGCGCTGCCGCCGGTCAAAACGATTCCGGAACCGATGACATCCTCAAAACCGCTGCGCCGCAGATCCGCCAGCACGAGTCCATAGAGTTCTTCGATCCGCGGTTCAATCACCTCGGCAAGCGTTTGGCGCGCAAGCTTGCGAGGTGGACGATCGCCAACGCTTGGGACTTCGATGGTCTCATCCGACTTGGCAAGCTGAGTAAGTGCGCAGCCATATTTCTTCTTGATCTCTTCGGCATGTTGCGTCGGTGTGCGCAGCGCGACGGCAATATCATTCGTCACCTGGTCGCCGGCGATTGGAATCACCGCGGTGTGGCGGATCGCGCCTTCGGTGAAGACCGAGATGTCGGTTGTTCCTCCGCCGATATCAACAAGGCAAACGCCCAGTTCCTTCTCGTCTTCAGTCAGAACCGATGTACTTGATGCGAGCTGCTCCAAAATGATGTCGTCCACTTCCAGGCCGCAGCGACGCACGCATTTTATGATGTTCTGGGCAGCACTCACGGCGCCGGTGACAATGTGCACTTTGGCTTCCAGACGAACCCCGCACATGCCCACCGGTTCACGTACCCCCTCCTGCTTGTCGATAATGAACTCCTGGGGAAGAATGTGGATAACCTTCTGGTCCGCCGGTATGGCTAGAGCGCGCGCGGCCTCGATCACGCGGTCCACGTCTCCGAAACCAACCTCCTTATCCTTGATGGCAACAATGCCATGCGAGTTGAAGCTGTTGATGTGACTGCCAGCGATTCCCGCAAAAACGGAGTGGATCTGGCAGCCGGCCATCAACTCGGCTTCTTCGATCGCACGCTGAATTGATTGCACAGTCGACTCAATGTTCACCACCACACCCTTTTTCATCCCGCGCGAAGGGTGGTGGCCAACGCCGATTATTTCCACTTCGCCCGTCGGAGACACTTCCCCAACGATGGCCAGCACCTTGGAGGTACCGATATCGAGACCCACGATCAGATTTTCGTCACCCTTCTTCGACATGTCTCAGCCCTCTGTGCCGGAAGGCGCAGGTGCACCGTTTCCGTCCAACCACTGAATTGCGAAACCATTGCTATAGCGCAGATCAACCCTGCGCATTTTGTCACGGTCACCGGACAGCATCTGGGTATACACCTGCACGAAACGGGCAACATTTGGTTCCGGCTGCCCGTGCCCGAGAACAAGTAGCAGATTGTGATCTACAACAATTTGCCATGTATGCCATGGCGTAAGCGTTAGGCTTGCAATCGGAAGCTGCGCCGGCGCCAGAATTGCGCTCAGCTGCTTGTAATGGTCAAATACTTCCGCCTGCGTGCCGTCTGGACCGTCAAGTATTGGAAGGCCGGACGGGCCAGTTTGCCCCTGCAGATTCACAAGATCTCCGGCCGTATTCACCCATTGACCGCCACCCCATTGCGCCACCAGCGCTTGCTCAGTAAAACGAATGCGCACGTCATCTGGCCATTCGCGACGAACTGATACCTGGTAGACCCAGGGCACCGACTCAGCACGCGCCTTTACGGCGTCCAAATTCAAAAGCAAGAAGTTGCCGCTGACTACCGGCGCCACCGCGCGAGCGAGATCCTCTTTCCGCACGTGAATGAATGTGCCCTCAAAACTTACGTTGCGCACCGGCAAGGTATCCGGCCGCAAGAGATAGTCGACAGCGAACAGGGTCAAGATAAAAAGAGTCAGTGACGCGACGGCAAGCAACACTCCGCGCAGCGATAAGCCGGCCGTCCAGGACGCAGTTGGATCATTAGTCTCAGCGCGCAACAAGGTGCACCTCGGCACACCACAGCGCAGCGCACCTGCTATGTCCGCATATATTTGTCATGCTCACAAACGCTCTCCAATCACACGCACTTCCGGCTCCAGTTTTACGTTCTGCGCGGCCAGAACTCTCGACTGCACGATTGCAATGAGACGTTCTATTTCGTCCGCAGTGGCATTGCCACGATTAATTATGAAATTTGCATGCAGCTCCGACACACAGGCGTTACCTTCGCACAGCCCCTTGAGGCCAGATGCTTCGATCAGGCGCGCCGCATAATCCCCTGGGGGATTGCGAAACACCGATCCTGCGTTCGGGAGTTGCGTCGGTTGACTGGCGCCGCGTTTCGCCAGCAACGACTTGATCAGGGATTTGCCCTTGGTCGCCTCGCCCGAGACCAGCTCAAAGTGACCGGCGACAAACCATTCGTTCTCCGGACCGCGCACGCTGCGGTAGCCAATTGCGTAATCCTGCGGTGTGCGAGTGCGCAGCTGCCCGTTACGCTCCACAGTTTCGACGGCCGCGACGATTCGCCAGGTCTCGCCCCCGAATGCCCCCGCGTTCATCGCCAGGGCGCCGCCAACAGTCCCCGGAATTCCGGCGAGGAATTCTGCGCCCTGCAGATTCTGCCGCACGCAGAAACGCGCGAGCTTGGCACAGGCAACGCCAGCCTCGGCACGTATGCGACCGGCGCCGATTAAACCCAATTCGTTCAGCCGGCCTGTCGCGCACAGCACCGTTCCGCGCACTCCACCGTCACGCACCAGCAAGTTGCTGCCGAGCCCGATCCAATAGACCGGTTCATTTTCGGGAAGCGTTCGCATAAATCGGATCAGGTCATCGAGATCCGCCGGCTCATAGTAGCGGTCGGCTGGGCCACCTACGCGCCAGCTGGTATGCCGAGACAACGGCTCGCCGAGCCGTAGCGTGCCGCGCAAACCGTTACTTGAAGGCGCCTGAGTCATCATGTGGCGGCCTCCAATGCCTTCGGCAGACTGCCTGCGATCTGGCCGATGTTGCCCGCTCCCAGGGTCAGCAACAGATCCCCTGGCAATAGGATGTCCTTAAGAACATCAGCCAGCGCATCGACTTTTTCCAGAAAGATTGGATTACCGCCGCGCGTGCGTATCGCCCGGCACAAGGCACGTCCGTCGGCTCCAGCAATCGGTGTCTCGCCGGCGGCATAAACCTCTGTTATCACCACCGGCTCGAGTCCGCTAAGCACGTTACAGAAGTCATCGAACAGGTCGCGCGTGCGCGTAAAACGATGTGGCTGAAACGCCACCACCAGCCGACGCTGCGGCCAGCCGGAGCGTGCCGCCGCGATCGTCGCCGCGAGTTCACTTGGATGATGGCCGTAATCATCCACCAGCATCACATCACCACCGCGAAACGGTACGACTCCGTTTATCTGAAAACGCCTGCCAATGCCGGCGAAACCTGCCAAGCCATCAAGAATCGCTTTTTGCGACACATGCAGCTCGTGGGCCACAACTATGGCCGCGAGGGCATTCAGCACGTTGTGCCGACCGGGTTGATTAAGGACGGCGCGTATGCTTCCCGTTATATTCGGCATGGACACCGAAAAGTGCATTTGCATTCCCTGCTGCACGATGTCGCTGGCACGCACATCGGCATCTTCACTGGTACCGTACGTGCGGATGGGCTTATGCACCTTGGGAATAATCTCGCGAACCGCAGGATCATCTATGCACAGCACTGCCAATCCGTAAAACGGAAGGTTATGCAAGAAGTCGATAAATGCCTGTTTGAGGTGCGAGAAGTCTCCCCCATAGGTTCCCATATGATCGGCATCGATGTTGGTTACCACGGCGAGATAGGGCTGCAGATGAAGGAACGAAGCGTCGCTTTCGTCGGCCTCGGCAACCAAATATTCGCCATATCCTAAGCGTGCATTTGCGCCAGCGCTGTTGAGCCGTCCACCGATGACAAAAGTGGGATCCAAACCGCCTTGCGCGAGCAGGCTTGCAACCAGGCTGGTTGTAGTTGTCTTGCCATGGGTGCCTGCAACGGCGATGCCGTGCTGAAGACGCATGAGTTCTCCGAGCATTTCGGCACGCGGTATGACTGGAATCTTGGCAGCATGAGCCGCCACTACTTCGGGGTTTTGCGCACTGACCGCCGATGACACAACGACTACGTCCGCGCCGCGGACAAGTTTGGCGTCGTGGCCGATCTGGACGCTCATTCCGAGATCAATCAGACGCCGCGTGTTTCCACTCTGCTGAGTGTCGGAACCGGAAACCTGAAACTTCAGGTTATGAAGCACTTCGGCGATGCCGCTCATGCCTGCGCCCCCGATGCCCACAAAGTGGATGCGCTTAACCCAGTTACGCATAGGTCGCCTCCACGCACAGCGTCGCAACCGTGTCGCTTGCATCGGGTACCGCGCAGGCGCGCGCATTGCTTGCCATCTTTAGCAGCAATTCGCGGTTTTCGGCAAAGCCGAAAAGCAAATCGGCGATGCGCACGGGGCTGAATTCTTCCTGTGTGACGAGGATAGCGGCGTCGCGTTCGGAGAGAAATCTTGCATTGGCAGTTTGATGATCATCGACGGCATGCGGATAGGGGACAAGAATTGCCGCAATTCCAACAGCCGCGATTTCCGATATGGTCATGGCACCGGCCCGGCAGATAAGCACATCGGCCCAGGCATAGGCCTGCGCCATATCTTCGATGAACGCGGTTACCTGCGCGTGCTCGGTCACTTTGCGGTAGGCACGTTCCGTTCGCTCGCGATCTGCGCGCCCCGTCTGATGCAATATTTCAAGAGAGGTCTGCATCGAGACTCTCCCGACTGCTTCCGGCACGACTTGATTGAATACGCGGGCGCCCTGACTACCCCCGATCACGAGAAGGCGCAATGCCCCCTTTCGGCCGGCCAGTCGTTCTGCAGGCGATGGCAATGCCAGAATATCGCCGCGCACCGGATTACCGACATGACGCGCACCGGGCAAGGTACCGAACGCCTCCGGAAAGCCACACAGCACGGAGTCGGCGATGTACGCAAGCCAGCGATTCGTCAATCCTGCAACGGCGTTTTGTTCGTGGATCAGTAATGGTCTTCGCAGCATGCGTGCCACTATTGCACCAGGCGCGGCCACGAACCCCCCCATTGCGAGTACCGCATCGGGACGGCGGCGGCGCATGATGCGCCACGACTGGAACATGGCAAATGCCAGTCGCAACGGCAGCAACAACCACGATACCCATCCTTTGCGGCGCAATCCGCGTATCCTGATCCACTCCATCTGGAATCCGGCTGCCGGTACGACTCGCGCCTCAAGCCCAGAGCGCGTTCCTACCCACACCACATCCACGTCGCGATTGCGCAATTCCCGGGCGACGGCAAGAGCCGGGTAGACATGGCCCCCGGTGCCGCCTGCGATGATGAGTACCCTCGTCATGCCTTCCCTACCCTATGCTGGCGAGTTTCACGATCAATTAGAAGCAGCAGGCCGGCGGCCATGCAGCTTACGATCATGCTGCTGCCGCCGTAGCTCACAAACGGCAGGGTGAGCCCCTTGGTTGGCAACATGCCCATGTTCACGCCCATATTGATCATTGCCTGGATGCCAATCAGCAGGCCGATACCCTGAGCCAGGCGAGCTGCGTATATCTGACCGCGTTGCTCCGCAATGCGCGAGATTACGAATGCGCGCCATACGACAATTGCAAACAGCGCGATGACTATTACGACACCGATTAATCCGAGCTCCTCGGCAAGGACCGCCAACAGAAAATCGGTGTGCGCAGCTGGCAGGTAAAAAAGTTTCTGGATGCTGCCTCCAAGGCCGACGCCGAACAGCCCGCCACGTCCGAAGGCAATGAGCGCTTGGGTAAGCTGGAACCCTTTGTTGAAGGGATCAGCCCAGGGATCGAGAAAGCCGGTAACGCGCGCCATGCGATACGGCGAATAGACCGTCAACAATATCATTCCGCCGACTCCGGCCCCGACCACCGCCATGAAATGCCAGAAGCGCACACCACCGAGGAAAAGCATGGCAAAGACCGTGACGCATATCACGACGACCGCACCAAGATCAGGCTCCTGCAACAGAAGCATTCCGATCACGGCCATCACGATGCTAACCATCAGGATGCCCTGGGTGAAAAAAAGCAATTCTTCCTGTTTGCGAACCAAATAGCCGGCGACGTAGATGATCATAAAGAGCTTCACCAGCTCCGATGGTTGCAGCTTAAATATCCCAAGATGCAACCAGCGCGAACTACCATTGACGTAGGATCCGATTCCCGGAATGAGCACCACGACCAGAAGGCAGATCCCCAGCAGCAGCAGATAGGGTCCAGCCTTCTCCCAAAGCCTGATCCGCGTTCGCAAGATTACCGCTGCAGCGACGAGACCGAGAGCAATGCTGAACAGATGACGCAGGAGGTAATAATAACTGTCGCCAGCGAGTCGCTCCGCAGTGGGTATGGATGCGGAATAAACCATGACTATTCCGATCGCCAGCAGTATGCCGAGACTACCAAGCAACCACGGATCCTGTCGTGGCTGGCTGTGTCCGGCAATTCGCGCGCTCCGGTTATGTGCAGGAACTGCGCTCACGGCAAACCTCCAGTCGATGGGCGCACAATGCGCATACAATTCATTTTTCCAGCCGCAATCATGCGATCACCCCTATTACCGCGTCGCGAAAAACCTGGCCTCGATGCTCATAGTTGCGATACATATCCAAGCTTGCACATGCTGGCGAAAGCAAAACCACATCTCCAGATCGAGCCAATCGTGCGGCTTCATGCACTGCTGATTTCATGTCGGCGCTGCGTACGCAATGCGCAAGATCGCCGAGGGCCGCTTGCAAGAGGGGTGCGTCGCGTCCGATCAACACGATGGCGCGGACATGACTTTTGACTGCGTCACGCAGCTCGGAGAAATCCGCACCTTTACCATCCCCACCGGCAATAAGAATTACTGGTCGGTCCATTCCATTAAGCGCAGCTACAGTTGCGCCAACGTTGGTTCCCTTGGAATCATTAATCCACAGCACACCTGCATGATCCGCAACCACTTCAGTGCGATGATGCAGGCCAGTAAACCTTGCGAGGGCGCGTCTTATTGCGTCAAACGGAACCTCAACCGCCTGCGCCAATGCCGCGGCCGCAAGTACGTTGGCAAGATTGTGGCGGCCAGCGAGCCGAATCTCCGTGCATGCCATAAAGGCATGCACGCCGCGCGCCAGCCACTCCTCCTGCCCCCTGCGTAACAATCCATAATCGGAGTCATCGCGCGGCGCTTGCAGACCGAAATGCACCGTACGCCTTCCAGTCTGCCTCATAGCAGTTACTCGTGGGTCGTCCCTGTTGAGCACCATGAGACCGTCGCCACGGAAAATACGCTCCTTGGCCGCGGCATATTCCGCCAGGTCGCGGTAACGATCCATATGATCGGGGGTAATGTTCAGTACCGTTGCCGCGCGCGCATTCAAACTAGAGGTGGTTTCCAGCTGAAAACTGGAAAGCTCCAAGACATAAACACTCGGCTCCGGCTGCCGTAGTAAGTCGAGGGCGGGAATGCCGATGTTGCCTCCCACGGCGACGTCTAATCCCGCCTCGCGGCACATCTCGCCGACAAGCGACGTGACAGTGCTTTTTCCGTTGGCACCGGTAATGGCGATCACGGGTGCGGTCGCCGCTCGGGCAAAAAGCTCTATATCGCCGATTGCCGGCGCTCCAGATGCGATTGCCTCAGCGATCACCGGCTCGCGCAAAGACAGCCCGGGGCTGACCACAAGCAGATCGGCTTCGCGAAAGAGGCGCGCATCCCATGGCCCGGTATGCACCGCTACGTCCGGAAACTGTTCGCGCACAGCGTCTAGCATGGGCGGCACCGGCCGGTTGTCTGCCACTGTGATGCGGTGTCCGCGCTCATGCAGATAGCGAACGCAAGAAAGACCGGTAGTGCCGAGCCCCACTACCAGTACTGCTTCAGGTTGCAGTTGTTTCATAGTTGCAGCCCACATTTTCAGCGTATCTTCAATGTTGCAAGACCGATCAGCACCAGAATAAGAGTGATGATCCAGAACCGGACAATAACGCGAGGCTCCGGCCAGCCTTTCAACTCGAAGTGATGGTGCAGCGGCGCCATGCGAAAAATTCGACGTCCCGTCAGCTTGAACGACGCGACCTGCAGCATCACGGAAACTGTTTCCATGACGAAAACTCCGCCCATGATGAAAAGAACAATTTCTTGGTGCACCACCACGGCAATAACCCCTAGGGCCGCGCCCAGGCCGAGCGCACCAACGTCACCCATAAATACCATTGCCGGGTAGGTGTTGAACCATAGAAACCCGAGTCCGGCACCAACCAGTGCCGAACAAAACACCAGCACTTCGCCGGCGCCAGCAATGTAGGGAATGCCCAGATATTCCGAGAATTTATAGTGGCCAGTGACATAGGCGAAAATGCCCAGTGCGCCGGCGACCATCACGGTCGGCATGATTGCCAAGCCATCCAGGCCGTCGGTGAGATTAACGGCATTGCTCGAACCGACGATCACCAAGTAGGTCAAGAGGATGAACCAAGGACCCATGCCAATTGCCACATGCTTGAAGATGGGGACAATCAACTCGATCTCGACCGGGGATCGAGCTGTATAGTAAAGGAAGAATGCAGCACTGAGGCCCGCGACAGACTGCCAGAAATACTTGGCCTTAGCGCCGATTCCACGTGGATCCTTGTTGATGAGCTTCTTGTAATCATCAACCCAACCGATCGCGCCGAAGGCAAAGGTGGTAAAAAGCACCACCCATACAAAACGATTACGCAGATCCGCCCATAGGAGAGTGGTAACAAAAACTGCAACCAATATAAGCGCCCCACCCATCGTAGGCGTGCCGGCCTTGGTAAGATGGCTCTGCGGCCCATCCTGGCGCACTGTCTGCCCGATCTGGTACTTGCTGAGCCTGCGGATCATCGCGGGGCCAACAATGAAGGAAATCGCCAGCGCGGTGAGAACACCAAAGATGCCGCGCAGCGTGAGATAGCGAAAGACATTGAAAAAGGAAATGTCGTGCGCTAGCCACTCGAATAGAAAGACCAACACTTAGCTGCCCCTCCCGCCGACCATGCCGGCTGCGCCAGTTTGTCTGTCAGTTTGCTGGTCGTTTGCCGTGGTGCCACCGCGTGAAATTCCCCGCACCACCTGTTCCATATGCATAACGCGAGAACCCTTCACCAAAATAACCATATTGCTGTGCATTACTCTTCGAAGAGCGTCCACCAGAGAGTCGTGGCTATCGACGTGAACTGCGCCAGCACCAAAACCCTGGACCGTCATGCGTGTTAACTCGCCTATAGCGAACAACCGATTTATGCCCATCTTCCGCGCGAGTTCACCCATACGCCGATGTACTTCGGGTGCCGCATCGCCTAATTCGGCCATGTCCCCGATCACCAGTACACGCTCGCGCTCGAAGTCCTTCAAAACTTCCATCCCCGCAGCTAGCGATGCCGGGTTGGCGTTGTATGTGTCGTCCAGGATGCTAGCGTCGTTCATGCCGGCTTTCAGTTCGAGTCTACCGGCGGTGGGTTGCAACTTTTCCAATCCTTTCTTTACGTGGCTCAGCGTAGCGCCCGCCGCCATAGACGCGGCGACTGCGGCCAGGGCGTTCATGACGTTGTGTCGGCCGAGCACAGTCAGGCGTACATCCGTCTCACCTTGTGAAGTTTTCAACCGCAGGGCGCTGCCGGTGGCATCCAGCCTGTAATCAGCGCCGACATCCGCTGCTGACCGCAATCCGAAACTGATCTGTCGTCTGTTACCGACAAGGCTGCGCCAGTACGCGGCATAACGGTCGTCGGCATTGATGACTGCAACGCCGTTCTCATCCAGTCCGGCAAAAATCTCGCCCTTCGCGCGGGCAACCGCCTCGACACTTCCTAGCCCGGCCAGGTGCGCCTCGGCTGCATTAGTGATCAGCGCAATGGTTGGTCGCGCCAGGTGAGTCAGATAATCGATCTCACCGGGGTGATTCATCCCCATTTCTACGACGGCGTATTTATCGCCTTCGCGCAGGCGTAGCAAAGTCAAAGGCGCACCGATGTCGTTGTTCAGATTTCCCTGGGTTGCGATACCCGATCCGGTCTCGCTCATAATGGAGGCCAACATGCCTTTGACCGTGGTTTTCCCGTTGCTTCCAGTCACTGCGATGAGCGGTAGTGAGAACAGCCCGCGCCAATGCGCGGCCAAAGCACCGAGTGCGAGCCGCGTATCTGACACCACCACCGCTGGCAGCGGCGTATCAGTCCGGCGGCTGACCAAGGCGCCGGCCGCTCCCGCCCGTAATGCTTCGCCAAGGAAATTATGGCCGTCGAAACTTGGTCCGATCAGCGCGACAAACAGATCCCCGCGCGCGAGCTTGCGCGTGTCGCTGCTCACGCCTAGGAATTCTGCGTCACGACCGGCCAGACTTCCCTGCAAAATGCGCGCGGCCGCACTTAGGGTCATCATGCGGCGTCTCCCAGTATTTCCATCACTACCTGGCG
The DNA here is from genome assembly GCA_021783175.1 of Pseudomonadota bacterium. The sequence continues at coordinate 74,418 of JAJXUF010000002.1, forward strand.
ATCACTGAAGGACAACCGTTGGTCCTTTACCTGCTGATAGTCTTCATGTCCCTTACCGGCAACAAGAATGCTGTCCCCAATCTGGGCTTCGCGAATCGCCAATCTGATCGCTTGTGCCCGATCACGCACAATGGTCGGAGTGCTGTGCATACCGCCCACTATCTCGGTGATGATCCCATCCGGCGCTTCATGTCTTGGATTGTCGTCGGTAAGTATCACGACATCCGCCAATTCTTCGGCTAGCCTACCCATCTGCGGCCGTTTGCCGCGATCGCGATCGCCACCGCAACCGAAGACGCACCACAATCGACCCTGCGTGTGCTCGCGCAGAGCCGACAGGGCCTTTTCCAGTGCATCCGGCGTATGCGCATAGTCGACAACAACCAGCGGCGCCGCGCCGCCTCCAAAACGTTCCATCCGGCCCGCAACCGGTCGCGCAAGCGACAGTCTTGCCACAGCGACAGGCAAAGGCATGCCTGCAACTAGAAGTACCGCAAGTACCGCGAGCAAATTCATCGCATTGAAACGCCCTAGCAGCGGACTGCGTAGAGTGGTGACACCAGCCGGCGTCTCCACAACCAAAGCCAATCCATCTGCCATAGGTTCAACAGAGGTCGCCCTGACGTCCGCTTGCTCAAGTCCAAAGGTTGTGACTTTGATTCGCTTTGGAATCTTGGCTACCAAGGCACGACCCAGCTCATCATCCTGATTGATAACTGCCGCTCGCAGGCTCTGAAATGCGAAAAGGCGTGACTTGCTTTCGGCGTAGGCTTCCATCGTGCCGTGATAGTCGAGGTGATCGCGCGTGAGATTGGTGAAAACTGCGATATCGAAAGCAACACCTTCAACGCGACCCTGCTCCAGCGCGTGTGACGAAACTTCCATACACGCGGAAGCCGCCCCATTTGCAACGAACCCGGCTAACAATCGATGCACGCTGACCGGATCCGGCGTTGTGTGGCTTGCCGGATCAAGTGCGCCCGCCAAACCGGCCCCGAGTGTGCCGATCAGCCCACAACGCCGCTCAGGTTCATCAAGGACTTGGGCCAGCAGATGAGTGCAGGTTGTCTTGCCGTTCGTGCCAGTCACGCCGATTACAAACAACTGCCGCGAAGGCATCCCGAAAAAACGGTCGGCTATAGTTCCGATGCGGTGCCTGAGACCGGACACCGGCACCGACGGGATCGCAATTGTGCCTGGCTCAAAACTTGATTGGGAGGTTGAAGATTCTCCGGGCTCGAAGGCGACCGCGACAGCGCCGCGGGCGACGGCGCCACCGATATAGTCGCGACCATCCCCGTGCACTCCGGGTGCTGCCATGAACAGCCATCCAGGCTCAACGTTTCGACTGTCGATAGCAATACCAAGAATTTCCGGATCCATGACAAGCGGCTGATCAGTTAGACCATCGAGCAATTGACTTAGGCGCATGCCGCTCATCATGTCCCTTCTCCGGTGCGAGAAGCGCGCGACCCCTGGGTCATGAGTTGATTCGCGGCGGCGCGAGAAGCCGGTGCCTGAGCCATCCAGTGCTGAGGACGCGGAAGATCGTCCGGCGGGATATTCAGCAACCGCATTGCTCCGGTCATGACTTTGCTGAAAACGGGTGCGGCAATCTGGCCGCCATAATAAGCGCCGCCAGTAGGATCGTTGACCATGATGACCATCACTAGGCGCGGGTTGCTCGCTGGTACGAATCCTGCGAACGAAGCGATATAGTCGTTCGGCTCGTAACCGTTAGGGCCGAGCTTGTGGGTAGTTCCCGTCTTGCCGGCAACTTGATAGTTGACGACATCTGCAGCCTTACCGGTGCCGTCGCTACTGACTGCGAGCTCAAGCATCGAGCGTATTTCATGAGCAACGGTCGCTGGCATGATACGCCGGCCGGCAACCGGCTGGTCGCGCCGCAGAAGAGTGACCGGCATCATCAGTCCGTTGTTGGCCAAACCGCCATAGGCTTGCGCCAGCTGTATCGGGGTAACTGAAATACCGTAACCGAACGACATCGTTGCCTGTTCTACCGGTACCCACCGATTGGGCGGATTGACGAATCCGGATGCCTCGCCCGGCAGCCCCACTCCAGTGGGCACACCGAATCCGACTCGACGAAACATGTCCCACATCGAGTCGCGGTTGAGCGACAACGCTATCTTGGTTGCTCCGACGTTGCTTGATTTCTCGATTACCTGTGCGACCGTAAGCAGTCCGTAATTGCGCTCATCGCGGATGATATTGTGGCCTATTTCGATACTGCCCGGCGTGGTATCTATTACCGTCGTCGGCAGATACCTTCCCGTTTCCAGGGCCGTGGCAATCGTGAACGGTTTGAGCGTCGAACCGGGTTCGAACACATCTGTTACCGCCCGGTCGCGATAAATCCTGCTTTGTAGGTGGCTGCGATTGTTCGGATTGAAGCTCGGTTCGTTGACAAGCGCCAAAACTTCTCCTGTACGCGCGTCAAGCACTATAGCGCTGGCCGCCCGTGCATGATGTAAAGCAATCGCACCTTTGAGCGCCCGATAAGCAAGATACTGAATTCGCCGATCGATGCTTATGGTGAGGTTCCTGCCAGGTACCGGCAGCGATATGCTTTCAACGTTTTCGACTATATTCCCGTAACGATCCTTGAGCACACGTTTTTTGCCCGGTATCGCACGCAACCAGCTGTTGTACGCAAGTTCGATTCCCTCCTGACCCTCATCGTCGACGTTTGTGAATCCGACCACGTGGGCTGCGACCGGTCCCGCTGGGTAGTAACGGCGGTACTCGCGCTGCAGCGCAACTCCAGGTATTCCGAGCGCCATAACTGCCTTAGCGGTTTCAGGGGCAATTTCGCGCTTGATGTACATGAAATCATGACCGGCCTGACGCCTGACGTCGCGCGCAAGGTCGGATGGTGGTATCCCAAGTAACCTAGCGAGCGCCGGCCAGCTGGCTCGGGCAGATGCCAAGTCATCCGGAACCGCCCAGACGGAATCCACTGGAGTGCTGATCGCAAGTGGCTCGCCGTTGCGGTCCAAAATCATGCCGCGATGGGAATCGTCCTCGACGATGCGCAGATGACGTGCGTCCCCCTGCTCCTGCAGGTAGTTGGCATCGATCACCTGCAGATAGAAGGCGCGCGTCGCCACCAGAACGAAGCCAAAAAACATAAAGGCCAATACCACCTGGTAGCGGGACCAGCGATGTCGGTTATTCGGCGATCGGCTCAATGGTTGCCTCCATTGAGATAAACGATGACTACCTGTTTTGGCGTTGGCATGGCCATTCCGAGTCGGGTTTGAGCAAGCGCCTCAATCCGCCGATGTTCTGACCATGTCCCCTCTTCGAGCAGCAACTTGCCGCGCTCGATGTTCAGATTGTCACGCTCATTTTGCAGCGCCTGGAGCTCGACGAAATCCATACGGTTACGCTGACGCAAATAAACCACAGCAAGCGCCGAGACCATCACTGCAATCACGAGAACCGCGATGCGTCTATGCATGCAAAGTCTCCGCGACCCGAAGCACTGCACTTCTCGCCCGAGGATTGGACTGCACCTCTTTGTCACCTGGTCGAATAGCTTTGCCCACCTTCTTGAGACGTGGCGTCAACATCGCGGCCGTTACCGGCAGATCTGGCGGAAATCTGTCACCGCTGGACTCGTGCCGCATGAAGTCCTTGACTATGCGATCTTCAAGCGAGTGAAAGCTAATCACAGCAAGACGCCCGTGCGGCGCAAGTACTGACAGCGCCTGCGGCAGTACGGCGCGAATCTCGTCAAGCTCCCGGTTGATGTGAATGCGAACAGCCTGAAAGGTCCGCGTCGCTGGATGCTGGCCCGGTTCGCGCGTCGGCACTGCGCCTGCGACGATCTGGGCAAGCCGATCCGTCGTGGTAATTGCCTCGCGCGTGCGTTCCGCACAAATTGCGCGCGCTATGCGACGAGCGAAGCGCTCTTCGCCATACTCACGTATGACACGGTAAATTTCTGCCTCGTCAGCGTGGTTTATCCATTCCGCAGCCGACAGGCCGCTTTCCGGATCCATGCGCATGTCGAGCGGGCCTTGATAGCGAAAGCTGAATCCACGCTGCGGTTCATCAAGCTGCGGCGATGAGACACCAAGATCAAGGAGAATACCGTTGACCTTTCCTGCCCACCCGCGATCTTCTACAGCCTGTGCCAGCATGGAAAACAGTCCTCGTACAACCTCAAAGCGTGGATCGCCGGCAAATTGCGCGCGCGCCGCTTCCACTGCCTGCGGATCCCGGTCAAGCGCCAGGACACGACCGTCCGGACCAAGACGTCTGAGCATCTCTCGGCTGTGCCCACCGCGACCGAAGGTCGCGTCCACATACTTTCCTCCTTCCCGCATGGCGAGCGCGTCGATCGCTTCCTCTAGAAGGACCGGAAGATGTTGCTGTGCATCCACTCCTCAGCCTAAAGGGACAGCGATTCAAGTTCGGCCGGCATGACCCCATCACCGGCGCCGGCTGCGAGCCATTCCGCACGCCGCGTGTTCCACGTTGCCTCATCCCAGATTTCGAACCTGTGCCCCTGTCCTATCAGCACCACTCCCTTTTCCAGGCTTGCAAATTCGCGCAGTGGCGGCGGCAACAGAATACGGCCGTTGCCATCCAGCTCACATTCCGTCGCATGCCCGATCAACAGGCGCTGCAGTCGGCGCGCCTGCTCGTTGAAACTCGGCAGCTTGACCAGTTTGCGCTCAATCTCCTCCCAGTCCGGCAGCGGATAGAGCAGCAAACAATGATCGCGATCGACCGTCACGACCATGTGGCCATCGCAATGGCGCGCGAGCGTCTCGCGATACCGCGTCGGAATTGCGAGACGGCCCTTGCTGTCCAGATTGAGTTCGTTGACGCCGCGAAACATTCAGTCTCTCTTTCGCACTTTATTCCACAATTATCCACAATTTCCCACTTAATTGACACTATAGATAGACGCGCGGATCAGTGTCAAGAAAATTGCACCGCGCGCGGGCAATTTCTCCTTTTGGAGACAGTAGGTTACAGCGCCAAAGGTTGGGAGTGGGCGACGAAAGGCGGTACCGTGGGCATATTGGGCCCGTGGACGGGGGAAAACCACACAATGCAAGATAAAAAAATAGAGATAATACAAATAATTGCAAGAATAACTTAAAGTGAAAAATGGAGTCAGCCGATAAGCCGGGTTCTGTCGAGGGCAGCCATTCCTCTAGGACACGCGTCACCACGTGCCTCAAGCAACCTACCCGGGAACGGTGCGGGCCACACCATAGTTCCCCTATTCGGTCTTGCTCCAGGTGGGGTTTTCCCTGCCGCGGCTGTTACCACCCGCGCGGTGCGCTCTTACCGCACCATTTCACCCTTACCGTTATCCCTGGCTAGGCCAGGAATACTTAGGCGGTGTATTTTCTGTGGCACTTTCCGTGGGCTCGCGCCCCCCAGGCGTTACCTGGCACCTTGCCCTGCGGAGCCCGGACTTTCCTCCGTGCCATAGACACGGCGACTGCCTGGCCGACTCCATGCGCGATTATACGCCGATCACGCCCTCCGGTGCAGCTCGACCGGCCCTGACCACAAATTGACGCGTCAGCATGTTGCAGCGAGGCAGGTTACCTGCGACGTTCCGCCAGACCGAGCGCATGATCATAGAGGCGATTCTTCTTGATACCGGTAATCTGCGCCGCGAGCGCAGCGGCCTGCTTTATGGGCAATTCCGCCAACAGAATCCGCAACACTTTCTCGCTGCGACTATCGATTTCCTGCTGAAAAGTCGTAAGTTTCCCGTGCACCAGCAAAACCAGCTCGCCACGTTGCTGGTTTGAGTCATTTTTCACCCATTCACACAGCTCCCCAAGCGTGCCGGCGCGAATCGTTTCAAACTGTTTGGTCAGCTCACGCGCCAGCACCGCTTCGCGATCAGCGCCAATCACGCTGACCATGTCCGCGAGGCATTCGGCAACGCGATGCGGAGACTCGTAGAAAATCAAAGTTCGTGTATCCTCGCGCAACTCGTCGAAATACGCGCGCCGCGCCGCCGTTCTGGCGGGCGGGAACCCTTCGAATGCAAAGCGGTCCGAAGGTAGGCCGGCAGCAGACAAAGCGACGATCGCAGCGCATGGTCCGGGCACTGGAACCACGGAGATTCCGGCTGCACGCGCGGCACGCACTAGCTTGAAGCCAGGATCGTTGACCAGCGGAGTACCGGCATCACTGATCAATGCAATTCGCTGGCCCCCCTGCAGACGCCTGATCAGTTCAGGCGTCATGGATTGCTCGTTATGCTCGTGAAAGGCGGTGAGTGGCGTGCTTATCTGAAAGTGCCGGAGCATTGGCGCACTGTGACGGGTGTCTTCAGCCGCTATAACATCAACCTCGGAAAGCACACGCCGTGCGCGTGGCGACATGTCTTCCAAATTTCCAATGGGTGTCGCTACCACAAACAGGGCGCCTTGAGCACCGAGGTTGTTTGACACGTGCGCCTCCACTTTATGATACTGTCGACCCAGTTTATACGACATCCCCTATGAAACCGATCCTCACCACCCCGTTTTGGGTAGTTTCGCTCGTACTTGCAGGCTTCTTGGCACTTCAAGGTTGCGAAACGCGGCCGCCCCTCCGCCCCCAGCCACAGGAATTATCGACTACGGCCGCTCAACAGGCCGAGCAGGCGGGGGAATATGTCATTGCCGCCCGCGAATACGATCGTCTGGCAAAGATTGCGAACCCGCCACAGCGCCAGCAGTTTCAACTGAAAGCCGTGAGCGAACTTATCCGCGCTGCGCAGGTGCGGGAGGCGCGCCAGGAAATTGAATCAATCGATGTTACCGGTCTCGATCCTTCGTACTCCGCTCGCAAACTCATTCTTGAAGCACGCATCGCTTCATTGGAAGGGCACTCCGGCCAGACCATGACGCTGCTCGGCAAGGTCGCGCGCATGCACAATCTGGATCCATCGCTGGTTGCCGACATGTACCTGACAAGAGCACAAACGGAAGTTTTGCTCAATCGTCCGATGGATGCTGTAAACGATTTCATCGCCCGCGAGCGCTACATTGCGTCTGCCGCCGACGTCACAGCTAATCAGCAGCAATTGTGGCACGTGCTGCAGACGCTCAGCCGGTCGGATCTAAAACGTGCGCTCGATCGCACAAATAATTCGGAGCTTGCCGGCTGGCTGCAGCTTGCCATAGCTGTCATTGACAACTCGGGCGATCCTAATCAGCTAGCGATTGCCGTGGACAACTGGCACAAATCGCATCCAGACCATCCTGCGACCGAGCTTTTTCTAAAGGGACTTGCAAGCCCGGTACCAGGCATCATGGGGCGGGTCGATAACATTGCCCTGCTATTACCGCTGACATCCGAATTTGCGACACAGGCGTCGGCCGTACGCGATGGCTTCATGGCCATGGACGCGGCAAACACAAGCCCGGATAAACCTAAAATCACTGTTTACGATACGGGCGCAGACCCGACAAAGATTACGAAATTCTACGACGCAGCCGTTACCAATGGGGCGCAAATGGTTGTCGGTCCACTGGGCCTTGATGCGGTAGATGAATTGGTCAAAGCCAATGATTTCAAGGTACCGACTCTTCTGCTGAGCCAGACCAGCCAGAACATCGATCCACAGGAACACGTATTCCAGTTTGGCCTCCCGCCAGAACAGGAAGCGGCACAGGCGGCGGAACGCGCCTACCTGGATGGCCACCGACGCGCGGCCATCATGTACCCGAACACCTCTTGGGGACAACGCATGGCCAACGGCTTCAGTTCGGCATGGCAGCGCCTTGGAGGGATCGTATTGACATCGGTCGCGTATCAGCCCGGGCTGGGCGACTACTCGGGGCCGGTTGAGCAACTGCTCAACATCACCCAGAGCAAAGAGCGCAAGAATCGCCTTGAAGCGCTGCTTCAGGTCAAACTTAAATTTGACCCCAGGCCGCGCGAAGACATCGACATGATCTTCCTTGCCGCTGATGCTCCCAATGGGCGCCTCATCAAACCGCAGCTTAACTATTACCGCGCCATGGAAATCCCGGTTTACGCAACATCACACATATTTACCGGAAAGGGCGATCCCGTGCGAGATACCGATCTCGACGGAATCATGTTCGGCGATATGCCATGGATGCTGGTCGGCAATGGCAAGGTGGAAGCGCTGCGGGATGAATTGCAGCACGGTAACTGGCTTTACGCTCATACGCCGCTCGATCGTCTTTACGCGCTTGGTGTCGACGCCTATTCGATTATTCCCCAGCTTAACCGTCTCAGCACCGAAAACGGCGTGCATTTTGACGGCGTCACCAGCGGGCTGAGTATCGGGCCGGATGGGCGCCTGCGCAGGCAGCTGCTCTGGGCACAATTTCGCCAAGGCGTCCCTCAACTTCTCGACACATTCCTGAACTACAAGGGCGAATTCGCCCTCGATGGTGGTAGCGGATCCGCCCCGTCACCACAACCGCAGCACTGACCTTTGGGCGTCTGGCATGCTTCCGGGCAACTCCGGAACTGTGGTTGATTGTGCGTAGCGACGGACCACTATGCAGCCAGTCTCGTTGCAACACCGCTTTTATTCGACACTACGACGCCTGCATGTCGCCCGGTGAGGACAATTGGCGGCATCAGTTCGATAACCACTGGATATGGTCTTCCTGACCTTTTCGCCAGTCGGGACTTCCGGCGAAGCAGGTCGCTTTTATATTGCGAAATCAATAAATAATGGGTCAATTTGATTGATGAGCGGCATCAAACAGCCGCTGTCGCTCAACGCCAGTATTTGAATATGAAGGCAGGTTGACATCGAAGCTAGCTTCGGGCGGACATCAACATCTGCGTCATGCGCAAAGGAACTGCAGCAATACTCAAAATGCACGCGCTTGTGATCCATTGCCAATGTGACCTGATAGACTACCAACTGCCGGGACAGGAGTAGACTCATGAATGAAAGCAGATTACCAACGTCAAGATTCATCGGGCTCAAGTTGTCCTTGCCCCTTGCAGTATTTTTCGCGACCTTGTTGGTTGCAAGCTTGCAGGCCTGCGCGCCTGTGATCGTGGCCGGAGCGGCCACCGGTGCTGCGGTTGCACATGACCGGCGGACCCTGGGCTCGATCGTTGATGATACGTCCGTGGAATTAAGAGCAACTGGACTTCTGGACACGGACCCAAACCTGAAGGACAAGGTCCACATTGACGTGACGAGCATCAACGGCATCGTGCTTCTGACGGGCGAGGCTCCAACGCCTGAGCTACGTGACACCGTTCTTGCCACCATCAGAACCATTCCAAGCATACGGCGGATTGTGAATGAGATTCGGGTTGCACCACTTAGTTCGCTGGCTGATCGAACGAAAGATACCTTCATTTCGGGCGAGGTAAAGGCGCATTTCCTCGCGGCAAAAGGACTGGACCCGACGCGCATCAAGGTAGTGACTGCCAATTCGTCGGTGTACCTCATGGGTTTGGTGAACCAGCAGGAAGGGGATATCGCCACCAATGCCGCAGCGGATGTGCGTGGCGTACAGCGTGTTGTAAAGCTTTTCGAATATATCAATTGACTGCCAATTTCTCCTAAGAAGGCCTGACGCAAGAACTCACAGTGGATTCGGGAAAAATACACTTGCTGCCTCCTGATACTGCGCAGGCTTTGCGCGCAATCGTCGGTACGGACAACGTGTTCACCGATCCCGCGGATTGCTGGGTTTACGGTTTCGACAACTCGCGCAAACATGCCGTGCCAGACGCCGTTGTCTTCGCCGTGAATCACGCACAGGTAGCGGCAGTCGTGCGCTTGTGTCATGAGCGAGCGATTCCGTTGACCGCTCGCGGTCGCGGCACCGGCACCAGCGGCGGATCGGTACCGCTGGCCGGCGGCATCGTGCTGACACTCGAACGCATGAATCAAATTACAAACGTTGATGCGGCCAACCGGGTGCTTATTGCAGAGCCGGGCGTCACCAACCAGGCCGTCCAAGACGCGGCACGCCGCTCCGGATTCTTCTGGCCGCCGGATCCGACAAGCGCCGCCTATTGCAGCATCGGCGGAAATATTGCCCTAAACGCCGCCGGCCCACGCGCGGTAAAGTACGGCGCAACTCGCGAAAATGTTCTGGCGTTGCGTGCCGTGACCGGTGCCGGCGAGGAAATTCGTACTGGTGTTTACACCACCAAAGGTGCTGTTGGCTACGATCTTACCCGTCTTCTGATTGGCTCGGAGGGTACACTTGCGGTCGTTACCGAGGCAGTACTCAAGCTCACACCGCTACCTGAGTCCAAACGCACGCTGCAAGCCACGTATTCGCGTGTGCGTGATGCCGCCGCCGCTGTAGCCCGCATCATGGCACAGCCGATTACGCCCTGCGCGCTGGAGATGATCGATGCCGCGGCTATCGAGATGATTCGCCATTATTCCACGACCGAGCTGCCACGCGATGCCGGGGCCCTTTTGATGATCGAAGTGGACGGTCCGGAAGCCGCAATGGATGCCGCGGTTACGGCAGTCACCTCGGCGATTCGCGGTTCGGGACTGCTGGAAGTCAAGACGGCACGCTCAAATGAAGAAGTCAAAGCGTTGTGGGCGGCACGCAAAGCGTTGTCGCCTGCGTTACGCACGATCGCGCCGAACAAACTCAACGAAGACGTGGTCGTACCGGTTTCGCGCATCGCTGATCTGATTGACGGTCTTGGTGCCCTTAGCCATCGCTATGGCATCCCTATCGTCAATTTTGGCCATGCCGGCAACGGCAACATTCACGTTAATCTGCTCTATGACTCACAGGACCCGAGGCAGGCGGAAGTCGCACAACCAGCGCTGAGCGAGGTTTTCGATCTGGTGCTAAAACTAGGTGGCACGCTATCCGGCGAGCATGGCGTTGGGCGCGAAAAGCGCGATTTCATCGATCGAGCCATCGACCCTGTTACGCTCGCGCTCATGCGTCGCATCAAAGATCTGTTCGATCCGAAGGGAATCCTGAACCCGCTTAAGCTTTTTCCTCCAGCACGCTGACCGAAGCATTTTTAGACAATACTATCCAAATACGGAGATTTGCATGAAAGCGAGTGCGCCGTCCAAGAATACCGCGTTGATCTGTCTGGTACTGTTTGCCCTGGGCCTGATCGGCCATTTCATTCCACTCGGACACATCGCCTATATCGGATCAGTTTTGCATGTCCTTAATCGCATAGCCGTTTATCTTCTGATAGGCGGCTATGGTTTGCTGCTCCTGGCGGTATATATATTGTGAGAGACACCACGCCATAGGTCAGGGGAAAGGCCCGATCTCCAGGTTCCGGTGTCCCATCGCCCACTGCAAAGGAGAGAAGCATGCGTCGCTTGCCGGTCATAATAGCCCTGATCGCAGTTGCTCCAACAAGCTATGCGTCCAGCAACATTACAACGCTTGGCGCGGCGGGGCAGTCGGATTTCCGTCTGCTTTCCGAGGACCTCGGGTCCGCGTTAAGCTACAAGCCGCTGACACCCACGGCGCCGCTTGGCGTCACCGGTTTCGATATCGGCCTTGATGTCACTGACACCGAGATTAAGAACAAGACTGCCTGGAACCTCGTGACGAACAACAACGCTCCGAGTTCGCTGGTGATACCGAAGATTCATGTCTTCAAGGGTCTGCCACTCGGTTTCGACATTGGCGCGTTCTACGCGGCTGTGCCGAGCAGCAACATCAAGCTATGGGGTGCGGAACTTCGCTACGCGCTGCTCAAAGGCGGAATAAGCGAGCCGGCGATAGGCGTGCGCGCTAGCTACACCAAGTTGCAGGGCGTAGATCAGCTTGATTTCAACACCAAGGGGCTCGACATCTCAATTTCGAAGGGTTTTGCGATGTTCACCCCTTATGCCGGCTTAGGGCGAGTCTGGGTCGATAGTACCCCGGTGGGTGTTCCTACGCTGCAGGCCGAGAAGTTTTCCCAGCCTAAGTACTACGTCGGCGCAAATCTCAATTTCGCGATTATCAATTTCGCAATCGAGGCTGATAAAACCGGTGACGATACTACCTATGGCGTGAAACTGGGCTGGCGCTTTTAGGGCCCAAAGTCATTTTCCGATTGGGGAACCTGATGCGACGATCAAAATATCGGATTGATTGCCTACCGGAGTCCTTCGTGCGCTAGCATTGCGACGATTTTGCTTTTGTGGGTTCTATAAGCGGCGACCATGCCGTTTCGGCTATTGCCCAAGGGTGCTTTCAGACACACGCCTTGCCGACTCATGTCGAAGCTAGCGCAGTTTCATAGAGCGTCTTGTCGGCCTCGCTGAAACAGCAACAAATTATCTTGTCGAAACGGCTTTCGTTCTCGCGCATGACGCCAAGCGCGACAAGGGCTGCTGCTTTTTTGGGGTAACCGTAGACTCCCGTGCTGATCGCGGGAAACGCGATTGTACGCACATTATTTTGCAGCGCTAGTGCAAATGCGTTGCGATAACACGATTCGAGCAGTTTCGCTTCGTTATTATTTCCGCCGCGCCATACGGGTCCGACAGTATGGATCACCCACTTGGCAGGTAACCGGAATGCGCGCGTAATGCACGCCATACCGGTGCGGCAGCCACCTAGCACCCGGCAGGCGGCGAGCAGCTCCGGTCCCGCAGCGCGGTGTATAGCGCCATCCACGCCGCCGCCGCCCAACAGGGTTTCGTTGGCGGCGTTTACGATTGCGTCGATTTTGATTGTAGTGATATCTGCATGCATGACCTCGATCATGCATTCATCTTATTACGTACGCGCGTGATTGCGTACAGCGGTTGTTTTCCGATCAATCGGCCGGAGGATTTAGCGCCGACGGCGACGCTCACGCACACGTTCACGTTCCCTGATTTCTTCGCGCGAACGCGATTTCCTGCGCAACCGCGCGCGGTACTGCTGGCGGGTCTCCTGTCGCATGTAGGGATGGGCTTTCAAAAAGCGCTCGGATTCGCTTCGGTTCATGCGGCGGATGAACCGCGGCCGCACGCCGCGATGCTGCAGGAATTGGATGCGGCGCACCAGGCGAGTACGCACGGCGGCAGGCATCCTGTCGTGGAATCCCGCGGGCATGCTGTCCGCAAGTTTGAACATGTGCCCACGGGCGCGCCCGATATATTGTCCCGCAATTATCTGGGAATTCAGCGGTCCGACACTGGCGTGTTCTTCGGTCTGGACCTGAACTTCACCTTTCTCGAGATAAAGGCCACCCTGGTTATTCTGCGCGTCGATCGTGCCTTCGGTTCCGCGAATACCGATGGTCATGACCGGCGTATCAAAATGAAAAGTCGCATTCTGATGCAGCTTGGCGACCTGAAAGCGCAACCAGCCCGAAATAACATCCAGCACAGCGCTCACGACATTACCACTTTCGTCCAGGCGATACTGGGACAAAGCCAGGCGGCTGTCCGGTCCGAGGCGCAATATGGAACCGTCCTTCATTTCAAGCTGGGCGGATCCCTCTGACGGGGTTTCAATAATGTCCTGATTAGACACATTTACCCCTTGAATCGCCCGGTAATACGCGGCGCCGCGCAATATCTTCACGTTCCCACTGACATCGGTAAACACTCCGACCGTGGAGTCATCAGCGACTGCCATGGCCGGCAATGCGGCAAATAGCAGCATGAAAGCAGCAATTTTCCACCGTTGCATGCGCGTCTCCTGGTGTCCGTACAGGGAATCAATGACTTGGTTTTATAAAATATAGCTGACAAATACCAGGTTTGGCCGCAAGGGATGGCGGGAAATGCGCTCTCGTGATGCAATTGCCCGAATGCAATATCTGATCATACTGGCCGCAATCTTTGCCGCCGCCTGGTTCTGGCAGGCAGGCATGGTTGCGCGTGAACTGGCGACGCGCCTGGCGCGGGAGCAATGTGCCGGTATGGACCTGCAGTTTCTGGATGGAACTGTGGCGCCGGCCAGAACAAGCTTTGCCCGCCGAGACGGCAGGATGCGGATACGTAGATTCTACCGATTCGAATTCGCTGACCGCGAGGCGCGGCGTCATGTAGGGTCAATAGCCTTAGTGGGCCTGGAACTGGAAGAACTGCAGCTTGAAGGGTACCCCTTGCTGCACTAAGCGCGGTGCTTGCGTCTATTTAACCACTTTCAGGGCTGGACCCTTGCGTCCGCCCGGCTTACCGCTTGGGGGTGTCACCTGAGGCGACCCATCGGGCGATGGACCATCACCAGGCGATTCTTCTTGAAAGAAGAAGCCGTGGCCGTTTTCGCGGGCAAATATGGCAAGCACGGCGCCCACCGGTACGACCACGTCGAAACTTTGGCCGCTAAAACGCGCCGAGAAAAGCAGATACTCTTTGCCTAGCTCGAGAGCATGGACTGCTTGCGGGTGAATATTGAGCGCGATCTTGCCATCCCGCACGTGCGCGGACGGTACGTTGACGCCCTCCGCACCCGCGTCCACAAGCAGGTGCGGTGTTAGTCCATTATCCACTGCCCACTCGTAGATGGCGCGAATCAGATATGGCCGCGTTGATGTGGCCGTGGACATCGGCTGGGTCCTGCTGCCTATTTCGCTTGTACGCGCATGTCGCGCTCGGCCTCGGTAATGCTCAATTTGAACGATTTGCGTTCAAAAATGCGCTCAGCATAGTCGAGAATCGGGCGTGCCTGGCGCGGTAGTTCGATGCCGTAGACCGGCAACCGCCATAGCAGAGGCGCAAGAGAACAATCGACAAGGGAGAATTCCTCGCCCAGCACGAATTGCTGTTCTTTGAATACCGGTGAGATGACGGTCAATCCGTCACGTATGATGTTGCGTGCTCGCTGCGCGATTTTTCGGTCTGCGCTCTCGACTTCCGGCAGAAGGCTGTACCAGTCACGGTCAAAGCGCATTAGCATGAGACGCGCTCGTCCGCGGGAAACCGGATCGACCGGCATGAGCGGCGGATGCGGCAATCTTTCATCCAGGTACTCGTTGATAATCAGCGACTCATACAGAACCAGGTCGCGATCGACCATCGTCGGCACGCAGTTGTACGGATTGAGATCGGCGAGCTCGCGCGGCTTTTTCTTGATGTCGACCTCGATTACCTGGCACTCGACGTCCTTTTCATAGAGCACGATACGGGTACGGTGGCTATACGGGTCCGTCGTGCCCGAATAAAGGGTCATGACGTGCTTTCGGGTCGCCAGAGATGCCATGTCGGAATTCTCCTGCATACGGTTCGGCGCGAAGCTCAACAGCAAAGGGGGCCCCTATCGTGATAGGGGCCCCCTCGGACTGAATTGCTCGGACCTATCAGTGTATATCTTTCCAGTATTCCTTCTTCAGCAGATATGCAAGAACGAAGAATACCGCAAGGAATATTAACACATAAACGCCGATATGGATGCTCTCGAGTTTGACCGGATTAGCCATGTACACGAGGAAATTGGTTAGGTCGCGAATTGCCTGATCGTATTGCTGCGGGGTCATGGTTCCCGGTTTGACCAGTTCGAAGTGGTCAAACACCTTCTCTTCGGTCACCTGTTCCGTCGGCTTGCCATTAACAATCTCGTGGCTGACGATCTTCTTGTTGGCGAACACCGCACGCTGCTCTCCTTGCCATTCATACAGCACAAATGGCATCGCTACGTGGGGAAATACAGTATTGTTCCAACCGCTCACCGCCTTCGGATCGCGGTAGAAGCTGCGCAGGTAGGTGTAGACCCAGTCGGGACCGCGATAGCGCGCCTCGAGAGTGAGATCAGGCGGAGCCACCCCGAACCAGGCCTTGCCATCTTCTGGAGACATCACAGCTTTCATGCGATCACCGACTTTATTGGCGGCAAAAAGCAGGTTGTCTTTGACAAGCTCATCGCTGATACCCAAGTCGTGCCCCATGCGGTTGTAGCGCATGTAGGCTGCACTGTGGCAGGACAGACAGTAGTTCACGAAAATCCGCGCCCCACGCTGCAAGGACGCCATGTCATGAAGGTCGATGCTGACTTTGTCGAGCTTCGGGCCTTCATCAGCGCCAAAGGAGACAACCGGCAACACAGCCAGCAACAGGCTTAGAATGAGTTTTTTCATTTGAATGTCACCCTTTCCGGAACCGGCTTGGTCTTATCGATGGTCGTATACCACGGCATCAAGGCAAAGAACGCGATATAGAAGAGCGTGAAGGTCTGAGCCCAGGCTACGTTTTTGAACCAGAACAGATTTATTGCGTCGGGACTCTTGGTGCCGAGATAGCCCAGCAGGATGAAACTGACGACGAAAACTGCAAGGGGCAACTTGAAAAGCGCACCGCGATAGCGGATCGATTTAACCGGCGAGCGATCCAGCCAGGGCAGGAAGAACATGACGACCAGGGACGACCCCATGATGATCACGCCCCAAAGCTTCGCATCCAGCGTGAACATTCCGAGTACAAGCACCGCCGCGACCGCGACCGCAATGACTTTGGACTTGAAACTGCGAGTCGTGAAGATCGCCAGCAGCGCTACCAGTACCGTTGAGATCCACAGCGCTCCGTGGGTGAAATCCGTGGTGCATGCACGCAACATCGAATAAAACGGCGTGAAGTACCACAACGGAACGATGTCGAGCGGGGTGGCAAGGATGTTCGCCGGAACAAAATTGTCGTGTTCCAGGAACCAGCCACCGAACTCCGGTGCAAAAAAGATGATCGCCGCGAACACCATCAAGAATACGGTGACGCCCACGATGTCCTTGACGGTGTAGTACGGATGAAAGGGTATGCCGTCAAGCGGAATGCCTTTGGCATCCTTTTTCTTCTTGATTTCTATTCCGTCTGGATTGTTCGAGCCGACCTTGTGCAGGGCGACAAGATGCACAAACACCAACACGATCAGTATCAAGGGCACTGCGACGACATGGAAGGCAAAGAATCGATTGAGCGTCGCATCCGACACCACGAAATCGCCGCGAACCCACTGAGCCAGCCCATTGCCGATTACCGGAATGGCTGTGAACAGCGAAATGATCACCTGGGCGCCCCAGTAAGACATGTTGCCCCAGGGCAAGAGATAACCCATGAAGGCCTCAGCCATGAGTGCGATGAAGATGATAACGCCGAATATCCAGATCAATTCGCGCGGCTTACGGTGCGAACCGTAAATCAGCCCGCGAAACATGTGCAGGTAGACCACGATGAAGAACATCGAGGCGCCTACGGAATGCATGTAGCGGATCAGCCATCCCCAACGAACGTCATACATGATGTACTGGACCGAGGCGAATGCCAGTGCCGAGTCCGGTTTGTAATTCATCGTCAGGAAGATGCCGGTAACTATCTGATTCACCAGCACCAGCAGGGCCAGCGAGCCAAAGTAATACCAGAAGTTGAAGTTCTTGGGCGCATAGTATTGCGCGAGATGTTCATTCCACACTTTGGTCAGCGGGAAGCGGTCATCGATCCAGGTCAGCAGCTTTTGCATCAGGCGGCTCCTTTCTTCTTGTCTTCACCAATCCGAAGCTTGGTATCGGTCAGGTAGAAATACGGAGGGACTGCAAGATTCATTGGCGCGGGCACGTTCTTGAATACTCGCCCCGCCATGTCGTACTTGGAACCATGGCAATGGCAGAAGAATCCGCCTGGCCAATCCGCGCCCAGACCCGACGCGGGTCCGACCGTAAATACGCGGCTTGGCGCACAACCGAGATGGGTACAGACGCCAAGTACTACCAGATATTCGGGTTTGATCGAACGCCAGAGGTTGTCCGCATATTTTGGCTGCTGGCTCTGGACCTTGGATAATGGGTCGACCAGTATGGAATTGATCTTGGGAAGCTCATCAAGCATCGCCTGGGTGCGATTAACGATATACACCGGCTTACCTCGCCAAGCCACGACGAGCATCTGGCCAAGCTCAAGCTTGCTGATGTCCACCTCGACGGGCGCACCAGCTGCGAGCGCGCGGGCGCTTGGAGTCATACTCAATACAAAGGGCGTGGCGGCATACACAACGCCAACCGCACCGACACCCGTGGTCAGTGCTGTCAGAAACCGCCGCTTGCTGCGGTCTATACCTTCTTCGCTCATGAAACCCCCTGGAAGTAACCTGGCCTCTGCCGTGACTGCTCACTTCTTTCAGGCCTAACCATATGATTCAGAAACGTTTTATTGATTAGCAAATACTTATGGGCCTTCCGAAGCGCGCATAGAATGGTACATCACCCTCTAGCAGTCAAGAGACAAAATGCGCTTTAGAGCCCAGGCATACAAGAAAATCGCTTCCACCTTGTACATCAAACCCAACCATGGCAAAAGCGGCTGGTGGTTGTAAGCCAATACCGGTTTGCCAGACAATGCGCCCTGCGCGGATTTTCACCCAACCGTTAAAGAGCGATCATGCATATACGCCGAGCTGCAATTTTCGTTGCCCAGATGATTACAGTGGGTTTGGCAGCTGCTTTCATATTGACAGTTCTCTGGCCGGGGTTGATCCCGCATAGAGCGCCTGTCATCCAAATCCTGGAGGCGACGTCGCCACCTCCTTCGTCGCGTGTAACGGGACCCGTGTCCTATGCCGACGCCGTAGACCGCGCAGCGCCGGCAGTGGTTAACGTCAACACGGCAAAAGTCGTCACGGTTCAGCCGTACCCGTTCTTCAGCGACCCCCTGTTCCGGCAATTCTTCGGCAACGGAAATGAACTGGGCGCGCCGCACAAACAGCTTGAAACCAGCCTTGGCTCGGGTGTAATCGTAAGCAAACAGGGCTACATACTGACCAACCGCCATGTCATCCGCGGGGCGCAAACAATACAGGTCGTATTGCGCGACGGCCGCAGTGCTATGGCCAAGGTGATCGGCAGCGACCCCGACACAGATATTGCTGTTCTGAAGATCAATTTACCGCGCCTACCGGTAATTACCCTGGGCCAGTCGGACAAGATCCGTATCGGTGACGTCGTTCTGGCCATCGGGAACCCGTTCGGCGTGGGTCAGACTGTTACCATGGGTATCGTGAGCGCGACCGGCCGCAATCAGCTGGGGGTCAATACTTTCGAAAACTTCATACAGACCGATGCGCCGATCAACCCCGGTAATTCGGGCGGCGCACTGGTTGACGCCTATGGGGATCTGATCGGGATAAACACTCTGATCGTGAGCCAGAGCGGAGGATCCCAGGGTATTGGTTTTGCCATCCCCACAAGCCTTGCCACCAATGTGATGGAACAAATCATCCAGTACGGCAGACCACAACGGGGTTGGCTCGGCATCGAGGCTCACGCTCTCACGCCGGAAATCATCGAAGCGCTGAAGCTCAGGCCCGGTGTCCGAGGCGTCATTGTCGCGGGCGTGGTGCGTGGCGGCCCTGCCTACAAGGCGGGCATCCAGCCTGGGGATATTATTCTTTCGTTGGATGGCAAGCGCCTGGACGACGCACGTCAGGCACTGCTGCGCATTTCGGCTCATCGGCCGGGAGATCGCATTGCAATGGAAATCCTGCGCGGCAACAAGATCCAAGAAGTAGATGTCGTGGCCATCGAACGTCCGGCCAGGGCGACACAGCTCGAGTAGCGTTTTGCCGGCGCTCAGCTCTTGGGTCGCCGACTGCTGCTGCCAGTACTACGCCGAGGCTTGTTCGCGCGCTTACTGCGGCTCTGAGCCTCTTTGACAGCCCGTAATGGCTTGGTCGGCCCATCTGCAGCCGCGACGGCCTGCGCGGCGGCCATGGCACGCGCGTTCTTTGCGCGGATCACGCGCCGCGCAAAAAAGAGCCCAATCTCGAACAACAACCACATGGGAACGGCCAATAGAGTCTGGGAAAACACATCCGGCGGCGTCAGAAAAGCAGCAATAACAAACACGCCCAAGACTATATACGGTCGCTTCTTGGCCATCGAATCTGGATTCAACACGCCCATCCAGGCGAGCAAAACCACTGCTACCGGCAGTTCAAAGGCGATACCAAACGCAAAAAACATCGAGAACACGAAATCCAGGTATGCCCGGATGTCTGTCATCATCGTCACGCCGGACGGCACCGCGTGCACAAAGAACCGGAATACCATGGGAAACACGACGAAATAAGCGAAGGCCATGCCGGCGTAGAAAAGGAACGTGCTCGATACCAGCAGCGGCAGCACGAGACGGCGTTCATGCCTATAAAGTCCGGGGGCCACAAAGGCCCAAAGCTGGTAAAGGATGAACGGTATTGCAATTACGATGGCCACAGCCAGCGTGAGCTTGATCGGCGTAAGAAAGGGCGATGCCACTTCGGTTGCAATCATGGTCGCGCCGTTGGGCAACTGCGATGTCAACGGCTTTGCCACGACGGTATAAATTCTGTCCGAGAATGGCAACAGCGCGAAAAACGCAACAATCACTGCAATTACCGCATAAAGCAGACGATTCCGCAGCTCCAAAAGGTGCGAAATGAAGCTACCCTCTGCCCCACCCTCGGGGGTTTCAGCGTGATCGGGGTTTTCTTGTGCCGCCATGCTTGGTCCTGGTGGTCTTCTTGGAGGCCGTGGCACGCGATGCAGTGGGCTTGCGCGCTGACGATTTCTTGCGGCCGGAGCTGCGCGCGCGCGGCTTTGCGGGCTTTGGCGCAGGCGACTCGATGATTGGACCCTGTGTCTCGGTCGCGGGTGCCAACGACTCCGACGTCGGCGCATCGAGCCTTAGAGGTTCGCTCAGGCTAGAGAACGTCTCGCGCGTGGATTTTTCGAGAATGTTGCGGGTCTCGGTCAGTTCTTCCTGCACTTTGCGGAAGGCTATGAGATTTTCGTCCTGCACCTCTCGGTCAATGTCGCGCTTCACGTCCTCAATGAAACGACGCAGCCTGGCAGCCCAGCGTCCAGCGGCGCGAGCCACTTCCGGCAGGCGCTCTGGCCCCAGGACAATCAGGGCAATCAGTCCTATCAGGACCAGTTCTGAAAAACCGAAATCGAACACGAATTGCGTCCACGCTCAGGGCTGAATTAGGTCTTCTTCTTTGTCTTAGTGGTTTCTTTGGCGGTGACCTTACCCTCGATCACCCTGCTGGAATCAGTTTTCTTTTTGTCACCCACCTCGTTCTTGCTTTCGGAGTCCCTACCTTCCGCCTCTTCCTTCATAGCCTGTTTGAAACTCTTGATCGCGCCGCCCACGTCACTTCCGATACCGCGCAGTTTCTTCGTTCCGAAAATAACGAGCACAATCGCCAGAATAACCAGCCAGTGCCAAATGCTAAGTCCGCCCATAGCAAACCTCCTTCGGCGTGTCCTTCAATCTGGCCCTGGGTGAGTGCCGACCAGCTTTAACCGCGGCAGACCGCTGCTCCCGTGATAAACCACTGGCGCACATATTCACGGCGTAATATTTCCAGTCGGTGATCAAGCAGTTTTCTTCGGCCGGGATCCGTTCTTAGCCTTCTGCGATTTGCCGCTCGAAGCGGACCTTGTGCGCTGGGCCTTTGCGGGCTGTTGCTCGATCTTCTCAATCGTGACGGCCGGGGTAACTGTCGCTTTGGACTGCGTCTCCTCTGCCTCTTCTTTCATGGCCTGCTTGAAATTCTTAATCGCTCCGCCGAGATCGCTGCCGACGTCACGCAGTTTTTTTGTGCCGAAAATAACTAGCACAATCGCCAGAATGACCAGCCAGTGCCAAATACTCAGTGCGCCCATACCCGTTCTCCAGTTATCTACTCAAAAACCCGGGAGGCGTCCGCCGCCTCCCAATAAGTGAATATGCAAATGAAAGACTTCCTGGCCTCCGCCACTGCCGGTATTGATGACGGTGCGGAACCCGTTGTCCAAACCTTGTGCACGTGCCAATTTAGGCAGTAGCCGCATCATATGGGCCATCAATTCATCATGCTCCGGCGATAGCTCATTCAGGCTCTCGAAATGGACCCGCGGGATCAGCAGCAGATGCACCGGCGCTTTGGGATAAATATCCCGGATGACAATTACCTGTTCGTCCTCGTGTACACGCTCCGAAGGCAGCTGACCTTGCACGATCTTGCAAAACAAGCAGTCTTTCATGATGGGGTTTTGTCCCGATTTGCCTTTTCCTCAATCCCCGACAAGCCGAAACGCCGTTTCAGTTCGAGCAAGACATCATCCGGTTTCAAACCGCTCTGTGCAAGTAGGACAAGGGTATGAAACCAAAGATCCGCGGTTTCGTGGATCAATTGGTGTTTGTCGCCACCCTTTGCAGCGATAATGGTCTCGGCCGCTTCCTCGCCAATTTTCTTGAGAACGGCATCAATGCCCTTGGCATACAACCCGGCGACATAAGAGGACCCAGGGTCTGCAGTCTTGCGAGATTCAAGCACGGCAGCGAGTTCTGTAAGTATGTCGGACACTTTGACTTGCACCTCAGATGTCCCGCACTCTCAGCGGGACCATGCGTAGATCTAGACAAAGTCTATGGCGCTTTCGGACCGATTGCCACCCACAGGCGCCGATCCACCATATTTTCGCCTATTTCTTGTGATAAATCTCGGATTCGCTCTTGATGACCGGCTCAACCGCCACCCACCGCCCCTCCTGGAGCTGCTGGAAAAAGCAACTGTGCCGCCCGGTGTGACAGGCAATTCCGCCAACCTGTTCGACACTAACGAGTAGCGCGTCATTGTCGCAGTCCAGGCGAATATCTCGGACGATTTGCACGTGTCCGGATTCCTCGCCCTTGCGCCACAGTTTTTTGCGCGACCTTGACCAGTAAACTGCCCGGCCTTCACGCACCGTCGCCGCGAGAGCATCGCGATTCATCCATGCGACCATGAGCACCCTGCCGCTGTCGTGCTCCTGGGCAATCGCCGGCACCAACCCGTCGGTGTTCCATTGCACAGCATCCAGCCACGACTCACTCATTTTGCGGTCCTCGAATTGGACTGTCGGTACCGGCGGTGCCGCGTCAAACACACGAGCCTGCTCACAATCGGACCTCGATACCGCATTCCGCCAAGCGGCTTTTAGCCTGACCTACGGTGTACTCTCCAAAATGAAAGATACTGGCCGCTAGTACTGCATCCGCGTGCCCCTGCAATATTCCTTGCACGAGATGGTCGAGATTTCCAACTCCGCCTGAGGCGATAACCGGAACGGTCACCGCATCGCATACCGCCCGTGTCAGATCCAAGTCAAAACCGTCGCGCGTACCATCCCGGTCCATGCTCGTGAGCAATATCTCGCCAGCACCATATTCCATCATTTTCACCGACCAGGCGACGGCATCGAGACCCGTGGCACGCCGCCCTCCGTGAGTGAATACTTCCCAGCGCGGCTGATCTCCGTGCGCCACCTGCTTTGCATCCACCGCCACGACAATGCACTGAGACCCGAAATGATCGGCGGCCTCTTTGACAAATTCCGGATTCGCCACTGCAGCGGTATTGATGGCAACCTTGTCTGCGCCCGCGACCAGCATGCGTCTGACATCAGCAATCTGCCGGATGCCACCGCCCACAGTCAGCGGGATAAATACCTGCTCCGCCATGGCCTCGACAACGTGCACCATGGTTTCGCGATTGTCGGAACTTGCGGTGATGTCGAGGAACGTGATTTCGTCGGCGCCCTGGTCGTCGTAGCGTCGGGCAATTTCTACTGGATCCCCGGCATCGCGTATGTCGACAAAGCGAACTCCCTTGACGACGCGGCCATTGTCGACATCGAGACAAGGAATTATACGTTTGGCAAGACCCATGGTGGTTTGCAGCCCTTGGTGACAGGGTTATAGGCTTGGTAAGCGGGCTGGCGGCAGCGGATCAGGAGGACAGTTCGTCCGCCAGTTTCTGAGCCTCGGCAAAATCCAACGTGCCTTCGTAAATCGCCCTACCGGTAATAGCTCCGACAATGCCGTTTTCCTGGATTTCACATAGGCGACGGATATCGTCGAGGTTAGTAATCCCGCCTGACGCAATCACGGGAATGGAAATGGACTGAGCCAACCGTACCGTGGCATCAATGTTGACACCAGACAGCATGCCATCGCGACCAATGTCCGTGTAGACAATCGCGTCAACCCCCTGGTCCTGATAACGTTGCGCCAGATCGATCACATCGTGTCCGGACAGTTTTGACCATCCATCGATGGCCACCTTGCCGTCTTTAGCATCGAGGCCAATTATGACGTGCCCAGGGAACTCCGCGCACATGTCACCAACAAAGTGCGGCACATTCACTGCCTTGGTGCCCAGTATGACGTAGCGCACACCTGCGTCCAGATATGTTTGGATCGTCTCTTCGTCGCGGATTCCCCCGCCGACCTGAATGGGAAGATCGGGATGGGCCTTGACGATGGCCTCGATCACTCCCGCATTTACCGGCTTTCCGGCAAATGCGCCGTTTAGGTCAACGATGTGAAGACGGCGCGCCCCGGCCTGGACCCAGCGATTCGCCACCGCCACCGGATCATCCGAGAATACCGTGTCGTCGCTCATGCGTCCCTGACGCAAACGCACGCACTTGCCGTCCTTCAGATCAATTGCAGGTATGACCAACATCTCTAGCTTTGTCCCATCTGGACCACTTTCCCGTTCGCCGCGAGCGGTCAACTAAACTCAATCCACGTCCGAAACTGTTTCGGGCGCAATTGCGGAAACACCTTGGCCAAAAAGCGTGTCGTCAGGCAGCCCCGTCCCAACGCACAAAGTTTTCCAGCAATTTGAGTCCGACATGCTGGCTCTTTTCGGGGTGAAACTGAACGGCAAAAATGTTCTCACGCCCGGCAGCCGAGGTAAAGCGTATGCCGTACTCAGTCACCCCCATAACCTGCTGACGGTCGCCTGCATCGGCATAGTAGCTGTGTACAAAGTAAAAACGCGCTTCCTGAGGTATGCCTTGCCACAGCGGGTGGGCAACAACCTGGTGCACTTGGTTCCAGCCCATATGCGGCACCTTGAGTGTCTGGCCAGTGCGTATATCGCGCATCTGTGCGCGCGGGAATAGCGGGACCTTGCCGGGCAACACGCCAAGCCCCGGGGTACCTCCCCCTTCCTCACTGAATTCGAAAAGCGCCTGCAAACCCAGACATATTCCAAGAAAAGGCTTGGTCTCGATCGCCTGCAGCACCACTGCCCTTAGATTGAGCTGGTCCATGGCCGCGATACAGCCGCCGATCGCGCCCTGCCCCGGGAAAACGACTCGGTCTGCACGCACCACATCTTCCGGGCTAGAAGTGAGCATAACTCGCGCCTGCGGCGCAACATGCTCCAGAGCCTTGCAAACGGAGCGCAGGTTACCCATGCCGTAATCAATCACTGCGATGCTGTTCATGAAAGTACTGCTACCCAGCCCGGTCGATCCCGTTGCCGCGGCCGGCCGGAACCCCGCCACGCCGGTTGCGTGCACGCTGGCTCATGGACTAAAGGCTGCCTTTGGTGGACGGAATAACGTTTGCCATCCGCGGATCGGGTTCCACTGCCATGCGCAATGCGCGACCGAAGGCCTTGAACACCGTTTCCGCAATATGGTGGGCATTACGGCCATGAAGCGCGTCGATATGCAGGGTGACCATCGCATGGTTACAGAACCCCTGAAAGAACTCCCTGATCAGGTCGACGTCGAAATCATGCACACGCGCACGCGGAAAATCCACGTGGTACTCCAGACCTGGCCGCCCTGACAGATCGATGACTACCCGGCTCAGGGCTTCGTCCAGCGGCACATAGGCATGACCGTAGCGTCGAATACCCTTCTTATTCCCGACCGCCTTGGCCATGGCCTGGCCGAATGTGATGCCGATGTCCTCGACTGTATGGTGGGCATCAATATGCAGGTCGCCTTTGGCCAGAATCGACAGGTCGACAAGCCCATGGCGCGCTACCTGTTCCAGCATGTGTTCCAGGAACGGGATGCCTGTATCAAGCTTGGCCACGCCGTTTCCGTCAAGGTTCACGCTGACGGTGATCCGGGTTTCCTGGGTGTCGCGCGCCACCTGGGCAGTGCGTTCGGACACGTCTATGCTCCCGAAGGACATTGTTGTTGCCTCATGGTATCAAATAAACCAGCCCCGGCAGAAGGATCAGCCACAACTGAGCGCGTCGGCGAGCGTTTCCAGGAAAACCGCATTCTCTTCCGCCGTACCGACCGTCACGCGCAGACAATCGGAAAGCGCACCCCCGGCCGCAGAAAGGTTCTTGATCAGTACTCCTTGCTTGCGCAATTCGGCAAACACCGCGGTCCCCGACTTGGCGGTACGAAACAGCAGGAAGTTGGCAGCACTTGGCCACACGTGTACTCCCGGCAGCCGCTGCAGATCGCGAAAGAGCAGCTCTCGGTCACGCCGGATTCGGCTCGCCTGGTCGTCGAGAATCTGTACATGGGCCACAGCAAACTCCGCGGTAGCCTGGGTGAGAACGTTAATATTGTAGGGTAGGCGCAACTTGTCAAACTCGGCCAACCATGCGGGATCCCCCGCAAGCATTCCCAGCCGTAGCCCGGCAAGACCTTGCTTTGACAGGGTACGCAGCACCAGCAGATTCTCGTAATGGCTCAGCCGGTCAATGAAGCTCTGCAGCGCAAAGGCGTGATAGGCCTCATCCACAACCACAAGCCCCGGGGCAGCCTGCAATATGGCTTGTATTTGCGCCGCATCGAACAGGTTGCCGGTCGGATTATTCGGGTAAGCCAGAAACACCACCTCCGGCTTGTGAGTTTCGATAGCTGACAGCATGGCTTCCTGATCAAGCGCGAAATCGCTGCCGAGTGGTACGCCAACGAATTTCATTCCGACGAAGGTCGCGATCATCTGGTACATGACGAAAGTGGGCACCGGTGCCAACACCGTACCGCCGGCGCGCGCAACTCCCATGAGAATCAGCTGGATCAGCTCATCCGAGCCGTTGCCGAGCAGGAGATCGATGCCAGCCGGCAATGCAACGAGCCGCGCCAGGGCCGAGCGCAGTGTTCGAGCCGATGGATCGGGGTAGCGATTGATAGCCACATCACGCAGTCGTTCAAGCCATTCGCGCTTGACGGGTTCAGGCCAGGAATAAGGATTCTCCATCGCATCGAGCTTGATGACCCCGACCGCGTCCGGAACGTGATATGCGCTGAGCGCCCGAATCTCGGGACGAATCAGGCGCGTTACCTTATCAGAAATGCTGCTCATCGAACGGGTGATGGGTATCGGCCCTGTTAGCCGCGATGCGCCGGAATTCCTGCGCAGTGAGTTATTTGGGGTTGCTTTTCAGTCGGTATTCGGCTGAGCGTGCGTGTGCAGTAAGACCTTCGCCGCGCGCCAACACCGACGCCAACTTGCCAAGCTCCGACGCGCCCTCGGCCGAGCATTCGATCAGACTCGAGCGTTTCTGGAAATCGTAGACACCCAGTGGCGAGCTGAAACGGGCCGTTCCGGACGTCGGCAATACATGATTCGGGCCAGCACAATAATCGCCGAGCGCTTCAGCGGTGTAACGGCCAAGAAAGATGGCTCCAGCGTGTCGCACTCGTGCGGCGAGGCGCTGCGGATCGGCGACCGACAGCTCCAGGTGTTCGGGCGCGATGCGATTCACGATGTCGACCGCTTCGTCCAGATCGCGCACGAGAATCAGCGCCCCTCGCCCCTCGATCGATGCACGAATGATGTCGGCTCGATCCATTTCGCTCAGCAGACTGTCCATCTGTGCGTGCACCGCACGCAGAAAACCGGCATCCTGACTGACGAGGATAGCCTGGGCATTCTCGTCATGCTCGGCTTGGGAAAATAGGTCCATCGCCACCCACGCCGGATCGGTGGCGCCATCGCACACCACTACGATCTCCGACGGCCCGGCGATCATGTCAATGTCGACCTGACCGAAAACCAGGCGTTTGGCGATGGCCACGTATATATTGCCGGGACCAACTATCTTATCCACGCGCGGAATGGTTTCAGTGCCATACGCGAGAGCCGCTATGGCCTGCGCTCCGCCCACACGAAACACCCGGTCAACCCCGGAGACTGCGGCCGCCGCCAGCACCAGATCATTGATGCGATCGTCCGGTGTCGGCGCCACCATGATGAGTTCGCCCACGCCGGCGACCTTCGCCGGTATCGCATTCATCAGCACCGATGAAGGGTAGGCGGCCTTGCCGCCGGGTACGTAAAGGCCGACCCGATCAAGCGGCGTTACCTGCTGACCGAGGCGCGTACCGTCGGATTCGGTGTAACTCCAGGATTCCACTCGCTGGCGCTCGTGGTAACGACGTATGCGCTCGGCAGACTTTTCAAGGGCCGCCCGCTGCGCCGGTGGGAGCGCATCGACTGCCTGTTGCAGGCGCGTCCGAGGGACCTCAAGCGCGCTCGCTGAACGAGCAGTAAATCGGTCAAATCGCTCGGTGTATTCAAGCAGGGCACGGTCCTTGTGTTCACGCACCGCGGCGACGATTTCGCGAACGCGCTGTTCGATTGCGGCATCGGTAGCCTCGATCCCTGTGAGCAGGGTGTCCAGTGCCCGCGCGAAATCCTTATCGGTGCTATTTAACTGTCGAATCGCAAGCATGGCGTCGTACCAGTCAACTCTTGACGGCGTCGCTCAAACGCCGAACGAGCGCCTTTAGCGGCGCATGTTTCATTTTCATCGACGCCTTGTTTGCGACAAGCCAGGCGCTGATATCGGCGATATGTTCGACCTCCACCAAGCCGTTGGCTCGCAACGTCTGGCCTGTACCCACAAGGTCGACTATACGATCGGAAAGTCCAACGAGTGGCGCAAGTTCCATCGATCCATAAAGCTTAATAATATCGGTCTGGATTCCTTTAGCTGCAAAGTGCCGACGCGTGATCATAGGGTATTTGGTCGCAATACGCAGACGCGTCCATTGACGGGGATCATCGCCCTCTGCCAGGCGCGCAGGCTCCGCCACCATAAGGCGACAGGCGGCGATACGCAGGTCCAGCAATTCGTATAGACCATCGCCACCGTATTCCATCAGCACGTCCTTGCCGGCAACACCAAGATCAGCGGCGCCATACTGGACATAGGTTGGTACATCGGCAGCACGAATAATGACGAGCTTCACTTCCGGCGCGCTGGTTTCGATGACGAGCTTACGACTCTCGAACGGACTTTCGCGCGGCTCAATGCCAGCACGACCTAGCAGCGGCAAGATCTCTTCCAGAATGCGGCCCTTGGACAGAGCTATGGTGAGCGAAATCATGGTTTACGCGGTAGGTTTTGCCGCCTGAGTGAGTTGCTCCATCGTCCCGCCAACGTGCGCACCCTGCGCGCCTGCGGTGTTCAGGAATTGCGCGGAGCCCGGCACCCGGCGAATGCGAGCACCCAACTGGGCGAGTTTTTCTTCAATACACTCATAGCCGCGATCAATATGATAGATTCGATCCACCACCGTTTCTGATTCCGCAACCAGTGCGGCCAGTGCGAGACTCGCTGAGGCACGCAAGTCGGTCGCCATAACCGGCGCTCCGCGCAAACGTTCCACGCCCCGCACAATTGCCGTATTTCCTTGCATTTCGATATTCGCCCCCATGCGCTGCAGTTCCTGTACGTGCATGAAGCGGTTTTCAAACACGGTCTCAGTTACCGTTCCGCTCCCCTCGGCTACTGCGTTCATGGCGACAAACTGCGCCTGCATATCAGTCGGGAATGCCGGATAGGGCGAGGTCCGAACACTTACCGCCTTGGGGCGGCGTCCTCGCATATCCAGGCTTACCCAGTCGTCGCCAGTTTCTATGTGCGCGCCCACCTCGCGCAGCTTGTCCAACACCGCTTCCAGCAGGTTCGGTTGCGCATTGCGCAGCCTGACGCTGCCGCGGGTCATGGCTGCAGCGACGAGATAGGTGCCAGTTTCGATGCGGTCAGGAATCACGTCGTGCCGTCCGCCCCCGAGACGATCGACTCCCTCGATCGTAATTTCGTCCGTACCGGCGCCTTTGATCTTTGCTCCCATGCTGACGAGGCAACGCGCAAGATCGGTTACTTCAGGTTCACGCGCGGCGTTCTCGATGACTGTAATTCCTTCGGCCAAAGTGGCGGCCATCATGAGGTTTTCCGTGCCGGTCACCGATACCATATCCATGAATATGCGTGCGCCCTTAAGACGCTTGGCGCGCGCCTTGATGTAGCCTTCATCGATAACGATCTCCGCGCCCATCGCCTGCAGCCCCTTGATATGGAGATTCACCGGACGCGAACCGATCGCGCAGCCGCCCGGCATCGAAACCTCGGCTTCGCCGAACCGGGCCAGCAACGGGCCCAGCACAAGAATCGATGCACGCATGGTCTTGACCAGATCGTACGGCGCGCGCAGATCTCGGATCGTGCTGGTATCGGCCTCGATGGTCATTTTTTCACCGACTACCAGGTTTACACCCATGCGCCCCAGCAGTTCCATTGTGGTGGTTATGTCCTGCAGATGGGGTACGTTACCGATCACCATCGGGCTGTCCGCCAGTATTGATGCAACCAACACCGGCAAGGCGGCGTTTTTGGCCCCTGATATGCGGATTTCACCCCGCAGCGGATAGCCGCCGGTTACTATGAGTTTGTCCATAGCTGCGCTAGCCTCGGGTATGTACTTGAGAAAACCTTAGCTCGAAAAAAATCGGGCCGCCACGATGGGCAGCCCGGATATTGAACGTCGTTGCCGCGGCTTCGACCCGGCACCGCGATGATTTAACCCTGCGCGCCGGTAACAAGCTTCTGCAGCTCGCCCTTCTGGTAAAGCTCCGTAATGATATCACATCCGCCTATGAACTGGCCCTTTATATAGAGCTGGGGAATTGTCGGCCAATTGGAGAATTCCTTGATGCCCTCGCGGATTTCGGGGTCGGCGAGCACGTTGACACTTGCAAACTTGGCCCCGCAGGCCTGCAGCAGCTGCACTGATTTTCCGGAGAAACCACACTGCGGAAACTGCGGCGTGCCCTTCATGAAGAGGATGATGTTGTTGTCGGTAACCTGCTGGCGAATCCTGTCCTGCACACTCATTGCTCAATCACCTCGTTCGTTACTGCACGTTAAGCGCCCTATTCGGCCTGACCGGGTGTCAGGGTCCGTATGGAAAGGGCATGTATTTCTGCGCGCATCTTGTCGCCCAGGCAGCCGTAAACTATCTGGTGCTGGGCTACCATGCTTTTGCCAGCGAATTCGCTGCTCTCGACAACGGCCTCAAAGTGCTGGCCGTCCCCGGTAACCCGCGCACGCGAGCCCGGAAGCGCGGTCTCGATCCAACGTTTAATGTCGTCAGGCTGTACCATGGTTTAAATATCCGTGCTAATTCGCCGAATTCAACCCCTACAGAATACGCCGCCGGTCGCTTGCAATAAAGGACTACAATGGAGACAAGGCGGGCGGCACCAGCTGCCAGCTGGCTAATCGCGGATCTTGTAGCCGCGAGCCAGCAAAATCAGGGTCAGGGTCGATACCAGTACCAGAAACAGGGATACTGCCATTAGGCTGAAGATGGGGTTTACATCAGACGTGCCGAAAAAGCCGTAGCGGAATCCGTCGATCATGTAAAAAAATGGATTGAAGTGCGACAACTGCTGCCAGATCCTGGGCAGCGAATGCAATGAATAGAATACTCCGCTCAGAAAGGAAAGCGGCACGATAACAAAATTCTGGAATCCAGCCAGCTGATCGAACTTGTCGGCCCACATGCCGGCGATCACACCAAGGGCACCCAGTGCCGCGCTCCCCAGAAGCGTAAACATCAGGACAAATCCAGGGTGGTGCAGCGGCAGATTGATGAAGATTATGGTAACCAAGTAGACCCCTGCTCCGACAACGGTTCCGCGCACAACCGAAGCAAGAACAAAGGCCAGAAAAAATTCCAGCGGCGAAAGCGGCGTGAGAAGAATGAAGACCAGGTTACCTGTGATTTTTGACTGGATCAGGCTCGACGAGCTGTTGGCAAATGCATTCTGAATGACCGACATCATCATGAGCCCGGGAATCAGAAAGGCAGTGTAGTCAACTCCGGGTAAGGCTTGTGCGTGCCGGCTCAGGACATGGGAAAACACCAGCAGATACAGCAACGCCGTAACAACGGGAGCCAGTATCGTTTGCAGGGAGACCTTGTAGAAACGCAGCACCTCCTTGCGGAAGAGCGCGATTAGGCCGCCGGCATTCATCAGCGATCCTTGCGCGTCAATTGCATGAAAACATCTTCCAAGTCGGGCTCCTGGATACGCAGATCAACAATCTGCGTGCCACATCCGCGCAAAGCGTCGACGATTTCAATGATCGAATCCTTCTGACGGTCGATCTGCAATTCTATGCGGTTACCTTCGGTCTTTCTGATCTTCTGAGCGAGCACAGGCGGACAATTTGCAATTGGGCCGTCCGTGACGAGCTGCAAAGTGGCATGTGCCATGCCAAGCGCCAGTAAATGGTCTTTCGTATCCAGGGCAATGATGCGACCCTGATCGAGAATCGCGATCCGTTCGCAAAGCATTTCAGCTTCTTCGAGATAATGGGTGGTGAGAACTATGGTGCGACCTTCAGCATGCAGTTTCTGAATGAACTGCCAAAGCGACTGACGCAGCTCCACGTCGACACCGGCGGTAGGTTCGTCGAGCACCACAACTTCGGGCCGATGCACGAGCGCCTGGGCTATCAGCACGCGACGTTTCATGCCACCCGAAAGAGTGCGCAAATTGGCGTCCGCCTTATCTCCAAGCATCAGCGCCTCGATCAACTCCTCGATCCAGGCGTAATTCTCGCGGCCCAGCCCGAAGTATCCCGCCTGGATGCGCAGGATTTCGCGGACCGTGAAAAAGGGATCAAATACAAGCTCTTGCGGGACCACGCCCAGACAGCGGCGCGCTCGGCGGTAGTCGTGCACGACATCGTGACCAAGCACCGACACATTGCCTGCATTAGCACGGCACAGGCCGGCAATGATACTGATTAGCGTCGATTTGCCGGCACCATTCGGCCCAAGCAGGCCGAAGAACTCGCCGCGCCCTATGACGAGATCAATTCCCTTGAGAGCCTGCACCGATGCAAAATGCTTGTGCACGCCGCTGATGGCGACTGCGGGAACCATGGATTCAATCTGACTTGTTTCCGAGAAGCGTATTTTGCAGCCCGTTGACTCGGATCAGCACCTGCATCTGGGAAGGAATATTGACAAATCTGATGCTGCGCCCTGCAGCACGCGCCATGCGCAGCCACTCGATCATCAGACCAAGCCCGGCGCTGTCCGCCTGCGTCACGGCACCAAGATCCAGGACAACCTCGCCTGGACCGCCAAACCAGCCCCTTGATGCGGCATAGAGTTCGGGAACCGTATCGAAAACAAGCGGACCAGATACCGCTTGGGCTACCGCGACGCCGTTTGCCATAAGTCTATTTTTTCGGCGTCTTGGAATTGTCCGCGGCCAGCGAAGCAAGCAGCGCGTCCATGCCCTGCTCTTTGATCTTGCTCGCGTAAACCGAACGGTAATTGGTGACCAGGCTTATTCCGTCAATGCTCACGTCATAGACTTTCCAGCTTCCGTCTTTGGTCTTGTAGAAGCTGTAGTAGATCGGAATATCCGGGGCGCCACCCGATTGCTTTACCTCGGTTCTCACCTGGACATTGGTATCACCCGGATGCATGGTCAGCGGCGTGTAGACAATTTTCTGATCGGTGTAATTGAGCAGAGCCGTTGAGTATGTGCGCACCAGCAGGTCGCGGAAAAGCGGGACGAACCGCGCGCGCTGCTCCGGAGTTGCAGTTCGCCAGTTGCGACCCAGGACCCACTCGGACATGCGCACGAAATCAAAGTACGGTAGCACCTTGTCCTCAGCAAGCTTGTAAAGCTTTGCATGATCCTTCGTGTATTCCTGGCGATGCGCCTTGATGGTTGTCAGAATCTCGTCCGTCGTTTGGTGTACCAACTGCTCAGGCATCAAGTCCGCCCATGCCGGTGACACGGCAACAACCAGCATAACCAGTAGTAGTGCGGCAATCTTCTTCATTCTCTGCTCCTTGGGATTCGCGGTTACGGCGCCGGCAATTATTTCGCCGCACCGGGTTTTGCAGCCGCATTGAACAGGAACTGGCTCACGAGCTTCTCCAGCACCAGCGCCGATTGCGTAAGCTGAATCTTATCTCCACTCTTTAGATACTCGTCTGACCCGCCGGGTTCCAGACCTACGTACTGTTCGCCAAGCAGGCCCGCGGTAAGGATAGACGCACTCGTATCCTTGGGGATATTGTTGTATCGACCGTCAATATTCATAGTCACAACGGCCTCGTAGTTCGAAGGATCGATGCGAATCCCGGATACCCGTCCGATGCGCACTCCGGCAAGTGTCACCGGCGCTTTCACTTTCAGGCCACCTATGTTGTTGAATTCGGCCTC
The DNA here is from genome assembly GCA_021783175.1 of Pseudomonadota bacterium. The sequence goes on from JAJXUF010000002.1 coordinate 108,589, forward strand.
TACCTTGTAGCCATCCACTACTTCGCCAGCCGTGAGATTGCCTACGCGAAACGCCAACATTGCCAGCGCCAGCAGCCCCGCCGCAACGAACACTCCGACCCACAGCTCCAACTGCCTTCTCTGTATCATGTCCTTCCTCACTTAAACATCAATGCAGTCATGATGAAATCCAGACCAAGCACCGCGAGCGACGAGTACACGACTGTTCGGTTGGTGGCGCGGCTCACGCCCTCTGAAGTCGGCACCGCGTCATAACCTTCGAACACGGCGATCCAACTCACCACGATGCCGAAAACAACGCTCTTGATGACACCATTGAGAATGTCGTCATGGAAATCGACTCCGCTTTGCATTTGCGACCAAAACGCGCCGCTGTCCACACCAAGCAGTCCGACACCGACAAGGTGACCGCCAAGAACGCCGATCGCGGAAAAAAGTGAGGCGAGCAGCGGCATGGCGATGATACCGGCTATAAAGCGCGGGGCGATCACCCGATCAATCGGATTTACGGCCATCATTTCCATGCCGGCAAGCTGTTCCGTTGCTTTCATCAGGCCGATCTCCGCGGTCAATGCCGAACCGGCGCGACCGGCGAAAAGCAAGGCGGTTACTACGGGCCCAAGCTCCCGTACCAGCGACAGCGCCACGAGCAATCCCAGCGATTCCGCCGCGCCAAATTTCGACAGAGTATTGTACCCCTGAAGGCTGAGCACCATACCCACAAATAACCCGGAAACTAGGATGATCAATAGCGTCAGGACGCCGACTGCATAGATCTGCTGCACTATAAGTTCCGGACGTTTCGCCAGTCGCCAGGAGCCAGCGATAACATCGTACAGGAAGAGGCTTGCACGACCGAGCCCCTCTACACCGCCTATGGCAAACTGGCCGAGTCTTTGCAGTACGTTCAAGCACCACCGCCTTGCAACAAGTCCTCAAGATAATTGGGTGCCGGGTACTGATATGGGACCGGCCCATCGGGCAGACCGTCCATAAACTGGCGAACGTGCTCCGATTTAGACTTACTGATCTCCTCCGGCGTACCCTGTCCGAGTATCCGGCCATCACCCATCAGATAGGCATAATCCGAAATCAGGCAGGTTTCCGCCACATCGTGGGAAACAACGATCGATGTGATGCCCAGTGCAGTATTAAGCTGGCGGATCAGTTTGGCAATCACACCTTTTGAAATTGGATCGAGCCCGGTAAACGGTTCGTCGTACATGATCATCATAGGCTCGAGCGCGATCG
>JAJXUF010000135.1 GCA_021783175.1 Pseudomonadota bacterium
AGCTTTCTTTACTTGGACTTATATCCGCATAGTAGTAATAGTCTTTACAAACATCAAGTAACTATAGCCGACAAATACTATTTCACCAACAGCCAACGTGCGCCCGCTTCCCCGGAACATCCCGTTTTTGCGGTAAAAAAACAATTGAATCTCATGAGATTCCAGAGTCTTACTCCCGCTACACCCATCCCCAATCACCTTTCAATCTCGTCCGCGCAAGTGCGCCAGAATCGACGGCGTGCTTCAACTAATAGGTTGGAAACGAGGCGAAATGGGCCCGCCGCGGGTGCCGATGGATAGGACTGGTAGGACGCGTGAGCAGGGCAAGTGATGTCGGTCGTGGAATCATCCTTAATTTACGGTATAGTCGCTTTCCCACGATCCGTCCATGTGGTCTGACACAGTGAGCACGCAGCGCCGCTGCAGATGTCCCGCGCCAGATTCAATGCACTGCAAAGGCGGCTTGGCTGCTAACCTTCCAGAACGATCCGTAGCATACGCCGCAGGGGTTCTGCGGCCCCCCATAGCAACTGATCGCCAACCGTAAAAGCCGACAGATAGTGGCCACCCATCGCGAGCTTGCGCAGGCGTCCGACCGGTACGGAAAGTGACCCGGTGACTGCCGCAGGGGTGAGTTCGCGCACGCTGCGTTCGCGTTCGTTCGGCACAACGCGAACCCAGTCATTGGCCGTGGCCAACATGCCTTCGATTTCATCCAGCGGCAGGTCCTGCCTAAGCTTGATGGTAAGCGCCTGGCTGTGGCAACGCATGGCCCCGATGCGCACGCAAATGCCATCAACCGGGATCGGATGCGCCTCGCGCCCCAGGATTTTGTTGGTTTCCGCCTGGCCCTTCCACTCTTCCCGACTCTGGCCATTTCCAAGATCCTTATCAATCCACGGAATCAGGCTGCCGGCGAGCGCGGTACCGAAATTTGCCGTCGGCAATGAGGGATCGCGCAAACGCTGCGCAACTGCCCGATCGATATCGAGTATCGCAGACGCAGGATCATCGAGCATAGGCTGGCCCGCATCGTACGCGGAGCCCATCTGCTTGAGTAGCTCGCGCATGTTCTGAGCGCCCGCGCCGGATGCTGCCTGGTAGGTCATGGCCGTCATCCATTCGACGAGGTCGCGCTGAAACAGCCCGCCCAACGCCATAAGCATCAGGCTGACGGTGCAATTGCCACCGATGAAGTCTTTCACGCCTCTGGCCAAGGCCGCGCGGATAACGTCCAGATTCACCGGGTCGAGGATGATGACACTGTCCTTACTCATGCGCAGCGTCGACGCGGCGTCTATCCAGTAACCCTTCCACCCCGCGGCACGCAACTTTGGAAAGATTTCGCTGGTGTAATCGCCACCCTGGCAAGAAATGATGACATCCATCGCTTTGAGTTCCGCGATGTCATGCGCATTCTTGAGCGCAGGAGTGTCCTTGCCCACCAGCGGAGCCGCCGCGCCAACCTGGGACGTGGTGAAAAATACGGGGTCGATGAGATCAAAATCGCGCTCTTCGCGCATACGCTGCATCAACACCGAGCCGACCATACCGCGCCAGCCAACTAGACCTGCACGCTTCATGACTACCTCTGCCAAATGAAAGCCATAACGAAATACAACAGGACCTTATTGTAAACCCGGTCCGGAAAATATGCCTGCAGCCATGCGGAAAAAACACATGAAGAAAGTCACTTGCGCATGGCGGCCACCACCGCTTCGCCCATCTGCGCAGTGCCGACCCGGGCGCAACCTGGGGTGTGGATGTCCGCAGTTCGCAATCCCTGTGCCAGAACCGCCTCGACTGCACGCTCTATGCGCTGCGCCATGGCTGGCTGGTCCAGAGTGTAGCGCAGCATCATTGCTACCGACAGGATAGTACCGATGGGATTGGCGATGTCCTTACCGGCGATGTCCGGCGCTGATCCGTGAATCGGTTCGTACATACCCTTGTGGGCTGCATCGAGCGAAGCCGACGGCAGCATGCCAATTGACCCGGTCAGCATCGCCGCCTCGTCCGACAGGATGTCGCCAAACATGTTGGTGGTGACGATGACGTCGAACTGCTTCGGCGCGCGCACCAGTTGCATCGCCGCGTTGTCGACATACATATGCGAAAGCTGGACCTGCGGATAGTCCTTGGCCACCGCGGTGACCACTTCGCGCCATAACTCGGTACATTCCAGAACGTTGGCCTTGTCCACCGAACACACGCGCTTGCCACGCTTCATGGCGGTTTCGAATGCCACACGCGCGATGCGTTCGATTTCGGTTTCGTTGTAGACCAGGGTATTGAAGCCCTCCCGCCGGCCATCAGCCAACACGCGCACGCCGCGCGGCTTGCCGAAGTAGATGCCACCGGTGAGTTCACGCACGATCATCAGATCGAGTCCCGCGACTACTTCGGGTTTCAGGCTCGAGGCCGATGCCAGGTGGGCATTCAGCATGGCTGGCCGCAGGTTGGCAAAAAGCCCCAGCTCGGAACGCAGTCCAAGCAGACCCTTTTCCGGCCGCAGGGCAATGTTCAACGACTCCCATTTCGGACCGCCCACTGCGCCGAGCAAGATGGCATTGCAGGCGCGCGCCAGAGTCAGCGTGCTTTCCGGTAACGGGGTGCCGCTGGCATCATAGGCCGCGCCCCCGACAAGCGCATGCTCGATCTCAATGGCAAGACCGTCATTCCGCAGGAAATCAAGCACTTTCACCGCCTGGGCCATGATTTCCGGCCCGATACCATCGCCCGCAAGCACCAGAATCTTGTTTGTCATCCGACTACTCCACTGGTTAATTCGATCAGCTTCCCGCGCTTTGCCGCACGCTGCCCTCTGCCGGTCGCAGCGCAACGAAGCGCAAGCGCACATAGTTTATCGTCCATACACCGGCGCTGTCGCAACAAATCGGCAATAATTCCGCACGTACTTCACGCAGGACATCTTCCCTTTGCGACTGCGGGACTGGCGCCAGAAAGCTCTGGGCAAACATTTCCAGCCAGCCGACCAGGTCCCCGGGCAAGCGAGTTGGGCGGTGGAACGACTCGATGAGCGAGATTTCGAAACCGGCGTGCACCAGGCGATTGGCATAGTCCGTACGCTCGGGGAAAAACCAGGGATCGGCTTGTTTTGCATCCAGTCCGCGTCTGGTCATTGCCCGGTACAGTGCCGCCACAATTTGCGAGACATTTCCGGCACCGCCCATTTCGGCGACAAATCTGCCGCCCGGCCGCAGCGCGCGCCAAACGCCAGCAATGACCCCATCCGGGTCATGTTTCATCCAGTGCAGCGCGGCGTTGCTGAAAACTGCGTCGAACTGGTCCTCAAAACCGAGATGCTCGCCATCGGCGATTTGCGCATCGATTCCACGTGCGCGGGCGGCCAGGACCATCGCCGGGCTGGCATCCACGCCCAACACGTGCGCGCCACGCGCAGCAATATGTTCGGTCAACGCACCGTCACCGCAACCGAGATCGAGAACCCTTTCGTCGACGGTCGGCGCAAGGAGATCAAACAGCGGCAAGCCAAGATCAGCGACGAAGCGCGCGTTGGCCGCATAACGCTCTGCATCCCAGATCTGGCTGCTCATCGCGCGAAGGACGTACGGGCTAACGAAAAAGCCACGGCGCCTGCTTGCGCCGCCCCGCCTCGTAGGCGCGGATGGCGTCGGCATGCTGCAGTGTCAGACCGATATCGTCGAGCCCGTTAATCAGGCAGTGCTTGCGGAAAGGATCAGCATCGAAAGAAATCACTTCCCCGGACGGTGTCGTCAATCGCTGCGCGCCCAGATCTACCTCAAGCTTGTAACCTGGCTGCGCATAGGCCTCGCGAAACAGACGCTCCACCGTATCCGCCGCCAGCACGATCGGCAACAGACCGTTCTTGAAACAGTTGTTGTAGAAGATGTCGGCGTAACTCGGTGCGATAATGACGCGGAATCCGTAATCCAGCAGGGCCCAGGGGGCGTGTTCGCGCGAAGAGCCGCAACCGAAGTTGGCGCGCGCCAGCAGTATGCTGGCGCCGGCATAGCGCGGCTGGTTGAGCACGAAATCTGGATTGAGCGGACGACGACTGTGGTCCATACCCGGCTCACCGTGATCGAGATAGCGCCAGGAATCGAAGAGATTGGGACCGAAACCGCTACGCTTGATCGATTTCAGGTATTGCTTGGGAATGATCGCATCAGTGTCGACGTTCGGACGATCAATCGGTGCCACGATACCCGTCAATGTGGTGAATTTTTGCACACTACCCCCGGATTTATCTTTTACGTTTCACAGCTGAAGCGCGCCCGGCTTTGCCCTAGCGCAGATCTCGCACATCGATAAAATGTCCGGCAATCGCCGCCGCCGCGGCCATTGCGGGACTGACAAGATGCGTGCGCCCACCTGCCCCCTGACGCCCCTCAAAGTTGCGGTTGGAAGTCGATGCACAGCGCTCGCCCGGCTCAAGACGATCTGCGTTCATGGCCAGGCACATGGAGCAGCCCGGATCGCGCCACTCGAAGCCGGCGGCAGTGAAGATCCGATCGAGCCCCTCAGCCTCGGCCTGGGTCTTTACCAGACCAGAACCCGGCACCACCATGGCAAGCCGGATGCTGTGCGCTACGCGTTTGCCCTTGACGACCGCGGCCGCGGTACGCAGATCCTCGATGCGCGAGTTGGTGCATGAACCGATAAAAACCTTGTCCAGGCGGATGTCGCGCACCGGTGTGCCGGGCGCGAGTCCCATATACTGCAAGGCTCCCTGCATGCTGGCACGCCGAGTTGCATCCTGTTCCTGCCCCGGATCCGGCACCAGGCCGTCAATGGCAACGACCATCTCCGGCGAAGTACCCCAGGTCACCTGCGGCTTGATGCTGGCAGCGTCCATAACGATATCGCGCTCGAAAATCGCCGCGTCGTCGCTGTGCAATTCACGCCATGCAACCTGCGCCTCCTTCCATTGCGTTCCTTGTGGAGAATAAGGACGTCCTTTCACGTACTCGATAGTCTTGTCGTCCACGGCAATCACGCCGGCGCGTGCGCCAGCCTCGATCGCCATATTGCAAACCGTCATGCGGCCTTCCATGGAGAGCGCTCGGATGGCCGAACCAGCAAATTCGATGGTATATCCAGTACCGCCGGCCGTGCCGATGCGGCCGATCACGGCCAGCACAAGGTCTTTGGCAGTAACACCGACGGGAATCTCCCCATCGATGCGCACACGCATGTTCTTCGACTTCTTCTGGAGCAGACATTGGGTCGCCAGCACATGTTCAACTTCCGACGTACCGATGCCGAAAGCGAGCGCACCGAACGCGCCATGCGTGGAGGTATGCGAATCGCCACATACGACGGTCATACCCGGCAGCGTGGCGCCCTGCTCCGGCCCGATCACATGGACGATGCCCTGGCGCGGGTCGTTCATGCCGAATTCGGTAATACCGAATGCGACGCAGTTCTGGTCGAGCGTTTCAACCTGCAGGCGCGATACCGGGTCGGCAATACCCCGCTGCCGCTCGGTCGTGGGAACATTGTGATCGGCGGTCGCCAGATTGGCGTCAACCCTCCAGAGCTTGCGTCCCGCAAGACGCAAACCTTCGAAAGCCTGCGGACTGGTCACTTCATGCACCAAATGGCGGTCGATGTAGAGAAGGCTTGTGCCATCGGGGTCGGAACGGACCACATGGGCATCCCAGAGTTTGTCGTATAAGGTTTTTGCGCTCATAACCGTTGGCTCACCTGTTATCGGACCGTTGTTTAGAACTTGCGTGAATCATAGGGCTCGGTTATAAATAACACAAATTCATATTTCTCATATTTCTCATTCCAAATAGTTATGGATTTTGATGCCCTGCAAGCCTTTCTCGCGGTCGCCGACAGCGGCTCTTTTTCCCAAGCTGCTAAGCAGATCTTCATTACGCAGCCGGCAATCAGCAAGCGCATTTCCATTCTTGAACAGGAACTGGGCACAAAACTATTCGACCGCATCGGTCGCCAGATCCGCCTAACGCCGGCCGGATCGGCCTTGTTACCTCAGGCTCGCTCGATACTTGAGGAGGTCAAAGAGGCGAAACGCAAAATCGCCACACTGTCGGGGGAGGTCAGCGGCCCCTTGCGCCTTGGTACGAGCTACCATGTGGGCCTGCACCGGCTGCCACCGGCGCTGCGCCAATTCTATGAACTGCATCCCAAGGTACAGCTCGATTTGCGTTTCATGGATTCAGAAGCGGCCTGCCTGGCGGTCGAACAGGGCGAACTCGATCTCGCGGTTGTCACTCTGCCGGGCGACCCCCATCCACGATTGCACACGGAAAAAATCTGGGACGATCCGTTCGAAATTGTCGCCCCGAATGGTCATCCGCTGACCCAGGAGGCGGGCCTCAAGATGCAGGCGCTTGTGGAACATCCTGCGATTCTGCCGGTTCCCGGCACAACAACGCGCGAGATCATTTTGCAGGCGCTCGCGCCGGTGCGCGACCGGCTGCAGATCGGACTCGAAACCAATTATCTGGATCTAATAAAAATGCTTGTGTCCATTGGTCTGGGATGGAGCGCGCTACCCCACACCTTGATTGACGGCGACCTGAAAGTGGTCCACATTGAAGACGTAAGGATCGCGCGCACTCTGGGGGTTGTCACCCACGCAGCGCGCACCCTGTCGAATGCGGCCAACACCATGATCAAGGTTATCCGGGTAACGTGAATTTTCTGCAACTCATCGAAAAACTGACTGCGCACGTGGGCCAGCATCAGCTGCCCGCGAATCTGACAGCCACTGGCATCCAGTCGCTGATTGACTCGAGCGCCCTGCACTATGATCTTGCAACACGCATTGCGCGCGCGATTTACGACCAGAACCGCTGCCGCCGGCTCACTGATCCGGTAGAGGCAGAGGCAACATTCGAAGCCCTGGGTCCGATCCGCGCCATGCTGCTCGGCTCCAGTCGCACAGACGTGGATGCCTTCCGCTTCATGGAGGATCTATGTACGGCGGTGGCCAAAATCTTCGACAAACAACGCAGGAGCGCGAGCGCCGCTAACATCGATGAGTCCGGCGGCAGCCGTCAGGCGGCGGAACTCATCCTGTTTGATTCCGTACGCCGTCGCGTCAAGTCGCTCGCGTAGCCGGTTCTTGCCCCGGGGTCAGAGCGCTCAGTTATCGAGGCTCAACACACCGGCATTGTCGTCATACGCATAGAGCTCGGCATAACGTCCCCAGTTAATCGCCACCTTCAGCACCCGCTCGGCTTCCTCGTCGGTAAGATAGTCCTCCAGCTCTCCCTGGAAGCGCTCTTTCGGCGCCCGATGTCCGTGACGCTCGTCGAGCACGCGCCGGATATGCGCCGCAAGTGGAATGTGGCGCAACAGATGTTCCGCGAATAGACGTTTGCGCCCGTCAGTATCGGCATTCACGTAGGCCCGACCGGCGGAAGTCAACACGATATCGCCCTGCCCCACATGCGCAAACCCCAACAGGTCGAGCACGTCGAGCAGGGGAAACAGTTCATCGACCGCGAACTGCATCTTCTGCGCAAGATCAGGCAAGTCCGCGCGACCCTGGTACGGGGCAGCGAGAACCGCTTCCAGAAGACCCTCTAGCTGGTTCGTCGATACGTCCGGCAGACGGTAACCAAGATCGACGCGCTCGCGTTTCATATCCGTGCGCGGACCAGCTTGCCGCACGTTGGTCATGATCGTATAGATTTCCTCGACCAGATGGCGAAATGCCAATGCCTGGCGGTCGCGCGGCCGCTTGAACGGTACCGGGACCTCGGCCCGAATGCCTCCGGGGCTCCCTGAAAAAATGAGGATGCGATCCGCCATCAGCACCGCTTCCTCGATGTTGTGCGAAACGAAAACAATGCCTTTGGTGGAAATACGGCGTTCGGTCCACAGTTCCAGCAGGTCCGTGCGCAATGTTTCTGCAGTAAGCACATCCAGAGCTGAAAACGGCTCATCCATAAGCAGAATCTCCGGGTTGATTACCAGCGCGCGGGCAAAACCGACGCGCTGGCGCATGCCACCCGAAAGTTCCTTGGGGAATGCCGACTCAAAACCGTCCAAGCCGATGACGTTGATGGCAGACAGGGCCCGGCGCCGGCGCTGCAGGCGCGGCAGCCCCATTGCCTCAAGCCCCAGCTCGACATTCTGCAACACGGTAAGCCACGGAAACAGCGCGAAACTCTGGAATACCATGGCCACCCCGCGCACCGGTCCACTTATTGGGTTACCGCGGTAGCGCACACAGCCTTTGCTCGGCAACGTAAGACCCGCCATGAGACGCAGCAGCGTGGACTTGCCGGAGCCGGACTTGCCGAGTACCGCCAGGATTTCGCCCTCGCGCAGGCGCAAGCTCACATCGTCGAGCACCAGCAGATCTTCGCCGTCTCCGGTACTGAACGACTGGCTGGCGCTTTCTACACGCAGGAGATCGACACTGTCGTCCATTGTGCTCGTAC
>JAJXUF010000136.1 GCA_021783175.1 Pseudomonadota bacterium
GGAGGTGCGCATGGAGCCGCAGTGGATGGTGATTACATGAACACAAATCTCAAACAAACTTGGCCAGGAGTACCGCTGGAGCGTGTCCGCCCAGACCGTACTGCTGGCGACAAAGCCCCAACCGTTGTTCCAAAACGCGAGGGACGCCGTGAATACCGCACAAATCTACGAAAGAACATTCCTTTCGAGGCGCTTGTCAATTATGGCATGACATACTCGGTGCCCTGGCACATTCTCAATCTCGGATTGGGTGGCGCGCTGGTCGACATGGACACTACCGGCCTTCGCGTTGGCACTACAGTCGATTTCCATCTGCGCTTTAAATTTCGCGGACGCCAGATTGCGCATCACATTGCAGCGCGTGTGACTCGCTTGGAGCGGCGTGGCGTCGCACTGCAGTTTGGAGATTACGACGATTCAGTGTACACAGACCTCACCAACCTGCTTTACGATATTGCCGACTGAAGGCCTCGCTCAACCTTATCAATGTCAGTTGTCCCGAATAGATACGCCGCAGCTTTTGTCGCGAATGCTACACCCTGCTCAAGAACTGCCCGTCGCCAGGCGGATGACGTCGGATAGAACGCCTCTTTAAGCCTGCGCTTGCTGGCGTGCGCGCCGTAACCAGCGCCGTGAAAATGCCAGCGGTTTTCCTCGCGCAAAGCATACAGCACACGCACCGCCGAGCGCGTTCCGAATTCCTCCGTCACCACATCCACACGCCTGGGGGCAAGCCAGCGTGACAGCGCGCAGCCATAACCGCCCAGATTGGCATAACCTGCACGCGACGTGGAGTCGACCGTCACCAAGGGAAAACCGAGTGCCGCTTGGAGTCGATTTGGATCGGAACCACCTTGCCGCGTTTCAAGAAACAGAGTCTGTCGTCCACGCCGCCCCAAGCCTGTATGTACGTCGATGCCCAACACCGCCTCCGCACTGTGCAGGTTCTCACAGACCCAGGATTCTAGAAGCGCTGGCCCCTGCTCGGTCTGGGTGCCGCCGTAGAATAATCCTTGCGGATAGACGTATTGACCAGTTGCGATGGCGCGCTGCAGAGTCGGGAATCCGTGACGCAGCACACGCAACAAGGCCCGCAGATAAAAGAAATCAGGACCTGGCGGTGTTCTCGGATTGATAAACGAGTCAAGCGCATGATATTCGCGTGGCGCCCCGGCCGCCGCATCATCCTGTCCTCGGAAATTGCGATTGAGATCCACATTGTTTTCGTTCGTGCGACGCAGCCATGCCATGCCATAGGGATTGATGATGTGCATCAGGATCAGCGCACCATCTTGTGGCAGAGCTAAGGTCTTTTCTCTCAGAAGTCTGAGTTGTATGGCCGAACCCGCAAAACCCTCAACTCCATGCAGACCGCTCGAATGCAGCAGCACCCGACGTGGCTGCCTATTCCCCAGCCAGGCAATGTCGACCGCCAACCGTTCCCCATCGGGGGAAAGCGTACGCAACGGCAACTGATCGAGCCTGGCGCCGGTTGCTACCGCCACGCTGCGAAATCGCTCAGCCGCCTGCGCATAGCTATCTGAAAAATACTCTCCGATCAACTTTTCCGTCCTCGCCGGATAACTCCCTTTCTAGCTATTTTAAATCCAGCGACCCGCTCCCACTTGCGCAGGTTGCGTGCTTTTATCCGCTCTACTTCCCCCTGCATTTCCCGCACTCACATATGCGCGGCGCTTCAACTCGCGTAGCCCAATACACCCGTCATTATTTCTGCGCAGTTGCTGCAATACTCCCGGGACCTACCTCTGTTGCGCCGCAAACAAGTGCCGTCACAACCAGTAGCGAAACAAGCGCGCGAAATCTTCCTTTACCTTCGTCATCAACGGTCGTTTCTTCCAAGTGCTCAATTTGATTTCATCGGAGGCCTGCAAGTCATTTTCAAACAGCGCCTCCATCTGCTTCGCAAATCCGCGTCCAAGTACAACCGCGTTGACTTCGTCATTCAGGAAAAAGCTGCGCAAATCCATATTTGTCGACCCGACCGTTGACCATATCCCATCAATTACCACAGTCTTGGCATGCAGCAGGACATCGCGCCGTTCATAAATTTTGACACCGGCCTTGAGCAAGGTCGTGTAGTACGATCGTCCAGCGTTGAAAACTGCACTCGAGTCGGTGAAGCCAGGAAGAATCAGTACCACATCCACACCGCGTTTGGCCGCGCGTTTCATTGCCACCAGAATCTTGTGGTCTGGCACAAAATATGCCGTCGTTATGTGTACGTATCGGCTGGCATCATTAATCGCTGTCACCAGGATCCGATGCATCGTTGCACCTGATCCCGAACTGGGGCCGCTGCCAATGACCTGGATAATATCATCTCCGTCGGCTGCGAGTTCCGGATAGTAATCGCGTAGCGGTACTGCGGGTCCGCGCTGCTGCTTCCACGTATCCATGAACAGCCCCTGAAACTGGGTTACAGCTGGCCCTTTGACCTCCACATCGGTATCCCGCCAAGGCTCGGGCTTCGCTCCCGTTTTGTTTTCTGGGCGCTCGCTGCGAAACGGATTGCGCGATCGCTCATCACTGATATTGACTCCACCGGTAAAGGCGACACGCCCATCAACCACCAATATTTTCCTGTGATCCCGCCGGTTGATAGACCACGGTAACTTGCCGCGGAATGGATTGATGGGGTTGAATTCCAGAACTCGTGCGCCGGCATTGCGCAGTGGATCGAACGATGCATCAGATGTGCCGAGCGAACCGATGGAATCATAAATGACATTCACCTGTACTCCGGCGCGCTGCTTCTGCAGGAGAAGATCGCGAAGGCGGTTACCAATACTGTCATCGTCGAATATATATGTTTCAAGATCCACGCTGTTTTGCGCAGACTCTATCGCCTTGAATATGGCCTTGTAGGCTTTTGGCTCGTCGTCGAATAAGGTTACCTTGTTGCCGGTAACGAGCGGCGAGCCGAATCGGTCCTGGACTCGGAGATAGGCGGCACTCAGTATCTTCGTGGGTGGAACCTGTGCGCGCAGTCTGTTGATGATGGCATCGCTGTCCTGTGCAGACAGTGGTCCATTCGGGCCGCGCATTATTGGCAACCCTGATGCCATTGGTCGCACTGCCACTGGCTCGTCGATCGGTGGCATATTGGCGCACCCGGCGAGACAGACCAATAGCCCCAGCGTAACACCGGCCAAACCCATGTTGGATCTGGACATGCGCAACTCGGATCTCATTGTATTACCAATCGAGCATAAACAGAGACAGACCACCCCTGATTGGATAGTTCTGCAGGTTTATAATCCGGAGCCCGAACGTCGCGTACTTTAACGGTCCAGGTTCTTTTCGCACAAAAGCCGGCAGCGGTGTACCGACGGGCTGGTTCGTGCCGGAACTTCGCTTTGGCGGTTAACCGCCTTGTGATCGTAGCCTGCTGCGGTCGAGCAGTTTCCCTCGACCGCAGCAGGCACCCGTGCCACATTTCAATTCGCGATCCGCGATCGAATGCAGTCTTGCCGGCGGCGCCTCACTCCGGCAGTCTCCTGCAATGGCAGTACACGAACTGTTGCTCGCTTCCCCCGGGAGTCATATGCAATTCCAGCACACTTTCGAGCAACTCAAAACCCTGCCCGAATTCGTGTCTTAACTGGTCTGATGAATAGCGCCGGGTCACAAGATTACTGCACTTCTCTGGACCCTCGGGGCCAAATGTAGCAATGATCACGTGGCCGCCAGGCCTGACTGATTTGCGCACAAATTCCACATAGCGCCGGCGGTCGGCATCCTGTGTCAAAAAGTGAAACACCGCGCGATCATGCCATACCTCATAGTAATCGCGTGGCAGTTGCGCCTGCAGAATGTCCGCCTCCAGCCAGGTAACACTTTGGGCAAGACCACCGAGCCGCACCCGCGCAGCGTCCAGCGCCGCACCCGACACGTCTAGAACCGTGACATTCGCATAACCATGCGCGAGCAGGTCGTCAACCAGGGTAGATACACCGCCACCGACATCCAGAATATGCGCGGAGCGCCCAATCTGCGTACTTTCGATCATCTCAAGGGAACGCTGTAGATGCGCCTTGTGCCAGCTCATTTCATCCGGTCGACGCGAGCCGTAGATTTTTTCCCAGTGCTGTTTGATCGTCGATTGCATGACTAAACCCTCAATACGATTTCAGTTCGGCAAGGTGGGTGTTCAGGGCGGCAACCTTTTGATAAGCCGGTGAGCGGTCGCCACAACAACGTCTCGGAATGTAACGGGCCTCTCCTCATCGGTATCATAGGCATAATTCAACTCCTCCGCGCCTTCCCAGGCAACCGTGCCGTTCTGACTATCCCAGATCTGAAGAAATACCCGAATATTGGCGTGCAGGGTCTGCATCATGCGGATGCCAAGAACACTAAAACGTTCTTTGGACCCTTGGCTGAAACCAGCCAACTTGAGCTGCGCCAGATAGCGTGCACCAACGGCCAAGCCGATCTTGCGCAAGATGTCGCGATCGAATATCCCAGTAACCCGGTAATCCTGAAACATCTGCTTGTATTCATCGGCGAGGCCGGCACGGTTGATTGCGCCCAACGTCTTGGCCAAGGTCACCACACGATACTTAGGTCGTTCCTTGATAAGTGTTTCGCCGAATATTAGCGCCAAAGCTTGTTTGTCCTGTTCCTGGCCGGTAGCCGTGGACGGTGTGATAAAAGCCAGACCGCCCGCATCGATGTCGCCGGATTCGAGGGAAATCGCATTCTCCACTGTGGAGGAATGAATCTGATTCGTCGAGCAACCGGCAAGAAAGCTCAAAGCCGCCGCTAGCACCACAACCTTGCTGCAAAATTCGATAACGGAGCGCATACCGTCATTCTTCACGCCAATGCAGCGCACACCCGGCCATCGATGTCTTAATGAATCGGCGCGACATCCGGTTCATCCATGCCCCCGCGATGACGTCAGTCAAACCAGAACATTCTGCGAAGCGTGTCGTGGCCCTTGAACTGGTGAAAAACCGCCAAGGCGACATGACCGTACCAATATGCCCAAACGAAATTCGAAATCAGCGAATGCAAATCCCCGAGGTTGTCCGCCAGCGCCCCAGGTTTGCCGCTTTCCGGCCAGAGCACAAACAGAACACCACCCGTAATGACCATGCCAGTGGCTGCGAGTAAACCCAATCCATGAACCAGGCCGGCAATTCCTCCGCGTGGCCCGCCTTCTACTAATCGGCGGGACATCAATGCGCGAATATCATTGGCGATCTCCCGTCGACCGTTGCGACCCCAGGGAAACAAGTGGGCAATGCCCGCCCGGCCCCCGGCAAAGATGGTCCAAAGCCAGTGTGCCAGCACAATTACCAGCGCCGCCATTCCGACCCATCTATGAACGACAAACCCGGCGCGCGTGACAGCGTTTTGCGCGTCGTTGGTGCCAGGAGGCGTCATGAACAGACTGACAAATAACTGAATCGTCACCGTCACGGCAAGACCGAAATGCAAAAGACGTGTTGACAGATCCCAGCTCTTTTGTTGCACCATGGCTACCTCTTTCATTGCAAGGAACAAGATCGGGCAATGTTAACATGGAATTATGACGCCGAATGTCCGGCTGTACTGGTAATGCTGGCAAAATTGCAGGTCATTGCGCGTACTCAGTCGCGGGGGAAAATTCTCACTTCGCCCTTCTGTTCTGGATGCTTTCCGGATTTGTCTGCGTAAAAACTGCGAATCGGCGCCAAATCCAACTCCAGATCCCCGCTTGGCATGACGGCAGGCCCGATGCCGAGTCTCTTGCGGCCATAGTCGACAAAGCCCAAGACGATAGGCACCTGCGCACCGCGCGCAATATAGTAGAAACCGCTTTTCCAGGACTCCGTCCGTTTACGCGTGCCTTCCGGGGTTATGACGATAACCAATTCTTCGTGCGTCCGGAATTGCTCCACCATCTGGTCGATGAAATTATTGTGCGTGCGGCGATTCACTGGTATGCCACCAAGCCAGCGCATG
Source organism: Pseudomonadota bacterium (assembly GCA_021783175.1). Next base: position 5,974 of record JAJXUF010000136.1, read on the forward strand.
AAACCCCCGAATGGCCAATGAAACAGCGTATCCTTGCCGATCCAGCGAAATCGCAAATCCAGAGCCCCCTTGGCCAGCAGCGCAATTATGAAATCCCAGTTGGAGGTGTGTGGCGCTCCGATCAGCACATATTTCGCGATGGTAGGTGCGGTGCCCTCTATTTGCCATCCCAGAATTCGCAGCACAGCACGCGCGAGGGTGCGCGCCAGACGGCGCTTGTCGGTACGATCATTGCCCACAGATTTTGGTGACTGTTTCACATCAGCGGCATAGCGAATGCCGATAATGCTCGAAGCAGCATGTGGAGTTGATCCTGTCGCCGTAGTCTAGCGCAGTTAGCGTACATACAGAAAACGTCCTGGCCCAAGACTCACGGTGCACGCTATCCGCGGCACCCTAGCCGATCCTATCGAGACTTTCCTTTATCACTCTGATCTCCTGCTCGATATCGAGGGAGAATTTCTTGCTGCAAAACTCAATTAGCGGCATTACGCTTAAGGCGAGTTGCGCAGCATACGGTTCGAGCTGCCCGAGTTGGCGTTTTGCCAGCAATTTGAGGGCTTCGTCCAGTCCCGGCTGCTCCATAATGGTTTCTTCAACCGGTCGCAATTCGCGTTCGTCACTGACGCACAGCCGGTCACCGCCGGCACTGGCGGCATTCTTCAAGCGCTTATGTGCCAGGCTAAGCAGATCCTCAACAGACGTTCCCGGATCATGGCCCAATGACACCAGCCCGATGCTGACGGTTACATTTTCCGACCTACCTTCGTGCGTAAATGGTTTCGACGCGACTGTCGAACGCAGGCGCTCACACATGACTGCGGCCTCGACACGTCCGGATGACACCGTAATGCCGGAGAATTCAGAACTACCGGTACGCCCCAATGGATCACCCTTGCGCACATTTGAGCGCAATAGATCAGCGAGCCAGATCAACACTTGGTCCGCGAATTCATCCCCCTGCCGAGCGCGCAGTGATATGAAATCATCCACGGCCATACGCAGGAGCGAGAGTGTGCCTTTCAATTTGCCGGCGCTTGCCACCATCTCTTTGGCGCGATCAAGGAAGTACCGGCGGTTTTCCAGGTGCGTCAGGCTATCCACGTTCGACTGATCACCAAGCGCAGCCTGGGTTGTCGCCAGGTCCGTTGTTTCCTGGTCAGGTTGCGCCAGATTGCGCACACAGGCCAGAAGCTGAGCCGAATCAATCGGCTTGGTAATGAAATCGTTTGCTCCGCAGGCGAAGGCGCGCTCGCGCGTGATATCGTCCTCAGCACCAGTGATAACGACTACTGGAACGGTTCCGATGCGCGCTTCTTCGGCCGCCCGTATGCGACAAATCAGCGAATAGCCGTCGAGTTTTGGCATCTGCACATCGCTGATGACAACCTGGATACGATCGTCGCCGCGAAGCTTGGTCCATCCGGCTTCGCCATCTTCGGCCTCGACCAGATCAAACTCCTGACTTAGCACCCGCTGGACTGCGAGGCGCATGACCCGTGAGTCATCCACCACTAAGACCCGGGCCTTTTCCGCCATTCCACCGCTCGTTTGCATGTGCTTAGCGAACCTATTTTCGTAAGTTGCTGTTTCTTAATATATTATATTGGAATGCTGCGTCTCTTTATCCCAAAAAATTCATCTCAAATAAGCTTAGCATAAGGTATGCCAACTGCTCGGCCCCCCAATTGGGGGTGACTTTCCGGGGCCCGCCCATTATCTCGATTGACGTTTGCGCGAATCCCGCAGTCCAATGTGCCATATCAGATTTTTCGGGCGGATTTGCAGCTTGCTCGACACGCCGCTCGCCAAAATTTGGATTCAAGATTAATCGCAGGGTCGAAAGCCTTGTGCTTAATCGGCGTAGACTGGCCAAGCGATAAGGGAGATGCCGCTTCTCGCGACCTGTCCCGTCCTTGTCGGGGTCAAGCCCGCTGCGACAGCGGAACAAATAAAGGAAACATGCCGATGACGACCGAGAAACCTCGACTGGCAGTCAGCGTCTTCTCCGATTACATCTGCCCTTTTTGCTACATCGGAAGCCGCCGGCTTCTGCGCCTCGCGGACGAGTTCGATCTCAAGGTCAATTGGTGCGGAACGGAGATCCATCCGAACACACCATCGGATGGCATGAGCCTGAGCAAACTGGGGTATTCGCCTGAGGCTTGGGCGCAACTGTCGGCCGAGTTGCAGATTTTGGCGCATGAAGAAGGGCTGCAGTTCACCGACCGTGACTACACCGCCAACTCCCATCAGGCACTGCTGCTGGCAGAGGCTGCAAAGCGGGCGGGACGTGACATCTTCTACACGTTGCACGAGGCTCTTTTCCACGCCTATTTTGTGCGCGGACAAAACATCGGCGACCGGGAAGTCCTTAAAGATATCGCACTGGAAGCTGGCTTGCCGGCAGATCTGGCCCAAGCAGCTTGGTCAGAACCGGAATTCGAGCAAC
>JAJXUF010000137.1 GCA_021783175.1 Pseudomonadota bacterium
CGTCGAAACATTTGACCCGCTTCTCTCTGGCCGGGTTGTATTTAGGCGCGAACACGTGTGCGATTGTGCCGTTCCCGCTGCTCAGGCCCGCGCTGCCTCCAGTTGCCGCAAATTTGAAGGCTGCTTGCGCATGATATATGCACTTGTCTGAAGCTACAAACCGGAATGTTAGCGTACCCGCCGGAAGCGGTGCGCAATTCCGGCGGATCCGCTGCTCCCCGTGTTGCTAACCGGCAGCCTTACGCTTCAGCGAATCGCCGCGGCGAAAGCTGAATGCGTTATCCCGCACATCCACCACAATGGTGTCGCCGGCTTCGAACTTGCCGCCGAGAATTTCCTGCGCCAATGGATTTTCAATGGACTGCTGTATGGCGCGCTTGAGCGGGCGTGCACCGTACACCGGATCAAACCCCGCCTGCGCCAGCTGATCGAGAGCAGCCGGTGTCAGGTCCAGACCCATATCGCGGGCAAGCAATCGGTCACGCAGATATTGGACCTGGATCTGCGCGATGCGGTGCAGCTGCTCACGTGCAAGCGGGTGAAACACGACTATGTCGTCAATACGGTTAATGAATTCCGGCCTAAAGTGCTGACCGACTATATCCATAACGGCTGACTTCATGCGGTCATAGTTGTCTTCACCGGATAGTTCCTGGATGACATGCGATCCAAGGTTTGACGTCATGACTATGACCGTGTTGCGAAAATCTACGGTGCGTCCCTGACCATCCGTGAGACGTCCGTCATCCAATACCTGCAAAAGTACATTGAACACTTCAGGATGCGCTTTCTCGACCTCATCAAGCAGGATGACAGAGTATGGTTTGCGCCGCACCGCTTCTGTTAGGTAACCCCCCTCCTCATATCCAACATAACCTGGCGGTGCGCCTATAAGTCGCGCTACCGAATGCTTTTCCATGAATTCGGACATATCAACGCGCACCATGGCCTCATCGGTGTCGAAAAGAAACGCTGCCAGCGCCTTGGTTAGCTCGGTCTTGCCGACGCCGGTCGGGCCAAGAAACAGAAACGACCCGTTCGGACGATTGGGATCGGATAGCCCCGCGCGCGAGCGGCGGATGGCATTGGAGACCGCCCTTAAGGCTTCGCTTTGCCCTACGACACGCCGCCCCAGTTCCTCCTCCATGCGCAACAGCTTGTCTCGTTCGCCCTCCATCATTTTGGCAACGGGAATGCCGGTCCAGCGCGAAACCACCTCAGCAACTTCATTTTCGGTCACAGCCGAGCGCAAAAGCTTGCGTTCCTTGCCCTCCGCGGCGGAGGCGGCAGCGAGCTGCTTTTCCAGTTCCGGAATGCGCCCGTATTGAAGTTCCGACATGCGTGCTAGGTCTCCCGCCCGGCGCGCGGTCTCGATCTCAACGCGCATCCGGTCAAGCTCCTCTTTAAGGTGCTGAGACCCGGTCACGGCGGCTTTCTCGGCCTTCCAGATTTCATCCAGGTCGGCATACTCCCGTTCCAGCTTGGCAAGTTCACCTTCCAGCGATTCCAAGCGCTTGCGCGAGGCATCGTCGGATTCCTTCTTCAGCGCCTCGCGCTCGATCTTGAGCTGGATCATGCGTCGATCAAGCCGGTCCATGGCTTCTGGTTTGGAATCTATTTCCATGCGGATACGCGAGGCAGCTTCGTCGACTAGATCAATGGCCTTGTCGGGAAGCTGGCGGTCGGTAATGTAACGGTGCGAAAGTGTGGCGGCAGCGACAATCGCCGGATCGGTGATGTCGACACCATGATGAACCTCGTACTTCTCCTTCAGTCCGCGCAAAATCGCAATCGTATCCTCGACGCCCGGTTCGTCCACCAAAACCTTCTGAAAGCGGCGTTCCAGTGCCGCGTCTTTTTCGATGTACTTGCGGTATTCATCGAGCGTGGTAGCGCCGATGCAATGCAGTTCGCCGCGCGCCAATGCCGGCTTGAGCATGTTGCCCGCATCCATGGCCCCTTCTGCCTTCCCGGCTCCAACCATGGTGTGCAGCTCATCGATGAAAAGAATTATGCGGCCTTCCTGTTTTGCCAGATCGTTCAGCACTGCCTTGAGACGTTCCTCGAACTCGCCGCGGTATTTGGCACCCGCAATGAGCGCCCCCATGTCGAGTGACAGAAGGCGGCGCTGCTTGAGTCCCTCGGGAACCTCGCCGTTGACGATGCGCAGTGCGAGACCTTCGACAATAGCGGTTTTACCCACGCCGGGCTCGCCGATGAGCACAGGATTATTCTTGGTGCGGCGTTGCAGGATCTGCACCACCCGACGGATTTCCTCGTCGCGGCCGATTACCGGATCAAGCTTGCCCTGCTCGGCGCGCTCGGTCAGGTCGATTGTATATCGCTCCAGAGCCTGGCGCTGTTCCTCGGCGCTGGCGTCTTGGACTTTCTGTCCACCTCGCACAGCGTCAATGGCCTTTTCGATACCGCCCTTGGAAACGCCCGTCTCCTTCAGAATTCGTCCAAGCTCGCCTTTGTCCTCCAGGGCAGCGAGCATGAATAGTTCGCTCGAGATGTACTGATCGCCCCGGCGCTGGGCATACTTGTCCGTTAGATTGAGCAGCTTGGAGAGATCATTGGAAACATGCACCTCACCGCCCGCCCCCTCTACCGAAGGCAAACGATCGATTGCGTCGCTCAGTCTGGATCGAAGCACGTTAATGTTTACGTCAGCTTGCGCCAGAATGTGGCGGCTGGCGCCCCCCTCCTGATCCAGCAAAGCCGCCATAAGATGAACCGGCTCTATGAACTGGTGATCGCGGCCAACTGCCAGACTTTGAGCTTCTGCCAAAGCTGTCTGGAACTTCGTAGTAAGTTTGTCCATCCGCATCGAAGGCGCCTCGCGAACCGTGATTTATGGCTTCTCAATGGGGCGAAAGCTGGACAATTTCAAGCTTTCCGCCACAAGCTAAAGCGCGTGATTTTCCCAAGCCAGAACCCTTGCAGAAGCCGACTTGGTTCCTTTTCTGGACAAATGGTCGCGCAGGCGGGCAGTCGCTCGACATAGGCTATCTTGCCCAATCGCACCGCGTCGCAATCCTTTGCCAACCCCATCGTATGGCACGCCTACTTTCCGCCCAGAAGCCCCTGCAAGTCCCGAAGAAAATGCTCGGGATCTCCACCTTCCCGCAAGTGCAGCACAGGAAAATGCTTGAGCCGTGCCCTGCTGCGCATGAACACCGCCGTCACCGTGCGTCCCGCACCGCGTATGCCGTCGACGTGCACGGCGATGACCGGCACCCCGGTCGCCTGCGCCAGGTAAGCGACGCCTCGTTTCAGCCTCACTGGAGGCTCGTGATCCAAATGAATCCTTCCCTGCGGAAACAGCGCGACCACTTCGCCGCGCTCCAGTGAGCGACGCGCCGCTGCCAGTGCCGCGCGTGGATTGCGGTCGCGCCTCACAGGAATGCACCCAATTGCGCGAAACAGCGCCCGCAGCAACGGGCGGTCGTACTCCTCCTGGGCGACGAGAAAACGCAGCGGACGCGCACTTGTTGCAACCAACAACAGCGGATCAAGTCCGGAAATATGGTTGGCGACAACCAGCGCCGGACCACTGACCGGCAGGGGCAACATTTTGCTGCCGTGCAAGCGGTGAAAGTGTCGGCACCACAGCCTATTGAGCCCGTCTAGACGATTGAGCCACTTGCCGCCCCAGTCGGCGACATGCGCATGCTCCAATCGCCTCATGAGCTGTCTCCAGCCGAGAGCAATAAATGCGATGCACACCAAGGCAGTCGCGGCAATTTCCGAAAACTCAAGCGCCACGGCGGATTTCATGATGCCGCCGTTGCCGCAGATCGCCCGCGCTGTTCGTCTACAGTCGCCAGCAGTGCGAGGCCGGCGACAAAAAAGACAGCGGTACACAGCAGCGCCAGGCGCTGGTTGCCCTGCGTCAGAAAGGTAATTGCTCCATAGGTCAAAGTACCAACAACAGCCGCGAGCTTGCCCGCAAGACCCCACAGCCCAAAGAATTCTGCGGCCCGGTCAGGAGGCGAGAACAACCCGATCAAAGCACGTCCGGCTGACTGGCTGGAACCAAGAGCGATTCCGACCATGTTTGCCACGACCCAAAACCAGGTACGACTGTGGGTGAGGTAGGCAAACACCAGCGCTGCGGTCCACAGCGTCAGCGATAGCGCCAGCGTACGGACTGAACCCATACGGTCCTGCAAAAACCCGAATCCGAAAGCTCCGATCGCGGCCGTGACATTGACCACCAGTATCATGAGGATGGTTTCTTCTGTACTGAACCCCATAACCTGTTCAACGTAGATTGCAGTTAGAACAATTACCGCATTGATGCCGCAGTAGTAAACCGCGAGCGCCGTGAGAAAGCGGAACAGATCACGATAGCGGCGTGCGTGGCGAAGAGTCTGACCAACCCGCTCAAACCCGAAGCGCAGATAGCTCTGCCCCGGCGCAAGCCGGTGAGCCGGCGCACGTTCCCGCAACCAGACAAACGTTGGAATGGATGAGAGTATGAAGGCAGCTGCCGTAATCCACATCGTCACCGGCACATACTGTGGCGCCTGCTGCCCTTGTCCGCGCGCCCAGCTGATGTACCAAAGACAGAGCCCCAGCACCAACAATCCGCCAAGATAGCCAAGCGACCAGCCATAGCCGGATATCTTGCCTGCGTCTTTCTGTCCGGCGATCTCCGGAAGAAACGCTGCAATCAAATCTTCTCCTGTGGCAAACATGAAGCTGGAAACGATTACAAGGACCATGCCGAGAGCGATGTCCCCAGGCCCGACCCAACCCAGCCCCGCGGTGCCGGCCGCACAAGCAATGGTAGTGGTCAACAAAAACCGCTTCTTGCGTGCACCCTGATCGGCAATGGCGCCGAGCACCGGTGCGCTGAGCAGTACCAGCAAATTCGTGATTGCCATGGATAACGTCCAGAGGAAGGTGGCGCTTGCGCTGCGCCCCTCATCCCCTCCTGCCACGACACCGACAAAATAGGCGTTGAACACAGCGGTCAGCACCACGGTCGTATACCCGGAATTGGCGAAGTCATACATGGCCCACGCGAACACTTCGCGGCCCGAAACCGCAATCTGGGTGGTGACATTGGTAGTTACGGACGATATGCGGGCCACGATTCAGCTGCCGTCTGGAAATTGGCTTCGCGCCGAGCGCTAGATTTCCTGGCGAGCATATCGCAAAGGTCCAGCCAGTCAATACAGTGCACGCCAGCCATAAAACGTGCTTCGTGCCTCTTGCCCCTGCAGCAGCTCGCGCACTCCCGGCTTTTTCATTAGACTGCAATTACCAGCGAGCATGCTTTGCGCCACCCGCGACACTGTTCGCCGAGTCCGGCAGGCATCGCCCATACCGCGAATGGAGACGTCACGCCATATGCCATACAACGCGCGCGCCTGGGCAATATCATATTGCACAATGTGATCATGAGCATTGATCCGCAGATGAACGACGACGCGGTCCTGCTGGGAATGAGCTTTCTCCAACGGCTCGACTTCATCCAGCATGATGACAGGCTCACTTTGACACAGTCAGGCGGCAACTAGCATGGCCGGCGCGGTTCGGCGGCACTTTCCCGGCGCCGTCAGCGCAGGCGGCTGCAAACCGGCGTTTGTGGTTTAATAACGCGACATGTCCCGATCACACACAAAAGCAGCTGACGGCGTCACATTTTCGCCGCCGAACGAAATTGCCGAAAACGTGCGCCTGGCGTTGGCCGAAGATATCGGAAGTGGCGATCTGACAGCCGCCCTGATACCGGCGCCCTCCGTGGCCCGAGCATATGTCATCAGCCGGGAAAGCGCCGTTCTGTGCGGCAGGCTCTGGTTCGATGAAGTATTCCGCCAGATCGATGAGCGCGTGCGCGTTGTCTGGGAGGCAAGCGACGGACAACTGGTGCAGCCCGATCAGGTATTGTGCCGGCTGTCTGGATCTGCGCGCTCGCTGCTTTCTGGCGAACGCACTGCGCTCAACTTCCTTCAACTTCTCTCGGGAACCGCAACTATTGCCAGACGCTATGTGGACGCGGTGCGCGACACCGGCGCCCGTATTCTGGATACGCGCAAGACCATTCCCGGCCTGCGGACAGCACAAAAATACGCGGTTCGCTGCGGCGGCGGCCACAATCACCGCATGGGACTGCATGATGCAATTCTCCTCAAGGAAAACCACATAGAGGCAGCAGGTTCTGTAACCGCCGCGATGCAGCTGGCGCGTGCAAATACGGGGCCGGGAATCGCCGTGGAAATCGAAGTCGAGAATATAGGCCAGCTGCGCGAAGCGCTGGCTGCCGGCGCGCGCCGAATTTTGCTCGATAATTTCGCACTTGCCGACCTGCGCGCCGCAGTGAGCGAAAACAAGGATCGCGCCCGGCTCGAGGCTTCCGGTGGTATCACTTTGGACTCGATTCGTGCGGTCGCGGAAACAGGCGTACACGACATTTCCGTTGGCAGTCTAACGAAAGATGTGCATGCCATTGACCTGTCCATGCGCTTTGAGCTTTCCACACCCAGCGTTCCGCCTGCTGCCGGCTAAAGGGTTGTCTGTCGGCCGTTCAGCGTCTAATCTATAAGGTAGACGATGTCGGGGTTGGGTTGCAGCAAGCCGGAATCACCCGGTGAAGGGGTGGTTGCGTCCTGTCAGTGGTAACGCGGCTTTCAGGCAATCTCCCGGCAAACCTTGCGAAAAGCACCGAAAAATGAAGACGAAAACCGCCGTCCAAGAGCTGCGCAAGGGAATGTACGTCTCGGAGCTGGACAGGCCCTGGGTGGGGACGCCATTCCTTTTCCAAGGCTTCGAGATTCGAAGCGACGAGGAAATCGAACAACTGCGCGAGTTGTGTCAGTTTGTCTATATCGACACTGAGGCCGAACAAACGCGCGCTCCCCACCCCGCTGCGCCGGCAATCCGCATCCCACCCAGAGTCATTGCGCCAGAACACAAGACTGTCACTGACGCGGAGGTATTGAAGCAGACATTGCGTGCGGACCGCGCGCGACCCCGCTATAACGATCTGACCAGCCTTGACGAAGAGATCGGTGCAGCGCGCGACCTAGAAACAAACACGCGCGAACTGGTTTACAGCATCATGGACGATGTCAAGCTAGGACGCGCCATCAATTCGGCGCGGGCCAAGGAGCTGGTGGCCCAGATGGTAGACAGTATCGTTCGCAATCCTGACGCCCTCGTCTGGCTTACCCAACTGAAGGCCAAGAACGAGTACACTGCGCTGCACAGCCTGCGGGTGTGCATTCTGGCGCTCGCGTTCGGACGTCACCTTGACCTCGCACCCGATCATCTCAACGTCCTTGGTACCGGAGCGTTGTTGCATGACATCGGCAAGCTTAAGGTGCCAAACGAAATCCTCGACAAACCTGCGCGACTTACCGATGACGAGTACCGGATCATGAAAACGCATGTGCCTGAGGGGGTGAAAATCCTCGAGGTTACGAGCGGCATCCCGGCAGCCGCAATTGACGTGGCGCGCTGCCACCACGAGCGCTACAGCGGCGCCGGCTACGTCAACGGCATCACCGGTGATCAGATTGGCCTGTTCGGTCTTATGGGCGCAATTGTGGATTGTTATGACGCCATAACCAGCGACCGCGCCTATCACTCCGGCCTCTCGGCATACGATGCGCTGAAAAAGCTTTACGAGGGGCGCAACAAGGATTTCCACGGCGGCCTGGTGGAACAATTCATCCAGTGCATGGGGATCTATCCGATCGGCAGCATCGTCGAGATGAGCACCGGCAGCGTGGGCGTAGTTATCACAGTGAATCGCGAACGCCGCCTGCGGCCGAAAGTCGCCTTGGTGCTAGACTCGCAGAAACACCCCTATCCCGTCGTCACCGTCCTTGATCTGTTTCACAGTCCGCACGACAACTCCGGCTTGGCATTGGAAATTCGCCGCGTACTTCCCGCCGGCTCCTACGGCATCAGCGCCAACACCTATTTACCCGCGGGCTTCTGACAGCGACCAACAACGTTCAAACGCTTGCGGCGACGCAGCTCCCGATCGGATCGGCTTTTGCATTACCGAATCAGTGCCGCTGCGTCCGGGAAATGGTCAACTGCGTGGGATGCAGATGTCAGCGCTCAATCCAGATGAGCGATGCCATTCGACCGCACGCACCGTCCCGGCGGTAGGAAAAGAATCGGACTTGATCTGCCACCGTACACAAGCCGCCTCCGAAAATGCGGTTAACGCCGGCGGCGGCCAGCCGCAAACGAGCGAGTGCGTAAAGGTCGGCAAAAAAATGTCCGTCCCTGCCTGGTGTGAACAGGTCTGCAGCGGCTGCATTGCCCAGCGTGAACGCTTCGCGCACCTCCGCTCCCACCTCGAATGCCTGCGGGCCGATTGCCGGCCCCAACCAAGCCATGAGAGTAGCGGGCGAAACAGCCATCGCCTCAATGCCGCGCTCCACGACACCCGCAGCC
>JAJXUF010000138.1 GCA_021783175.1 Pseudomonadota bacterium
CGAAAACGCGCCGCCGCCCTTGCCGCCCTGCATCTGGCGCATGAAGAATATCCATACGCCGATCAGCAGCAACATCGGGAACCAGGATACAAAAATGCTCATCAGGAAGGACTGTTCCTCTTCCGGCTTGGCTTCGATCTTCACGCCGTTCTTGAGCAGGTCGGAAACCAGCCACAGGTCGCTGGGCGCATAAGTGGTAATACGCTTGCCGTCGGTGGTAGTCGCTTTCAGGGTACGGCCTTCGATAGTCACCTTCTCGATATGGCCCGATTTCACTTCATCGAGAAATTGCGAATAATCCAACTGCGCTTGCGCCGTCGATTGCTGGCGCGCGTTGAATTGATTGAAGACGGTCATCAGCACCAATGCGACGACCAGCCAGATTCCGACACTTTTGAATAAATTGTTCACACATGCTCCTTATGAGCGGTAATACGAAGTTGCATTAGACACTGTCCGGGGCTATTACTCAAGCTTGCCCAGCCCCACCAAATACTGCTCGCTACTGCGGTCGCGCGATGCTTTCGGCTTGCGCGTAACCACTTTTTCAAAGTGGTTACGCGCAAGCTTCAGATAATCCTCAAACCCAACGCCTTGAAACACCTTCACCAGAAACGATCCACCCGGCGCCAAATGGTGGACCGCGAAATCCAGTGCCAGTTCAGCCAGATGCATGGCGCGCGCCTGATCGGCCGAACTCACACCGCTGATATTGGGCGCCATATCCGAAATTACAAGGCCAATCTGGCGTCCTTCCAGTTTTTCTTCCAGCTGCGCCAGCACGTTTTCAGCGCGAAAGTCGCCCTGGATGAATTCCACCCGCGGCAGCGGCTGTAGCGGCAGCAAGTCCAGCGCGATGATGCGTCCCTGCTGGCCGAGCTTGCTTGCGACCACCTGACACCACCCGCCGGGAGTCGCTCCCAAGTCCACCACCACCATGCCTGGCCTGATGATGTGATCGCGTTCGTCGATTTCCAGCAGTTTGTATGCGGCACGGGAGCGGTATCCATCCTTCTGTGCCCGCTGCACATAGGGATCGTTGACATGCTCGCGCATCCATTGTTTGCTGGTTTTAGAAGCCTTCATCGTTTAGAATCCGCGCCTTGAATCAGGAAAACCACCCATCATGTTATCTCTCTCCGTTTCACAGCGCCTCGAACTCAAAGGACGCGCCCATGTACTCAAGCCCATCGTCATCATCGGCAATGGCGGTCTGACACCTGCCGTGCTGGAAGAAATCGAACGCAGCCTGAAAAGCCATGATCTGCTGAAGATCCGCGTCATGAACGATGACCGGGAGGCGCGCGCCGCCATGTTGCAGGAAATATGCGAACAACTGAAGGCAGGCCCGGTACAGCACATTGGCAAGATACTGGTCGTGTTTCGCCCGCTGGAGATTCCGATCTCCAAGCCCCCCAAACGCCGCCAGGGAAAAACCGTTCAAAGCAAAAAACAACTCGGCAGCCGCACGTAGGGCTGGATACGCCAGACCGGGAAGTGAGAAGAGGGATGGAGGAGGAGAACCTTTTCTTCGACGAGAGCTGGGTTATCCCTTTACCCTTCTTCCTTCGCTTCTTCCAACCCCTTCCCCGCCTCTAGATGTACTGAACCTCCACCACTTCGTATTCGCGTATACCACTCGGCGCGCGCACTTCCGCAATATCACCGACCACCTTGCCTATCAATGCCCGCGCAATCGGTGAGCTGATGGAAATCTTGCGTTTCTTGATGTCGGCTTCGTCGTCGCCGACGATCTGGTAGGTCACGACATCGCCGTTGTTGGCATCTTCCAGTATCACGGTCGAACCGAATACGCAGCGTCCGTCCGCATTAAGCGTTTTCGGGTCGATGACTTGTGCACTGCCCAGCTTGAACTCCAGCTCGACGATTCGTCCTTCGACGAAGGACTGCCGTTCCTTGGCCGCTTCGTATTCGGCATTTTCCGACAGGTCACCCTGCGCACGCGCTTCGGAAATCGCATTGATGACCCAAGGCCTGTCCACCGTCTTCAGCCGGTGCAACTCCTGGCGCAATAACTCCGCGCCGTTCACCGTCAATGGAACTTTACTCATGCCGCTTTCCCCTTCTTTCTATTTCTTCAACGGTCATGGCGTCAGTGCCATCCCATATTGATAAACGTTACTGCCGCCCTGTCCGTTCCCCCTCTCCTGCACTCCCCCGCAGGGAGGGAGTGAAAAGGAGCCGCTAGGCGACGTTCTTCAACCGACGGTGCAGGGACTGCACGTCATAGACTTGCAACTCGGTCAGGTGCTGCATGCCCATACAGGCCGCGCGCGCACCGGCAAGCGTAGTGTAGTAGGTCACACGACCCTGCAGTGCGGCATGGCGGATCGAATACGAATCGCGCATCACTGAAGGCCTGCTATCCACCGTATTGACGATCAGACTGACGTCACCGTTCTTGATCATGTCCACGATATGCGGACGCCCTTCGGCAACCTTGTTCACCACGGTCACTTCAACTCCCGCCGCCGTGATCACGGATCCTGTGCCTCGTGTAGCCAGTATGGTGAAGCCCAGCTGCTTCAATGTTCGCGCGACTTCCACTGTGCCTGTCTTGTCTTCTTCGCGCACGCTGATGAACACCTTGCCGCCCTTCGGTAACTTCACGCTGGCGGCGAGCTGGGATTTGACGAAGGCTTCAGCAAATGTTTCCCCCACGCCCATCACTTCGCCCGTGGACTTCATTTCCGGACCGAGGATGGTATCCACGCCGGGGAATTTGATGAACGGGAACACCGCTTCTTTTACTGAATAATACGGCGGAATCACTTCCTTGGTAAATCCTTGCTGCTCCAGCGATTGCCCGGCCATGCAGCGTGCAGCAATCTTGGCCAGCGGCACGCCGGTAGCCTTGGATACGAATGGCACGGTACGCGAGGCTCGCGGATTCACTTCCAGCACGAACACAGTCTCGCCCTGGATGGCAAACTGCACGTTCATCAATCCGACCACTTTGAGCGATTTTGCCATTGCCACGGTCTGGCGGCGCAATTCGTCCTGCAGCTTGACAGACAATGAGTATGGCGGGAGCGAACATGCCGAGTCGCCGGAATGCACGCCCGCCTGCTCGATGTGCTCCATGATGCCGCCGATGATGACTTGCGCGCCATCGGACACCGCATCCACATCCACTTCGATCGCATCATTCAGGAACCGGTCGAGCAGGATGGGCATACGTTCCGGATAGGTCTCAGACATCTCCTCGGCATCGCGCATATAGCGCTCGAGATCGGACTGCGCATGGATGATCTCCATCGCGCGGCCGCCAAGCACGTTGGATGGACGCATCACCAGCGGATACCCGATCTCGGCAGCGCCGGCCACCGCATCAGCCACGTTGCTTGCCGTACGATTCGGAGGCTGCTTCAGATTCAAGTCGCGCAACATCGCCTGGAAACGTGCGCGGTCTTCCGCGCAGTCGATCATATCCGGTGTGGTGCCAATGATAGGTACGCCATTCTTCTCCAGACCACGTGCCAGCTTGAGCGGAGTCTGGCCGCCGTATTGCACGATCACGCCGATGGGTTTCTCCACCGCCACCACTTCCAGTACGTCTTCCAGCGTCAGCGGCTCGAAGTACAGGCGATCGGAAGTGTCGTAGTCGGTTGAAACCGTCTCGGGATTGCAGTTGACCATGATGGTCTCGTAACCGTCTTCGCGCATGGCCAGCGCGGCATGAACGCAGCAATAGTCGAACTCGATACCCTGTCCGATGCGGTTGGGACCGCCGCCCAATACCATGATCTTCTTGTTGCCGGTTGGCAGCGATTCGCATTCTTCCTCGTAGGTCGAATACATATAAGCGGTATTGGTGGCAAACTCGGCGGCGCAGGTATCCACGCGCTTGAACACCGGGCGCACGCCCAGCGCATGGCGATAGGCGCGTACCGATTCGTCATCGATTCCGAGCAATTTCGCCAGGCGGGCATCGGCAAAACCGCTGCGTTTCAACGTACGCAGGTGATCCGCGCTCAGGCTTTCCAGAGTATGGCCGGCCAGCGCTTTTTCCTGACGGATCAGGTCCTCGATCTGCACCAGGAACCACGGGTCGATCTTGCTCACGCTGAATACTTCTTCCACACTCATGCCGAGGCGGAACGCATCGCTCACCGCCCAGATGCGATCCGGGCCGGGATTACCCAGTTCGGATACGATGGCCTCGCGATCGTCAAACTTCGTATCCAGCCCATTTACGCCGACTTCAAGCCCGCGCAGGGCTTTCTGGAACGACTCCTGGAAAGTGCGGCCGATGGCCATCACTTCGCCAACCGATTTCATCTGGGTGGTCAGACGGTCATTGGCTTGCGGGAATTTCTCGAACGCAAAACGTGGAATCTTGGTCACCACATAATCGATGGTCGGCTCGAACGAAGCCGGTGTTGCGCCGCCGGTAATGTCGTTCTTCAACTCGTCCAGCGTGTAGCCTACAGCCAGCTTGGCCGCCACCTTGGCAATCGGGAATCCGGTCGCCTTGGAGGCCAGCGCCGAAGAACGCGACACGCGCGGATTCATCTCGATCACCACCATGCGCCCGTCAACCGGATTCACGGAAAACTGCACATTGGAGCCGCCGGTTTCCACGCCGATCTCGCGCAGCACCGCCAGCGAGGCGTCGCGCATGATCTGATATTCCTTGTCGGTCAGCGTCTGAGCGGGTGCGACGGTGATGGAGTCTCCGGTATGCACGCCCATCGGATCGAGGTTTTCGATGGAGCAGATGATGATGCAGTTGTCGTTGCGGTCGCGCACGACTTCCATCTCGTATTCTTTCCAGCCGAGCAGCGACTCTTCGATCAGCAGTTCTCGCGTGGGCGAAGCTTCGAGGCCGCGCTCGCAGATCTCGACGAATTCTTCGCGGTTGTAGGCGATACCGCCGCCGCTGCCGCCCATGGTGAAGGAAGGGCGGATGATGGTCGGGAAACCCAGCGCCTGCTGCACCTGCAAGGCCTCTTCCATGCTGTGCGCGATGTTGGAACGGGCCGAGGCCAGGCCGATACGGGTCATCGCCTGTTTGAACTTCTCGCGGTCTTCCGCCATGTCGATGGCATCGCGCGAAGCACCGATCATCTCGACCTTGTATTTTTCCAGCACACCGTGCTTGGCCAGGTCCAGCGCGCAGTTCAGCGCGGTTTGGCCGCCCATGGTCGGTAAAATTGCATCCGGCTTCTCCTTGGCGATGATCTTCTCCACCATCTGCCAGGTGATCGGCTCGATGTAGGTCGCATCCGCCATGTTCGGATCGGTCATGATCGTCGCCGGATTCGAGTTCACCAGAATGACGCGATAACCCTCTTCCTTTAGCGCCTTGCAGGCCTGCGCGCCGGAATAGTCGAATTCGCACGCCTGCCCGATCACGATGGGGCCGGCGCCGATGATCAGTATGCTTTTTATGTCAGTACGCTTTGCCATTCTTTTTGGGAAGAGTAAAGGGTGAAGGGGGAAGGGTAAAAAGCGTTGAGTGCGCATCCCTTCTCCCTTCCCCCTTCTCCCTTCACCTCCTCAAATTCATCAATCCAACAAATTTATCGAACAACCCATCCACGTCATGTGGACCGGGGCTCGCCTCGGGATGCCCCTGGAAACAAAACGCGGGTTTATCAGTCAATTCGAAACCCTGCAGCGTGCCGTCGAACAGCGAGATATGGGTCACACGTGCATTCTTCGGCAGCGTCGCCGCATCCACGGCAAAGCCGTGGTTCTGGCTGGTGATCATCACGCGCTTGGTCTGCGTATCCTGCACTGGGTGGTTCGCACCGCGGTGGCCGAACTTCATCTTCACCGTCTTCGCACCCACGGCCAGGCCCATGATCTGGTGCCCCAGGCAGATGCCGAACAGTGGGATACCCACTTCGAGGAATTTTTGAGTCGCGTTGATCGCGTAATCGCAAGGTTCAGGATCGCCGGGGCCGTTGGACAGGAACACACCGTCCGGCTTCATTGCCAGCACATCAGCAGCACTGGTCCTGGCCGGCACCACGGTAATACGACAGCCGCGCTCGGCCAGCATGCGCAGGATATTGCGCTTCACGCCGAAGTCGTAGGCCACTACGTGGAAGGATTTGGGAGCTGGGATTTCGGATTTGGCCGCATCGCCTTTCCCCAAATCCGAAATCCCGGCTCCCAAATCCCGATACCCCACGCCCAACTCCCACACGCGCTGTTTCCATTCATAGGGTTTGTCGCAGCTGACCACTTGCGCCAGATCCATGCCCGCCAGTCCCGCAAAGTTGCGCGCCGCCTTCAACGCCGCCTCCACATCATTGCCGGTTGCGATGCAACCGTTCTGCGCACCCTTGCTGCGCAGGATGCGCGTCAGCTTGCGAGTGTCGATGTCGGCGATGGCGACCACATTGTTGGCCTTGAGGTATTCAGGCAGGGATTGTGTGCTGCGGAAGTTGCTGACCGTCATGGACAGGTCGCGAATGATGAGGCCGCTGGCAAATACCTGGCGCGATTCCACATCCTCGGGGTTGCAGCCCACGTTACCGATATGCGGGTAGGTCAGTGTGACGATCTGCTTGCAATAGGACGGGTCGGTGAGGATTTCCTGGTAGCCGGTCATGGCAGTGTTGAACACCACCTCGCCGACGCTGCTGCCGGAAGCGCCAATGGCGGTTCCGCGAAACACTGTCCCATCGGCTAAAACTAGAATGGCAGGACTTGTTTGCGACACCGGATGCTCCCTTGAACTGGACATAAAGAAGCGGGAAGAACATTGCGTCCATCCCGCTTTTGGATTGTCGTGCATTATAGCGGATTAGCGGGGCGGCATCAAACGGAAGCATGAACCTTGCGGCTGCGGGGTACGGCCGGCACCGTATAATTCACAACTTCCTCACCTCTGTTGCACCTTTATTCGCTCCAACCAACTGCATGAAAAATAAACCATATGTTTGAAGTGATCGTTTTGGCAGTCGCACTCAGCATGGACGCCTTTGCCGTTTCCATCGGTCTCGGATCCAAAGGAAACACCCGCGGACTGGGTGTAAAGGCGGGTTTGTTCTTCGGCAGCTTTCAGGCCTTGATGCCTTTCATCGGCTATCTGGCCGGCAAAGGCGTGCTTGGCTGGGTCGAGGCCTACGCCCACTGGATAGCGTTTGGTTTACTGTCCCTGATCGGGGCCAAGATGATCTATGGGGGATTGCAGGAAGGCATAGAAAACGACATCAAGGAAATCACCAACAAGATGATGTTGCTTCTGGCCATTGCGACCAGTATCGATGCCATGGCCGCCGGATTCAGTTTGACGCTTCTGGGCATCAATGCTTACCTGGCTTGCATGATCATCGGCGCGACCACATTTATATTCAGCTGGATCGGTGTCGCAATTGGCAAAAGCAGCGGGACCTGGCTTGAAAGCAAAGCCGAGATTTTCGGCGGGGTGGTATTGATTCTGATCGGGATCAAATTGCTCGTTTATTGAACGGCACCAGCGGATCAAGCCTTGTCGCCAAGTTCCTTGCCGCATTGCTTGCAAAACTTGTCTGCCGCCGCGCAGTTCGCACCGCAACCCGCACAAAGTCGCCCCTGACCGGCAGACTTGCGATCCGTGAGCAATGCTGTCAGCGAAGCCGACTGATTCAACACCGCCATGACCAGCCAGCCCGCACAGGCCAGGATAGCCACAATGAATATCCAGTTGTAGATATTGTGCAGTGCAGCATCCATCACCGGCTTCAGCAGCAACAGCAAAACCGAGTAGGCCAGCGAAACCACGATCAGGGTCACGGCCGGAAGAACCAGGTGCTGCAGGAACGACCATTTCCCGGCATGCTGCCCCAAAGCAATGGTGGCGCGCTGACCAAGCACCCAGAATGCAACCAGGGCAGCCCCGTAACCCAGGAATTGCACGATATGCGAAGCACTGAGCTTGCCGCCTATCGTGGTCTTGGCGAACAAGTCCATATTGCCGATCGCTGCCGCAAGAATCAACGAAAGCACAATGACCGCGACATAGCGTCCGATCCAGTCCAGACCTGCATTTTTCTGATTATCCTGTTCCATTCTTTTAATCCCCTTACTTTAAGTCCAGCACATCCTGCATGTCATACAACCCGGCCTTGCTCGCTTGCAGAAAGCGTGCCGCTCGCAAAGCGCCCAAAGCGAAAGTGGCGCGGCTGCTGGCCTTGTGTGTGATCTCGATACGCTCGCCGATACCCGCATAAAGCACGGTGTGGTCGCCGACGATATCTCCGCCGCGCACGGTGGCAAACCCTATG
>JAJXUF010000139.1 GCA_021783175.1 Pseudomonadota bacterium
ACCTGGCGGAAAACTTCACGCGCCTGGGCAGAAATCCGACCGACGTCGAGCTCATGATGTTCGCCCAGGCCAACTCCGAGCACTGCAGGCACAAGATCTTCAATGCCGACTGGATTATTGACGGCAGGCGCCAGGACCGCTCGCTGTTTGCCATGATCCGGAATACCCACGAGGCCAATCCGCGTGGCACTCTGGTAGCCTATCGCGATAATGCCTCGGTCATCGAAGGGTTCCGTGCCGGGCGCTTCTTCCCCGACCCGCACACGCGCGAGTATGCCTATCATGAGGATGAAACACATATCCTGATGAAGGTGGAGACGCATAACCACCCCACCGCCATTTCGCCCTTTCCGGGTGCCGCTACCGGCAGTGGCGGCGAGATCCGCGACGAGGGCGCGACCGGTCGCGGTGCCAAGCCAAAGGCCGGCATTACCGGATTCTCGGTCTCCAACCTGCGCATACCAGGTGCGGAACAGCCGTGGGAAACTGATCATGGCAAGCCAGGACGCATCGCCAGTGCGCTCGAAATCATGATCGATGGTCCGCTCGGCGGCGCGTCTTTCAACAACGAGTTCGGGCGACCGAACATCGGCGGTTATTTCCGCACCTATGAAGAAGAATTTGACGGCGAAGTGCGCGGTTACCACAAGCCCATCATGCTTGCCGGCGGCATCGGAAATATTCGCGGCCAGCACATCGAGAAAACCAGGTTTCCGGGCGGGACGAGCATCGTCGTGCTGGGTGGGCCGGCCATGCTCATCGGGCTCGGCGGGGGCGCAGCGTCAAGTGTGGCGACCGGTGCGAGCAGCGAGGAGCTCGACTTCGCTTCGGTGCAGCGCGGCAATCCGGAGATGCAGCGCCGTTGCCAGGAAGTGATAGATCAATGTTGGGCGCTCGGTTCGGATAACCCGGTACTGTCGATCCACGATGTCGGTGCGGGTGGACTGTCGAATGCGGTGCCGGAGCTTATCAACGATGCTGGTCTCGGAGGCAGTTTCGAACTGCGTAGCGTACCGAACGATCAGCCCGGTATGTCTCCGATGCAAATCTGGTGCAATGAGGCGCAGGAGCGCTATGTCGTTGCCGTGGCCAGCGAGCGGCTCGCGCTGTTTCGCATGCTGTGCCAGCGTGAGCGCTGTTTATACGCCGTGATTGGTCAGGCCACGCCGCAAGCGTCGCTGGTGGTGGAGGACAGCTACTTTGCCAAAGCCGCGGAATCCCGCAAGACCGGCGAGGTGCGGCAGCAGCAGGAGCTGCGCGAGGCGCGCCCGATCGACATGGAACTCTCGTTGCTGCTCGGTCGTCCGCCCAAGATGACACGCGAGGTGCGGCGCGTTCGGCGTAAATCCCTGCCGTTCAAGACGCGGCAAATCGATATCGCCGAGGCGGCGCAGCGCGTGTTGCGTTTACCAGCGGTCGCAAACAAGAGTTTTCTGATAACCATCGGCGACCGTAGTGTCAGCGGTCTGGTCTGCCGTGATCAGATGGTGGGACCTTGGCAGGTGCCGGTGGCCGACGTGGCCGTGACGGCCACCGGCTATCACGGTTTTACCGGTGAGGCGATGGCAATCGGCGAGCGCACGCCGATTGCCCTCATCAATCCCGCGGCAAGCGGTCGCATGGCGATCGGCGAGGCGCTGACCAATCTGGCCGCGACGCGCATCGAGAAGCTTCCGGATGTGAAACTATCCGCCAACTGGATGGCGGCGGCCGGTCATCCCGGCGAAGATGCCGCGCTCTACGATACCGTGCGCGCGGTTGCCATGGAGTTGTGTCCGGCGCTCGGAATCAGCATCCCCGTCGGCAAGGATTCAATGTCCATGAAGTCCGTCTGGTGCGATGCCCAGGGGGAAGAGCGCTCCGTCACGGCTCCGCTTTCCCTCATAATATCGGCATTCGCCCCGGTATTGGACGTGCGCAAGACACTCACTCCGCAGCTGCGTAGCGATTGCGGGGCGACGGATCTGATCCTGATTGATCTCGGTAAGGGTCGCAACCGCCTCGGCGGTTCGGCGCTCGCCCAGGTGTACAAGCAGGTCGGCAAGGAGGCGCCGGACGTCGATGACCCCAGAGTTCTGAAACTTTTCTTCGCCATCATTCAGGCGCTCAACGAGTTGGGCTTTGTGCTTGCCTATCATGACCGTTCCGATGGCGGTCTTTTCGCTACCGTATGCGAAATGGCGTTTGCCGGACGTACCGGCGTGACGATCGATCTAAGCGATCTCGGTCGCGATCCCGTTGCAGCGCTTTTTAGCGAAGAGCTGGGTGCCGTGCTGCAGATACCGAGCGAACGCCGCGATGGCATCTTTGGCGCACTCAAGAAAGCTGGTCTGCTGCGCTACACGCGCCGCATCGGCGCCATTACCGATGATGACCAGGTCAGCTTCCACTGCGACGGCAGAGTGCTTTTGAGTGAAAGTCGTGTCGAGCTGCAGCGTGCCTGGTCGGAAACGAGCTACCATATCCAGCGGCTGCGCGACAACCCGCAATGTGCCCAGGACGAATATGACCGCATCCTGGATACCACCGACCCGGGTCTGAGCGCTCATGTCAATTTCGATCCGAATGACAATGTCGCGGCGCCTTTCATCTCCAGGGGTGTGCGCCCGCCGATCGCCATTCTGCGTGAGCAGGGCGTCAATGGTCAGCTCGAAATGGCAGCGGCCTTTGATCGTGCCGGATTCCGCGCGCTCGACGTGACCATGAGCGATATTCTCAGCGGCCGCGTTTCGCTGCGCGATTTCAAAGGCTTTGCCGCATGCGGCGGCTTTTCCTTTGGCGACGTACTCGGAGCAGGCGAGGGCTGGGCGAAATCGATTCTGTACAACACGCGTGCACGGGATGAGTTCAGCGCGTTCTTTGCGCGTAGTGATACCTTTGCGCTGGGTGTGTGCAACGGCTGCCAGATGATGTCCAACCTGGGCGAGTTGATTCCGGGCGCGGAACACTGGGCGCACTTCGTACGCAATTCCTCGGAACAGTTCGAGGCGCGTGTATGCATGGTCGAGATTCCGCAGAACTCATCAATCTTTTTTCGCGGCATGGCCGGATCAAGATTGCCTATAGCTGTCGCCCATGGCGAGGGGCGCGCCGAGTTCCGCGATTCCGCCGATCTGCAAAGTGTCATACTGCAACGTCAGGTTGCCATGTGCTTTACCGACAATCGCGGCTCGCTAACCCAGGTCTATCCATACAATCCGAATGGCTCACCCCATGGCATAGCCGGCCTGACCACCGCCAACGGCCGCTTCACCGTGCTGATGCCACATCCGGAACGGGTGGTGCGCAGCGTGGCCAACTCATGGCGTCCGGACCATTGGCGCGAAGATAGTCCCTGGATGCGCATGTTCCGCAATGCGCGAGTGTGGGTTGGATAGCGGCCTCTAGCCCCGGCGCAGACGCAGCACAACGGCCTGGTATCTGTTGTTTAGCCTCGATGGCGCGCGTATTATTCGCGCGGGATGTGGGCAGAAATAGCTACAGAGACGTTGCTATTGCCGCATGCTGCGGTCGCAGCCCGGTGCGCCGTTAATATCGGGGTACCGTCACCTTACACACGTTATTGTGTAACCCATGATTGGTGATGGTGGGTCTGAACGAAAGGAGTCTTCGATGACCGATTTACATTCCCAGTCGTCCCGGGACCTGCTGGCTCGGCGGTTGCGCCTGTTGCGTGTAGCGCGAGGCTGGTCGCAGGAAGTATTGGCCGAACTGAGCGGCTTGCACCGGAACTATATTGGCCATATTGAGCGGGCCGAAATCAACGCTGGTTTGCATAATCTTGAAAGGATAGCGCAGGCACTCGAGATGCCGGTGCATGCGCTTTTGGACTTTGAGGACGTCAGCGGTTTTGCCGGAATCCTCAAGATCGAAGACACCACAGGCTCCTATTTCCCTGCCTTTGCCTGAATCGCACATGGGCGACGCACCGGGTGCGTCGCCGTCGTGGACCAAAGCGCGTTAGCCCTGGGATTTTGCGCCTTCTTTTTCCTGTGTCGCGATATCGCGGCGCACGGCATCCATGTCGAGTTCTTTCGCCTTGCCGACCAGTTCTTCAAAGGCGGCAGCCGGAAGGGCGCCTGGCTGGGAAAAGATGATAATCTTGTCGCGAAATATCATCAGGGTTGGAATGGAGCGGATTTGAAACGCCCCGGCCAGTTCCTGCTGTTCCTCAGTGTTGACCTTGCCGAAAACCACGTCCGGGTGCTTTTCCGAAGTGGCCTCGAATACCGGCGCAAAGGAGCGGCATGGTCCGCACCAGGATGCCCAGAAATCCAGAATGACCATTCCGTTGTTGTTGATGGTTTCGTCAAAATTCTCTTTGGTAATTGCCACTGTGCTCACAGGTTTTTAACTCCACATGATGCGCACACAAGGTGCAGCGGAAAGTAGGCAGATAAGGCGGAATAGGGTGCCTAAACGGTAAAGAAGTAATTCATTGTATAACGATTCAGCCGGGTCTGGCAGGGCATAATATCCACACCTGAAGTAGTCTGATTTGACGCAAAGTTGTCCTGCTGGCCGCTGCGCGCGGGTCAGCGACCTGCAGCAGCCTGTCTTTCGCCCCTCCCAGAGTCATCAATTGCGCGCGCCCACGAGTGGATATTTGCCGCCCAGTCAAACACTTAGCGCAGTTGCGGCGCTCTTTTCGTGACAATTTGGTTGCCTGGCACAACTCCTGCAGCGTTTTACAGGCATGGCACGGTGTACAGATACTCAGGGCAGGGGACGGCGCCGTTCGAGGCGCGGTCTGGTTGCGGCTATGGGTTGGCCGGCCACGGTGATTGCCGTTTTGTGGCTGGGTCTGGCCGGGGTAGCCCATGCGATGCTTTATGTTTATCAAATGCCGGACGGCAGCCGCATCATTACCGATCATGCGCTGGGCGATCCCGGTTACCGCCTAATTCGCATGAGCCAGTCCGCACGCGGCATGGGCGCGCTGGTGTCCCAGCGCCAGGTGCAGTCCGCGGTGACAAATCCCAATGCCTATGACCGATTGATCCGGCTCGCTGCTGCCCACGAACACGTGGATGTCGCCTTGGTCAAGGCGGTAATGCACGTCGAATCCGACTTTGATCCCCATGCGCTATCGCCTAAGGGAGCTTCCGGGTTGATGCAACTCATGCCGGAAACAGCCGCGCGCTACGGCGTACGCGATATTTTTGATCCGGTGCAGAACGTGTACGCCGGCGTCCATTACCTCAAGGATCTGCTGGTTAAGTTCCACGACAATCGCCGGTTGGCGCTCGCCGCCTACAACGCCGGGGTCAATGTGGTTGCGCAATACAATGGCATCCCACCGTATGAAGAGACACAAACCTATGTGCGACGTGTCTTGCGCTACAAAGAGCAATACGCCAGCACCATGCCGCTTGCGCGGAACCGGATCGTCCGTCGGCATCTGGTAGCTATGCGCACGGTACGGCGTCTGCGGCCGCATGGCCCGGTCGCTATGGCGGTTGGAGACACGCGTGTTGCCGTGCACATAGATCCGTCAAACCGTCTCTAGGTCTTGCTGCCTTGGTCAGGCAAGTAGTACTGCGACAATTCCTGTAATGAAGATGCCGTCGAATGTCCCGGCGCCCCCAATCGAGGCAATGGGTGCTCCCATGCGGCGAATATCCTTTAAGCGCAGCAAATCGGCTCCGATAAGCACGCCAAGGGTGCCGCAGATATAGGCAAGCGGCGCGGAGTGGGCCGGATTGATGACCATGGCCACCAGGGCCGCGCAGGCTGGCGCCACAAATATCGGCATGCCGATCCCAACGCCGCGCATGGGACGGCTCATCATGTGGCTCACCGCGGCGACAGCGGCGATCGACAGCAGTACCTGCCAAATCGGCAATGGCTGGTGCATCAGCAGGTAGATCGAAAACCAGATTGGAACCAGCCCGCCGCCGGCATTCACTGCGATCAGTGTCCTGCCATGAAATTCCTGGCGCATCTGGCGCAGCAGTCCGCGCAGTGGGGGCGGTAATGTTGTATCTTCCGCTGGCGCTTCGGCCTGGACGGTAAACAGCGGCAGGTTGACGGCGCTGCCGAAGAGCGAGGCAAAAAGCAGCAGCATGGCAGACCCTTGAGACAAACCGAGCTTGTCGAAAGCAATCGACAGAATGCCAAGCTGAACCAGCGCCACCAGCAGACCCACGGTGAAAACGAAAAGCACCAGCTGGGGAAGCGAAAAGGGAGATCGCATTGCTCACGCTCCCGGTCGCACTGGCGAACACCTAAAACCAAGACTAGACATGCCGCTATTGTGTTCCAGTCGCTGCGCCGCTTCCATATCTTTTTCCGTTTTGCGTCAATCTGTTAAAGCATTACCGCCCGCTCATGGTCGGGGAAAAATGCCGCCATGAGCGGTGCTTCTGACCAGAATACCCGCTTCAAAAGACGGTTGGCAAACGTGTGGCCGGGCACGTGTTCTGGGTGCGCCGCTAGGTTCTCGCAGGTCTTTTGGGGTGGTGACCCGGTCCGGTACCGGGAAGGGCCGGAATGTGGTGTTTGCGTACTTCTTGCATCCTTTACATTGTTTACGTAGTATCTGCCTCCGTCCCGGTCCGATAGGCGGCGGGACGGGCGTTGAAGTTGCTGTACTGAAGACCGGTTGTCGTTCCATGCTTTGCAGTTGGCTGGTTATACCACCTCTCTTAGTCTCTTCTTCAGACGCGCTAACCCGGGAATTTCCCGTTTATGCTCTAAGGAGCAAGAGGTAATTATGCAAAGTGGTACTGTAAAGTGGTTTAACGACGCAAAAGGCTTTGGTTTCATCACCCCCAAGGACGGAAGCGCCGACGTTTTTGTACATTTCTCCGTGGTTCAGGCAGACGGATTCAAGAGTCTGGCGGAAGGGCAGGCGGTGGAATTCGAAGCCACCAAGGGCCCCAAGGGCATGCAAGCGACTAAAGTAGTCCCGCGCTAAGCCCGCATCCGGATTTATTCCGGATGACTGCGCCATTCACTTAGAGTTACAGCAGCACGGAAGGCCCTGCCGACGCGCGGGGCCTTCTTTTTCTGCCCTGCCTTCGCATGCCAGCAGATAGACCGCACGGTCCGATCGTGCAGGGTGGGCGCTGGCAGGCGACAGCGATTCCGCCTGTTCGGCCAGTTTTCCGCTGTAAAACCGGTCCGAGGACGCGCACCTGACATGTCTCAGACGCCGATGCCATCGCAGACACAGGCTTTGCCAAGACCTGTGAAGCGCCGCTGGCGTCGCAGTGAAGATACTCCCCCTCCCGCTGCGGCAAAAAATCAGTCCGCGCGCAGCGCATACCGGCCCCCTTTTGTTTTGGCCATTCTGGCCTGGATTGCGTTGGGGGCAGACGGCCTTTCCTCGTCGATCTACGGACCTGATCTCGCCTTTCGCGCGCTCGGTGCGCACACCGGCTATGTGCCCGTATTGGCCATCGCCATTGTACTAACGGTCTTTATCATCGCCCTGTCCTATAACCAGGTCATTGATCTGTTCCCGACAGGGGGAGGCGGCTACAAGGTCACCGTGCGCCTTCTCGGACAGGGCGCCGGCCTTGCCGGCGGCAGCGCCCTGCTCATGGACTATGTGTTGACCATTGCGGTTTCGATCGCCGCCGCCGTCAGCGCGGTGTTCAGTTTGTTGCCGGCTTCCTGGGCTGAATTCAGGCCCGCGGCAGGTGTTTTGGCCCTGACAGTCCTGACCCTGCGCAATCTGCGCGGCGCAGCATGGTCGATGAAAACGCTGCTGGTAGTTGTTCTCGGATTTCTGGCGGTCCATGCAATGCTGATCGGCTACGGCGTAGCGCACCACGCGCAGCAGCTGGGACAGTTGATGCACGCGGGTGTCGCACACTCCCCATTTTCTTCGGCTGGCGCCGGCCTGTTTGCCCCCATGGCATTGCTCATGGGCGCCTATGCCCTCGGCGGCGGTACCTATACCGGTATCGAGGCGGTCTCGAACAGCGTCAATCTGCTGAAGGAGCCGCGCGTGCGTACCGGCAAGTGGACCATGTTCTACATGGCCACGTCGCTGTCCTTTACCGCAGGCGGCATGATCCTGCTCTATCTGTTGTGGCACGCCCGCCCGGTTGAAGGCCAGACCCTCAATGCCGTCGTCTTCTCCTCGATACTTTCCAGCTGGCAGTGGGGCGGGGTTAATTTCGGGCATTCTGCACTCGTGGTCACCCTGGTGCTCGAGGCGGCACTGCTGTTCGTGGCGGCGAA
>JAJXUF010000140.1 GCA_021783175.1 Pseudomonadota bacterium
TAAGCGCTTTCGATAGCCGGGAGCAGGGCAATCTCCATCGGCATGTTGCGCTTCTGCACTTCCTGCACGATGTAGTACAGGTAATAGTGTGCCCGGTTCAACATGTTTTCCATGTATTCCGGATTGTCCGCGAACCACTGTTCCTGACGCTGGACCAGTGGCCCATCCATTGCCGGCATCGTGAATCCGGCCCTGACGCGATCCCACAGGTTTGTATAGCTCGCAGGATTAACAGGTGCCGTGCTCGTGGCGCCAGGGGCAGCCGGTGCGCCACCCTGTATGGCAGCAATCATGGGATTGCCGGATTTGGCGGCATCGGTGGCGAAATTGACGCCGGGGGCAGTGCTGACGGGCTTAGCCGGCGCGGCGGCGGCAACTTGAGTTGTATTGGGCGTCGCCGTAGCTACCGGCGGGCCTAGGAGATTGTCATCCGAGGCCGTTTTGTGATCCTGAAGGGAAGCGCATCCGTTGAGCCCGTATAGAGCTACCAGGATGCCGAAAGTCACAAAAGAATAACGAAGGGCCTGATTATTACTTTTTGCTCGGTCCATGTAGAACAATGTTAGGGTGCATAGCCTTATGCGTCAACCCTTTATTAAAGAAATTGCTATTACTTCCGCAGGTCAATTGTTGACGCAGCCATTCATCCCCTGAAGCCATCCTTCCATCGGCGCAAGGCTGCGAACACTTCGCAGTCAGTTTCAAGCGCATGATGGGCGAACTGCTGAGCGGACGCGCGCACCGCGGGAACACCGCTGCGCAGGAACGGATTGACCGCCTTTTCGCGACCGATGGTCGAAGGGAGACTCGGCAGACTGCACTGACGCAGGTCGCTGACAGATTCTTGGTAGGCGCGTATGTCTGCGTTTCCCGGTTCGACTGCCAACGCGAACCGCAGGCCTGATTCGGTATATTCGTGCGCGCAGTAAACCCGCGTGTCGGGGGGCAGGTCGGCCAGTCGCCTAAGGGAATTGCACATCTGCTCGGCCGTACCCTCGAACAGGCGACCACAGCCGGCAGAAAACAGCGTGTCTCCGCAAAACAGCATGCCATCGCCGTAATAGGCGATATGCCCGGCGGTATGTCCTGGTAATTCCATCACCTGCAGACGCAGCCCCAGTTCCGGTAACGACACGCTGTCGCCTTCTCGCACTGGATGGGTGATGCCGCGAATGTTTTCCCGTGCCGGTCCGAACACCGGCAGCGCAAAATGTGCCGTAATATCGGCAATTCCACCGACATGATCGCCGTGGTGGTGTGTGCATAAAATGGCGGTTGGCTTGAGTTTTAGCCTGGCTAGCTCCTCCAGCACGGGTTCGGCGTCGCCCGGATCCACAATGGCCACGCGGTCGCTGCTGAGGCCGCGCACCAGCCAGATATAGTTGTCCTCGAACGCACAGACGTGTAAAACGGAAGTCATGGACGGAGTGTGGAAGCGACTTTTGCCCGAGTCAACCGATGCGTGATTCGATGAGCCCGTGTGATGCCAGTTCGGATCTGCGGCGTCGCTTATGTGACTGGTTTGATCAACCCCTGGGGCGTTCTCTGCAGGCGATAGAAAGCCATCGTTTGCGCGAGGTCTGGCCGCATCTCTATGGCACGACGGCGCTGCAGCTGGGATGGCTTGGCACCCGGGATTTCCTCGATGGCTGCGTCGCGCCGACCCGTATTATCCTCGATTTGCCGGGCACCGGCGTAAACCCGCCCCCGGCGGTGGTGCTGGGGCAACCGGAACTGCTGCCATTCGATACGCGCAGTGTCGATCTTGTGCTGCTGCCGCACACTCTGGAATTTTGCAGGGACCCGCATCTGGTGCTGCGCGAGGTGCAGCGCATACTGACCCCAGAGGGGTATGCGGTGATCTTCGGCTTCAATCCATTCAGCCTCTGGGGGTTCCGTCGCATGTTCGCACGCAAGAGCGGGCGGGCACCGTGGTGTGGACGCTTCCTGCAATTGGCGCGTGTCAAAGACTGGCTCAAGCTTCTCGATCTCGAGCTGACTCGCGGCAGCATGCTTTACTATCGTCCGCCTCTGCAGAACGAGGGCGTGATGGACCGACTGTATTTCCTGGACAAGATCGGCGATCGTTGGTGGCCGATGGCAGCTGCCGTCTATCTTTTAGTGGCGCGCAAACGCGTGGCCGGCATGATCCCGCTGCGTCCGACATGGCGAAAACAGCGTTCGATGGCTGGCGCGGTTGTGCGGCCATTCGTTAAAGGGGTCCCGCACGTGCCGGCCGCGCGGATCGTGCGTCGTGGCGGCGCAGGTGGCCGTGGGTAAGGTGCAAATTCACACCGATGGCGCCTGTCGCGGCAATCCCGGCCCTGGTGGATGGGGTGCCATTTTGGGTTACGGCGACCACGAGAAGGAATTGCTCGGAGCAGAGCGTGATACGACCAATAACCGCATGGAACTGATGGCGGCCATCCAGGCTCTGGAGGCGCTCAAGCGACCATGCGAGATCACGTTGACCACCGATTCCGAGTACCTGCGCAAAGGGATCACCGAGTGGATTGCGAACTGGAAGCGCCGCGGTTGGAAGACGGCCGACAAGAAACCGGTAAAAAACCAGGATCTGTGGCAACGTCTGGAAGCAGCGACTCACAAGCACGAGATACACTGGAAATGGATCAAGGGCCACAGCGGGCACCCGGAGAATGAGCGTGCCGACCAGCTTGCCAACCGGGCAATCGATGAGATGCTGCATGGTCACGCGACGCATTCCGGTTAGGCAAGTGCAGCAGAGGGTCCAGAATATGCGTCGGGCGGAGCTGCGAAGCACGGACCCGTTTGGCGCGACAACTGATTGGAATATCGAACAGCGAGGCAGCAAGCTTGCGTCAGATCGTTCTTGACACTGAAACCACCGGCTTGGAACCGTCCCAGGGGCATCGCATCATCGAGATCGGCGCCGTGGAGTTAATCAACCGCCGTCTCACCGGCAACCGCTTCCATCAGTATCTGAACCCGGAGCGCGAGATCGACGCCGGCGCCATCGAGGTGCACGGCATCACCAACGAGATGCTCGCCGACAAGCCGCGTTTTGCCGAAATCGCGGAAGACTTTCTTGGATTTGTGCGCGACGCAGAACTGATCATTCACAATGCGCCATTTGACGTGGGGTTTATAGACAGCGAACTCAAACTGATGCGGGCCGGTAACGCGCGCATCGAGGAAATGTGCCGCGTGCTCGATACTCTCAAGCTGGCGCGCACCATGCATCCGGGGCAGAAGAACGATCTCGACTCGCTGTGTCGGCGCTATAGCATCGACAACTCTCAGCGAACCCTGCACGGCGCGTTGCTCGACGCGGAAATCCTGGCTGATGTGTACTTGGCCATGACTGGGGGGCAGACCGCGCTGTTTCAAGACAGCACGCAGGGCGCAAAACAAAGCACCCAGCGCAGCGCAAAGCTCGTTCTTGATACCAACCGCACGCCGCTTCTGGTGATCCAGGCAACAGCGGAAGAGCTCGCCGCGCATACCGCCTGGACCGAGGAAATCGACAAGAAGAGCGGCGGTAAATGCCTGTGGAAAAAGCTCGAGACCTCTTCCTGAGCAGCGCTAGCCTCTGTCGCCAATGAATTGCCGGTGTGGCCGGTATTTGCCTTGATGCCGCCGCCATCCGCTGCCAGGCGCGCGCATTGCAGAAAGCCCGAACAGACACGTAACATACGCGCCGATTCAGCAATTGAGCACAGGCTTGAGCCTTGGGGGATATGTAGTGTCGACAGACAAGAAACCGGAGAAACCCGCAAAGCGCGCGAATGCCATATCGCCGACGCGCGAAGAAGATTACGCTGAGTGGTATCAGCAGGTCATCAGCGCAGCTGATCTTGCCGAGACTTCGGCCGTGCGCGGATGCATGGTCATTAAGCCGTGGGGTTATGGTCTGTGGGAGAATATTCAGCAGGGCCTCGATCGCATGTTCAAGGATACGGGCCATCAAAATGCCTACTTTCCGCTGTTCATTCCGCTGTCCTTCTTCGAGAAGGAAGCCGCGCATGTCGAGGGATTCGCGAAAGAGTGCGCTGTTGTCACGCACCGGCGTCTTGAAGCCAAACCCGGCGGCGGGCTCCGGCCGGCTGCCGAGCTGGAAGAGCCGCTTATCGTTCGCCCAACCAGCGAGACCATCATTGGCGCGAGTTTCGCCAAGTGGATCCAAAGCTATCGCGACCTGCCAGTACTGATTAACCAATGGGCGAACGTTGTGCGCTGGGAAATGCGCACACGCCTTTTTCTGCGAACCACTGAATTCCTGTGGCAGGAAGGCCATACTGCGCATGCTAGCGAGGCGGAAGCGCGCGAAGAGACGATGCGCATGCTCGACATCTACGAGCGTTTCGCGCAGGAATACATGGCCATTCCCGTTATCAAGGGCGAAAAATGCTCATGGGAGCGTTTTCCGGGAGCCGTCAATACCTATTCTATAGAAGCCATGATGCAGGATCACCGTGCGCTGCAGGCCGGCACTTCGCATTTTCTTGGCCAGAACTTCGCGCGCGCGTCAGATATCCGCTACCAGACCAAGGAAGGGGGAGAAGACTTCGCCTGGACTACCTCCTGGGGCGTATCCACGCGCCTGATCGGCGCGCTCATCATGAGCCACAGCGACGACGACGGCCTGGTATTGCCCCCGCGCCTCGCGCCGCGACATGTCGTCATCCTGCCTATCTATCGCAACGATGCAGACCGCGCGCGCGTGCTTGATTACTGCCGCGCACTTTCAGCCGAACTACGTGATCAGCCATACGGTGATGGCCGGGTGCAGGTGGACATCGATGACCGCGACATCCGCGGAGGCGAGAAGACCTGGTACCACGTCAAACGTGGTGTGCCGATCCGCTTGGAAATCGGCCCGCGCGACCTGGACGCGGGGGTGGTGTCCATGTCGCGGCGCGACCGACCGGCGAACGCACGCGAAACGCTTCCACATGCGGAGTTCGTGAAGCGGGCAGGGGAGATACTGGCGCAGATGCAAAGTGCGCTTTTCGAGCGCGCGCTTTCCTTCCGCGCAGCAAATACGCGCGAGATCGTTGAACATGCCGAGTTCGAGAAGTTTTTCAGCGCTTCGGAGGAAGAGAAGCGTATCCATGGCGGATTCGCCTTGTCTCCCTTCGTCGACGATCCGGGCATCGTCGATGCGCTGGCCGCACTCAAGGTGACGGTGCGCTGCCTGCCGCTTGATCAGGAGCGCCGACCGGGCACCTGTCTATTTACCGGCAAAGCCACCGACCGCTGGGCGATCTTCGCCAAGGCTTACTGACGACGTTGGTGCCAGCCGGTGGCGGCTGGCGGCGCAGTTGCGTGTACTTCAACATCGAGTGTGCGGGATAGCCGTTTCTTAGCAGTGCAGTGTCACCCGGTGTGAGGGTCGCGCAGAGGCTCCGGATGCTTCTCAGCGCGCCTGGCCGGTCGTTCCTAGAAAATTCTGCTGTCAACTCCATATTGTTGAAATCACGGGGATTTTTGTGCTGCCTTAAGATCGAACTTGCGCGCGTTGGCCTATAGCTGTATATATAAACAGTACTGATTATATATACAGGCACGATGAAAATCCCGACCAAACACCTATCCGGAATTCCGAGCCTAATCCGGCGCGGCTTTACCGATTCCGGGCTCGATCCGGTCGATATCGGTCCCAGCCGCGACACCCTTATCGTCGGGGGCGTCAACGTGATTTGCCCGCAGAAACTTCGATGAACCTTGAACGCGTTCTGCAACGCACCGATGTCTGGCGCGGCGGCATCGCTCCCCCGCAAACCGGCGTTGCTTCCGGTTTCGCGGCGCTCGATACCGAGCTTGCCGGCGGCGGCTGGCCGATGGGTGCGGTGAGCGAGATTCTGATGCGGCACCCCGGCGGAGGCGAACTCACGCTGCTCATGCCGGCGCTCACGCGCATCAGCCAGGAAGGCAAATGGT
This sequence comes from Pseudomonadota bacterium, assembly GCA_021783175.1. Next base: position 5,923 of record JAJXUF010000140.1, read on the forward strand.
TGGCATTCGTCACGCCGCCCTATATTCCCTATGCGCCGGCGCTGCTGCGCGCCGGGGTCGATCTTGCGCATGCGCTGCTTGTGCAACCCGGCGACTTGCGCAAAACACTCTGGGCTGCCGAGCAGGCGCTGCGAGCCGGCTGCGGCGCCGTGCTGGTGTGGGCGCACGACATGAACGGCAAGCCGGTGCGGCGTCTGCAACTTGCCGCCGAGACCGGTGGCAGTCTCGCGTTCCTGTTCCGTTCGATTCGCTATGCCGGGGAAAGCTCAGCGGCGGCGTTGCGACTGCGCCTCGAGGCGCTGAACAGCCGCGTGCGCCAGTTTGAGGTGTCGCTTCTCAAACGTCGTGGTGGTTGGCCAACTGGACCGATTGTTCTGGAGGTAGATGATGCTCTGGATATGTCTGCATCTTCCGGATCTCGCGCTCGAGATCTTCACGCGCGCCGGCAATAACGCCGATCCGCTGGTCGTGTGCGAGGGTGCTGGTCGCACGCAGCGGGTGCTGTCGGCCAATGCCACGGCGCAGCGACACGGAATTCATGCCGGCATGCGCGTGAGCGCAGCGCTTGCGCTCAACGCCGCGCTGGGTGTCTGTCCGCGCGACCAGCGCGCTGAAGCGGCTGCACTCGAATCGCTAGCCGCCTGGGCCGGGCAGTTCAGCTCGCGCGTGTGTGTAGTTGAACCGCAGATACTGTTGCTTGAAATTGGTGGCAGTTTGCGACTGTTTCGCGGACTGGAGCCGTTACTGGCACAGATCGAGTTCGGGCTGGCTGGGCTTGGCTATCGCGCCCAGTTCGGCGTCGCACCGACGCCGCTTGCTGCCATCTGGTTTGCGCGCACCGGTGCCGAGGTGCAGATTGTTGAGCTTGCCGGCCTGGACAGCGCCCTCGCTCCCCTGTCGCTCGAAGTGCTCGATCTTGCGCCGGGGGAACGCGAAGGCTTCGAGGGTATGGGTATTCGCCAGGTTGGAGACATCCTGCGCCTGCCGCGCGACGGACTGGCCAGACGCTGGGGCGCAGAGTTTATGCTGATGCTTGATCGGGCTTTAGGGCGCGCGGCGGATCCGCGCCGGAACCATGTCCCGGCGGCGCGTCATGAATCGTGTCTCATGCTGCCCGCGCCGGTCGAAAACGTTGAAGCAATCATGTTTGCGCTCAACCGACTGGTACAGGAACTCGCCGGCGTGCTGTGCACGCGTGTGGCCGGAGTACAAGAGGTCATTCTGACGTTGCGGCACCCAGGTGCCGAAGAAACGAGACTAGCGCTCGGACTGGTAGCGCCGACACGCGATCCACGCCATCTGCTGGAACTGTTCCGTGAGCAACTCGCGCGTACCATGATCGAGGCGCCGGTCGAAGCGCTGGTGCTTTGCGCCCCCAGGCTGGCGGCGCATACCTCACAGAATCTCGATCTGTTCGGGTCGCGCCAGACCGCCGGCGAAGCAGCCGGTATCCTGATTGAGCGCTTGCGCGCGCGTCTCGGCACACGCGCGGTGCAGGGATTCAAGGCTGTGGCTGAGTATCGGCCGGAATTTGCCTTCCGTTACGCTGAACCGGGCGAAGCAAGCGTGCTGGTCGACTCTGGCAGGCGGCCGTTCTGGCTGCTGCCCGAGCCCGTGCCGCTTGAGGTGCGCGATGGGCGGCCGTGGCTGGACGGGGCGCTGGAGCTTGAGGGCAGCAGCGAACGTATCGAAAGCGGCTGGTGGGACGAGCGCGAGGTGGCGCGCGACTATTTTACCGCGCGCAACGGACTGGGCGAACGGTACTGGGTGTTTCGCGATCTGCCGGAAGCAAAGCGCTGGTGGCTACACGGTGTGTTTGGGTGACCCGGATGGGAGATGATCATGGCTGCATGCGTGACCCATTGTGGGGAGGAAGCGCTTCCTGCTTACGCCGAACTCCACTGTCTTTCCAACTTCAGCTTTCTGCGCGGAGCCTCGCATCCGCAAGAGCTTGTCGCGACCGCGCGACAGCTCGGTTATTACGCGCTCGCGCTGACCGATGAATGTTCGCTCGCCGGTGTGGTACGCGCGCATCTGGCGGCACGCGAGGCGGGACTCAGACTCATTATTGGCACTGAGCTGACGCTTGCGCAGGGTGAGCGGCTGCTGCTGTATGCTCCCGACCGCGCGGCCTATGGCAATCTTTCGGAGTTGATCACCGCCGGGCGGCGGGCGGCGGAGAAGGGCCGGTATCACCTTACGCGT
>JAJXUF010000029.1 GCA_021783175.1 Pseudomonadota bacterium
CGATTCGCATCTCGACGAGATTCGTGACGCCCTGGAAAAAACGGGCAATCCGACGGGCGTCATGTTACAGATCGGCACACGCAACACGCAGAACTTTGAGCTGCTCAAAATTGTCGGTCGGCAGCGGGAACTGCCTGTGCTGCTGAAACGTGGTTTCGGCATCACCCTGGAAGAGTCGATCAATGCGGCTGAGTATCTGGCGAGCGCCGGTAATCGCAACGTGGTCTTCGGGCTGCGCGGCATGAAAACCAATATGGGCGACCCGCACCGCAACTTCGTCGATTTTGCCCATGTGCCAGTGGTCAAGCGCTTGACGCGCATGCCGGTATGCGTTGACCCATCGCACTCAGTGGGCTCTCGCGACCGCGCTCCTGACGGCATACTCGACATACAGCATGTCACGGCTCAGGGCATTATTGCTGGCGCGAACATGGTCCTCGTCGATTTTCATCCGGCGCCACAGAAGGCCCTTGTCGACGGTCCACAGGCGCTCTTGATTGAGGAACTGCCGTACTTCCTGGAAGACGTCGCGGTGGCCCGCGAAGCCTACGAGAAGCGCAAGGCGCTGGCTCAGAACTTCCTATCTTCCAAGTAGGAAACGAAGCGGTATTGCCGAGTCATTCGGCAATACCGCGCACTATATCGACAACTATCCGCGTGCGGCGATTGAACAACACAAGGTTACTGCCGATAACAGCGCGTCGGTAAGGCTCAGACAAAGGCGTAAGCCGGCTCTCCAGTTCGGAGGGCAGCGATCGCTCCGCTGCGCCGGCGCGAATTTTTTCACCCCGCTCGAGCGCGTCGCCGGACTGCCCACGCCTGCTGCGCTCCTCCGCATCCGATACACGGCTTCTGCCGCCTGCAGAGTAGTAATCGCGAATGAGCTGTCGATCCCGGGCACTAAAGTGCGGCGTGGCAGCCGCACTATCGTCACTGAATTCAACGCGCCCCGAAGTGAGCGCCTGCGCTATACAACCGCTGAGCATGCAACACGACACCAGCCCGGAAACCAGCAAAAACTTTCGCAAAACGACCTCCCGGATTATTGCTTCGCGTCCAAATCGGGTACTGAGATTAAATCGATTATGGACCGAACCGCTGGACGCTGTATAGGGCAAGGGTATTATATGGGCTTGTGCAGCGACCAGAGCGGGAAGTGTCGGCGAAGACAGGACGGCGAACGTTCACACTGCTAGCGGTGACCGGCGCTTTTGCCATTTTCAGCTCTACCTTGTCCAAAACCCCAGTGCTACCGCTTTTCGCCCGTCATCTGGGTGCATCAGCGGACGAAATTGGCTGGGTAGTCATGGCATCAACGGTACCCGGCATTTTGATCAGCCTGCCGGCCGGCATGCTGTCAGATTACACAAACCGGCGACGTCTGCTGATGGCCGCGCTTTTTGTTTTTGCCAGTGCGCCATTCCTGTATTTGCCTGTCGCGCGGGTCTGGGAACTGGTCGGCGTTCGCTTCTATCACGGCTTTGCGACTGCGATTTTCGGTACAGTGGCTACAGCCGTAATCGCTGACCGCTACACAGAAAATCGTGCCGAAATGCTTTCCCTTTATACCTCGAGCACTATTGTTGGCCGTTCGATTGCGCCTTTTCTTGGCGGGGCACTCATTTCGCTTGTCGGCTACCACGGCGTGTTTATCGCGTGCGCCGCCAGCGGAATCTGCGCACTGATGCTTGGCACGCGCCTGCCGCGCGAATTAGAAACCTCTGTGCGGCGAGAGCCGCGCCCTTCACCACTGTCAGCATTTCATTTTGCCTTGGCGGGAGTACTGCGCAATCGCATGATCCTAATCACCGGGATAACTGAGGCAGTTCAATATTTTGTGTTTGGCGCGGTGGAAACGTTTCTCGCTGTATACGCTGCAGCGACCGGCAGCAGCGCCTGGATGATAGGCGTAATCCTTGGAATCCAGCTGGTTTCCATCGTACTAGCCAAACCGCTCCTGGGCCAGATATCAGACCGCATCGGGCGCAAACCTATAATTCTGATCGGACTAGTAATTGGAGCTAGTAGCGTCGCACTTCTGCCTTTGTTTACGCAGCCATTGGCTCTGACCACACTGAGCCTTGGTTTTGGGATCGGCTTTGCTGGAGTCACCTCGTCCACAACTGCACTTGTGGCCGACCTTAGCCGAAGTGATCGACTCGGCACCTCAATGGGTGCCTTGCTTATGATCATGGACATCGGCCAGGCAGCCGGACCGGCGGCCACGGGCGCAATTATCGGCGCACGTGGCTATGCCACCGGTTTCGAAACCCTGGCCCTGCTACTTATTCTGACAGCGCTATGGTTTGCCGTGCGTGTACCTGCTAAGCCTTAGGCTTATGTCCTGCTTAGAACATCTCGCTGGAGCTTGCATATACCTTGGTCAAGTGGCTATCGATGCCATATGCCACATCAAGCCGTAAATCAACCTTCACAAAAGAGCGTAGCTTGAGCCGCAAACCGAGGCCGACACTGGTCTTGAGCCCGGAGAAATCGATTGCACTGTTGCTTGGGTAAGCGTTTCCGATGTCAGTAAATACTGCGCCACGAAACTTGTCATAACCGAACAGTGGAGCTAGATATTGGATATTTGCAAGTACGAAAGAATTGCCCGGTATGCTGCTATCTACATAACCGCGCAACGAGCTACCGCCGCCAAGATAATAGGCATACGGCGAGCCCAGTAAATTATCGGTCGATAGTCCGAGCTGCAGCTGCCATTCCAGTGTGTGATACGGTCTACCAAGCACTGTAAGGTATTCTCGATAGTAAAACAGATGACGCGCGTAATTGTTGTCGGACCCTAGCATCGTGGATCCATACTCGCCGCTGTAACCGTAATCCCGACCAACGCGACTGTAAGTAAGATCATGCACGTAGATTTTTTCGAGAAGGAAACTCATGCCAACTGCTTTGCCCTGGGCAAGTCCAGTGGGATCACCAAAACCGACGTCATTACCTAATCTGTGCCACACGAACCCGACACCCGCCCGCCATCCTTCTGTCGGACCCTGCTTCTCATACCAACGTGAAAGTATAAATTGGCCAGTTCGATACTCCTGACTGTAGCCTGTTTGCACACCATTATTCGTTGTCAGCACCGGTGTGCGTGTGCGTGAAATGTTAAAGTCCACCTCGTATGGCGTGCCGACAATTTGGGGGTAGGAGTAATTGAGCGACAATGTTGTTGTGTTGCCAGGCGCAGTCGATGCATGTTCCGCATCATCGATGATACTCAGACTCTGATTGAGGCCAGCCATGTTGTCCCAGCGCAACTCGCCACCCCAAGTAATGTTGTAGTACTGATCGTGACCAATCCTTGGAATCGGCAAGAAATAGTACTTTTCTACAACGCTCACTACGAGAGCAACGCCACCTGGTGCCGGCACCAGTGTCGCCGTGACCGTTTTGAACAACCCGAGATCCATAATCGCCTGACGTGATTGTGCGATGCGCCGCGGATCCGCTGGGTCCCCCACCTTCACGTTCATTGCTTGCAGCATAATAGCCGGCCGTGTGGTCTTATTGCCTACAAAGCGGATCTCGGTGATCTTTGGCAATGAACCACCGGGTGTCGCGGTTGTGGGTGTCGCGGTTGTGGGTGTCGCGGTTGTGGGTGTCGCGGTTGTGGGTGTCGCGGTTGTGGGTGTTGCCGTTGTGGGTGTTGCCGTTGTGGGTGTTGCCGTTGTGGGAACGACGTCGGCAGCCCATAGAGTAATGGGGGAAAAGGAGCTAAGTAGAAGCCATGCGCACCCCGCCACTGCACCGAATCGGCTTGACTTCATAGTCCCTAACCGCTCGACCGATCGCTGAAAGAAGCGCTGAATTGCAACCCGCACTTCGCCCAATTATGAAAATTAATCTTGTTGGCGTCCGCCAGTACCGAGCAGGTCTGAAGCCTATGCAATGCAGCAACCACATCATAAACAATTGAGAGCAGCCCGCCGGCCACGATCGCAAGAAACAGTGCGATGAACAATACATCCCACATATTGCAGCCAACCATTAGATACGCAACCATGCGAATCCTGACGGAACCGCTGCAGCTTCAATTTCACTTCTTCTTTGGATAGCTTCTCTTTGATGGTCCGACATAGAGCTGTCGCGGCCGATCGATACCGTGGGTATCTTGATGTAGTTCCAGCCAGTGACTGACCCATCCGACAGTGCGCGCTACGGCGAAAATTGCTGTGAACATATTCATGGGCAGACCCATTGCCCGCAGGAGTATCCCGGAATAAAAATCCACGTTCGGATAGAGTTTGCGTTCGATGAAATACTCGTCCTGGAGCGCAATTTCCTCGAGCTTCACGGCAATCTCAAGCAGCGGATCCCGAATGCCGAGATGATCCAGCACCTCGCGCGCACTTTCCTGGATCACGCGCGAGCGCGGGTCGAAGTTCTTATAAATTCGATGCCCGAAGCCCATCAATCTGAATGAATCGCCCTTGTCTTTCGCGCGAGCAATCGCTTTTGGAATGTTCTCCGGAGATCCGATTTCCATTAACATCTTTAGGACAGCTTCATTTGCCCCACCGTGAGCGGGACCCCACAGGCTTGCGATTCCTGCCGCGATACAGGCAAAAGGATTAGCGCCGGAAGACGCCGCGAGACGCACTGTTGAAGTCGATGCGTTTTGCTCATGATCAGCATGCAATATCAAGATTCGGTCGAGGGCACGAGCAAGCATCGGATTCACGACAAATTCGCTGTTTGGTAGACCAAACAGCATTTGAATCAAATTCGATGCGTAATCCAGGTTGTTGTTTGGATAGCGCTGCGGGCGGCCAGTGCTATAGGTAAAGCTCGCAGCAGCAATCGCCGGCATCTTTGCAATGAGCCGGATTGCGGCCAGCTCTCGCTCCTGCTGGTTACTGATATTAATTACGTCATGATAAAAGGCGGAAAGAGCGCCTACTACACCGACCATGACGGCCATGGGATGCGCGTCACGCCGGAATCCGCGGTAAAAATAAAGCACCTGCTCGTGCAACATATTATGCTGGTGAATCGTCGCCTGAAATTCCGCCAGCTGCTTCTCATTCGGCAATTCGCCGTAAACAAGCAAATATGCCACTTCGACAAAAGTACTGCGCTGCGCCAATTCCTCAATCGGATAGCCGCGATAAAGCAGCACACCAGCGTCGCCATCCACGAACGTGATAGCACTCTTGCAGGATGCAGTCGAACGGAATCCCGGATCGTAGGCGAGCAGACCGTGACGGGCGTACAGGGATTGGATGTCTACTGCGGGCGGACCCATGGTTCCCTCCAGAATCGGCAGACTTTCCTCACCTGGTGTCTCCGACACGATTGCATTCACGTATTTCTTGGTGGTCACGATGTTTCACCCCGCTCCAGTCAAATCATGCGCACCGTTTTGCGCCGATACCTTCAATCTAATGCATTCCATTACTTCTGACTATAGCTTACCCGCCCCGCCACCACCGGGCGATTGCTGCTCCTACCTGCGGCTGGACCAGATACCCGTAGGAGCGATGCACATTTAGTCCAGCGTCGTTTCGAAAATAACCGTACATGTCATGGTGTACGTCCTCTATGGATTGTGTAAGGCCCTTAACGAGCATGCCGGAAAAATCGTCTTTTAATTCTGGATCAAGGGCCGTGAGATCGCCCTCACAGGCAAAATTGCACCAGCGGTCGATGTTCCCCGGGTAGCGCCGGTCGCTTCCGTTTCTAAAACCCACGAGCCGCCGTTGCACGTAATGCATGCCAAGCGGGCTACCGAGTGTGACAAAAAGTTCAATCCGCCCGCGATTGCCTTCCTCGTGCCAGAGTTCCCACAGCGCGTCGTACGCGATCACTGAACCCAGACTGTGCGCGATCAGAAGTATTCGATCCCCATTCGCAATCATGCGGCGCAACGGCGTTTTCAGAAGCTCCCGCACCTGCCGAGCAATGCCAGCGTGGTTACGGAAATACCGATCCGTTTCCTGCGCCGTGTTGCGTACCGCTGGATCGGGAATCAACGGAATCAGGAACGACATATAATCGACCGTCCTGTAAATCAGGCGTGCAATCGCGATTCGCCAAGACCTTACTGCGTTGACATCATCTACCGTCGGCCCATCCTTGCCCAACAACGCATCAATCCAAGGCAGATCTGTATCAATTGTCTTCGCGAAACCGTAGTAGAGCGCATTCCACGCGACAAGCTGAAACACGTCCTGGCTCTCGCGCATCTCAGCCGAAATGGACGGATCAGCCTGCGAAACGCCGCGAAGCAGGCATCGCCACAACAACTGCTGGTGTATGCTCGGGTCGGGTTTTGGGTTCTTCCCAGGGACGAAGATAATCTTTTGCGCTTGCGCGTACCTCATTGGAACGAGACCCTCCCATAATCCTTCGAGTTGCGACGCGCTGCCGTATCTGACGTGGCAACAGCTATAATTGTAAAGGCTCTTCTGACATTCGTGAGGGTATGCACCTGAATGATCAGAGGGCACAGCCCTTTGGGTCGAGATCAAGGCCTCCGCAGCGGAAGAGTATAGCAATACGGTACCGGGCGAAGCTGCGGTAGCCGCGTGCATTCGCCTTGATGAGCTGGATCCGGCCGTTCGTGTCCTCTGCCACGGCATTGGTGATACGGTGTTTCGTATAGGCCAGGAGTCCGGTGAGATGGCGTTTCAGGGTCTTGGCAGCAGTAATGCTCTGGGTCAAGCGCGAATGGGTTGCCCAGAAGTACCAGCGGTCGAAGAACTTCTTCGCAAAAGCCGCATAGTGATAGTTCTAGAACTCGACAAAGGCCTCCTTGATCGCCCAGACGCGAGCGACCTTCAGGGTGTCGAGCTTGAGCGAGTCAAAGTGGCTGCGCTGGCGCTCGGTGAAGTGTTTCGGGTTCTTGAGCCACAGGTACTTCGTCTTCGTGAGCGTCTCTTGTCCCTGAGCTCTGAGTTTTCAGTGGTCCCCGCGGCGCACCAGAGCGACGGCTTTGTTCAATTCCTTGGCACAATGGAACTTCTCGTGCACGATCACAGCCTTCGGCGCGGCCAAGCGGGTCGATTCCATATAGTTCTCCCACATGCCCATCGCACAAGCCCGGATGCTTTCCCGCTGCACCTCGGGGATCGTGGCCCAGAGGGTATCTGCGGCCTCCCGGGTGCGGTCGGTGACGACATCAAGCACCCGTTTACCCGGGATGTCGTGCAGCACCGAGAAAAAATCATGCCCTTTGCCGAAGCTCTTTTCATCGAGCCCGACGTTAGGTCAGGTGACCGAGCGAGCAACGGCAAGTCCACCGGAGACTGCCCGCTCCATGATGCGGTCGCCCCGGTCCCAGGAGAGAAGAGTAAGTCACTGGATCTGGAACTTGCTGCGGCAGGCCTTCGGCGCCTGGATCACGATGGCCTCGAAGAGCTCGGTGAAGCGGCTCTGGTCCTCGGCCCAGGCGACCCGCACCTGCTTCACCCCGCACTTCGGGCAGCTCACGCGCGGGACGTCTGCGGAGTTGAAAGTTTTCCATTGCATCGTGTTGAAATGCCGCCAGCGCCGGGGGGCGGCAGGAATCGTAGCCCGGCGCCACAGCCCAGCTCGGACAGGTGAGCGGAGCATCCGGCCGCCACTGAACGGTGTCGGCGGTCCCCCCGAGCGCACGGCCGACGGAAGTTTGTGTAACGTTCACTGCCGTCACCTCCCAGGGTGGTGTCAGGCCCAGAAGGGTTTGGTAGAGTTCGGTATCGCGCATGGTTCCGCGATACTCGCCAGGGGGCGAGGTTGAGGCAAGATCACCCTGACCCACGCAGAACCCTGAAGCGCCATTGTAAAGGGAACGCCTGGGGATTTGATCCCACTTGAGTAAACGTTAAACCATGGATCGCAGATGGCACAAATCAGCTACCGGGTCCTGATCCTTGGATATGGCGAAATGGGCCATGCAATGGTTCATCTTCTTCGTGGCCGACACGAAATTCGGGTATGGCAACGCCGCCCCTCGGCAGAAACGGCGACCGTCGACATTGACCAATCGACATCAGACAGTGACTTTGTCATTTTTTGTTTACCCGCGCAGCCACTCCATGAGCTTGCCCGTCGCATTGCTCCGCGACTTTCTCCAGAAACACTCTGCCTAACCATCGCCAAAGGGCTCGATGATACTGGCCGCACACCTGCCGAGGCGCTCGCCGCCGGGCTAAACGGCGCACCCTTCGCAGTGCTCTACGGCCCGATGATATCGGAGGAAATCCGTGCCGGAAGGCCCGCCTTCGCCCAATGCGGCGTACGCTCACCCTACACGTTCGAGCGCATCCATGGGCTTTTTCGTGGCACCACTTTGCACCTCGACCAGACAACGGACATCACCGGCCTTTCCTGGTCGGCGATTCTCAAAAACGTTTATGCCATGGGTTTCGGCATGGCGGACGAGCTGGGCTTTGGCGATAATGTGCGCGGTTTCCTCGCAGTCGTCGCCCTGCGCGAACTTGACGGAATCGTCACGCAGCTCGGCGGACAAGCCGCGACCGCTTACAATTTGGCCGGACTCGGTGATCTGATAACGACCGCAACCAGCACCGGTTCGCACCACCATGAGCTTGGTCGGCTCATTGCCCGCGGCGTGCGCGATGAACTGAAAGGTGAGGGTGTTCATACGCTGTCGATTCTGCGCACTGCTGGCCGCTGCAATCTCTCATCCTTTCCACTTTTCAATCTTATCGACAACTGTCTGCGAAATCCGGATTCTACTCGCGCCCAGCTCAACGCTTTCCTGGAACAATCTCGTGTGAACACTTCCGTCAATTTCGGCGTCCGACAAGAATGATGCGGGTGCATGCAATGGGTTACTCGCCCGCTGCGGTGCTACCTGCCCCGTTCGGGTTACGGCTTATCGGTCTAACCATCCGCGACTGGAATCAGTCGCCGATACCCGTTAATTGCCTGATTCCGCAACACCATTTCACAATGTGACAAACCGGCGCCCCACGGGCGATGCGCAACTCTCTATTCCAACGCTCCGGCACGGACAGCAGACGCTATCTCGCAACCTGCAATTCGGAGTAGAATACCGCTGCAACTCTTCGGCCCATCACAACTTCCAAGCACGACCTCCTTGTCAGAACTAAATTCCCGCCAAAAAGAAGCCGTGCATTACACCAAAGGCCCCTTGCTAGTCTTGGCGGGAGCTGGCAGCGGCAAGACGGCAGTAATTACGCGTAAGATCGCCTATCTTATTCGCGAATGCGGCATCGCGCCCGGCAATATCGCGGCGGTAACTTTCACAAACAAGGCGGCACGTGAAATGAAATCCCGCGTTGCCGCACTTATCGGCAATGCCGACACAAAGGGGCTGATTCTTTCGACGTTCCATACGCTGGGCCTGAACATATTGCGTCAGGACGGCATCCACGCCGGCTACCAGCGTGGATTCTCAATTTACGATGCCGCTGATAGTCTCGCCCTAATCCGCGAATTGTTGCGCAACAACACTGGCGAAGAAGTGCAAAGGCATATATCTAATTGGAAGAACGCACTCATCGGACCGGAAAGAGCGCTGCTCGAATGCGGCACCGACGCCTTGGCCATGCAGGCCGCTCGTATATACCCCGAATATCAACGTCACCTCAAGGCATGCAATGCCCTGGATTTCGACGATCTAATCTTGCAGCCACTGCTGCTTTTGATGGACAAACCCGATGTCCTTTCCAGCTGGCGCGAACGCATACGCCATCTGCTCGTGGATGAATACCAGGATACGAATACCTGCCAATACGAACTAGTAAAACTACTCGTCGGCGACCGCGGTGCGCTAACCGTGGTTGGTGACGACGATCAATCAATATATGCATGGCGCGGCGCCAAGCCGGAAAATCTCAACCAACTTGAGAAGGATTTTCCGGATCTGAAAGTGATAAAGCTCGAGCAAAACTATCGATCCAGCGGGCGGATACTCAAGGCGGCTAATACCCTGATCCGGCAAAATCCGCACGCGCATGAAAAACGACTGTGGAGCGATCTTGGCTATGGTGATCCAATTCGCGTTATCGTTTCACGCGATGAAGAACACGAAGTCGAGCGCGTGGTCACGCAGCTCTTGCATCATAAGTTTGTGCAGCGCACGGATTTTCGCGATTACGCAATCCTGTATCGCGGCAATCATCAGGCACGTTTGTTCGAACGTGCGTTACGTGAACAGCGTGTTCCCTATTATCTTAGTGGCGGCACGTCCTTTTTTGAGCGCAGTGAAATTCGCGACGTCATGTCCTATTGCCGACTAATCGCCAATCCTGGGGACAACAACGCATTTCTGCGCGTCGCCAACACTCCACGGCGAGAAATCGGCGCGGCAACTCTCGAAGGGCTCAGTCAATACGCAGCACAGCGATCATTGAGCCTGACCGATGCCTCATTTGAGCTTGGACTATCGCAGCATCTCAATGACCGCCAGTTAACGGCGCTGCGTCGGTTCACAACATGGATTGTGGATTGCGCCGGCCGCGCACAGGAAAGTGAACCAGCGGCTCTGGCACGCGAGGCTCTAGGCGATGTCGGCTACGAGACCTGGCTGCAGGACACGTCAGACAGCTTGCCGGCTGCTGAAAGGCGCATGCAAAACGTAAATGATCTTCTCGGGTGGATGCAAAGACTCTCATCGCAAGATGCGGAACAATCCTTTGGCGAAATCGTCGCGCGCATCTGCCTGATCGGAATGCTGGATAATGATGAACCCGATGCGGATGTCGACCAGGTGTCTCTCATGACATTGCATGCCGCCAAAGGACTTGAATTTCCGCACGTGTTTATTGCTGGAATGGAAGAAGGCCTCCTGCCCCATCGCAACAGCATGGAGCAGGACACGATCGAAGAAGAACGCCGTCTCGTATACGTCGGCATAACTCGCGCGCGCAAAACCTTAAGTTTTTCCCTGGCGCGACGCCGAAAGCGCCACGGCGAGATCATCGACTGCGAGCCAAGCCGTTTCCTCTCCGAGCTGCCAACCGACGACCTTCAATGGGAAAATGAAGGCGGGCCCGCCGATCCACAACAGCGCCAGGAACGCGCCGACGCACACCTGGCAAATCTGCGCGGATTGCTCGGCCCTCAGTGATCACCGCCACTACATTGTTGCAAGCGGCTGAACAGCGGTTCGGTATCTGGAAAGCAGTTCCGCATCCGCTTAACTTCCGCCGCTTTGCTCAGAAGCACGGGAATTCCGCCTGTGGCGGCCCGAATTCTTCCCGCACTTGAGACGTGATGCGTGCACATTAACCGCTCCAATTTTCAGAACAATCTCGAGACCATCTGCAGAAACAGCCGGGCCCGCGGCCGTCACTTTGCGCTTATCCTTTTCAGTATCGACCGTTTTAAGCTCGTCAATGGCCGCTTTGGACATAAGCGCGCCGATGCAGTACTTAATGACCTTGCTAAGATCGCCAAAAGAACCCTCGGCACGCGTGGCAAGTTTGGTCGCTGGGCAGGTGATGAATTTCTATGCGTAGTGCCAAATGCGAATCAACAGAGAACTGCGGCAATTGCAGCAGAATTGCGGATTGCTATCGCCAACACGGCTTTTCGGGTCGATTCCGCAATCATTAATATTACCGCAAGCTTCGGACTGGCCACGTTTCCTGACGATGGCCAAGATGTAAAGACATTGCTGGTGTCCGCGGATGAGGCCTTGCATCACGCGAAACAAACAGGTCGCAATCGCATTGTCGCGGCGGCGAACCTTAAGCATCACGCAATGCATATGGGACATGAACTAGTTACGGCTTTGCGCGAGGAACGCGTGATGCCCGCATACCAGCCAATTGTCGACGTTCAATCGGGAAAAATTGTTGCGGAAGAGGCTCTGGCACGAATTATCGGCACAGACGGCCAGGTTGTTGCGGCCGAGGAATTCATGGCTGTTGCCAGCCAGTTTCAGCTGACGCATAGAATCGACCGCACTGTCGTTCTAAGCGCATTTCACCGCTACTTGTCATACGTACATAAACAGAAGCCGATCACCCATTTCGTAAATATCTCTGGAGATCTGCTGCGCCATCCGGAGCTATTCAAGGAACTGCTCGGATCCGCGAAAAGCCTCTACGCGTCTGATCAAAGCATGATAGCGCAGAACTTTCCTCTGGTTATAGAAATCACCGAGCGCGAACTGCTTGACAGCCCTGAACTTACGCGCCGCATGCTCGATCCGTTTCTTGAGCTAGGTTTGCAACTGGCATTGGATGATTTTGGAAGCGGCTATTCGTCATTTCATTATCTCGCTGATCTGCCGGTTTCGTATCTTAAGATTGACGGTCGCTTCACACAGTACATTGCGGAACCCCGCGTGCGGGCTATCGTGCGCGGGATCCAGAACACCGCCACCGAACTCGGCCTAGTGACTCTCGCGGAACACGTGGAAAATGCCGAGCAGGTTGATGCACTGCGCGAAATCGGCGTGAACTGGGCCCAGGGTCATTACTACGGCGCAGCAATGCTGGACCAACACGAAGCCGACGTGCGCCGCCAAATGAGCATCAACTGGTCCGATGGCTTTTACTATCAGAAATCCAACTCAAATTGCTAGGCTGTAAAATCCGCTTGTAAACGCCGACGAACAGACCGCAGGTTGGCGCATCGCCGGACCAGCGCGCAATGTCGGTCAATCTTCGAAAGGATACCCAAGTGGGATGCAATGGGTATTGGAGTGCCTTGTTCGCACCGCTTCCTTAGGCTGGCGTTGCCGAGCCATGATCATCAATCCGGACAAATGTCGCCCCCTGTGACCAGCGTGCGAATTACATCGCTAGACTCAATGCACGCCGGACGGTTGACTTTAGTGAAAAGTGCCTATTTGCTTGCAGGCCTTATCGATAGCATCGCGAATGGCTTATCTATTTCGCGTGCTTGCAATCCAGCCGTTACTAAGGAAACAGAAAATGGCTAATGACAATCGCACAAAAATAACTCCCAGGAGAACAGCTGAATCCGCCACCATGTTGGCAAACATCAAACGAGCGATGGCTATAACTGCCAAACTCAACCGTTTGACGTTCAACGATGCGGACGAAGTGCGAACCTTGTTCAACGAACTCCTTGGCAAGAAAGTGGACGACAGCTTTTTATTGATTCCACCGTTCTACACAACCGGCGGGGTCGATATCAGGGTCGGGCGCAATGTTTTCGTCAACCAGAATTGCACCTTTTATGATCATGGGGGAATCGATATCGCGGACGATGTGATGATCGGACCGAACGTTAGCCTTATTACCTCTGCTCATCCCATTAAACCTTCCCAGCGGCGGGACTTCGTAATTGCAAAGCCTATCGTGATTGAAAGGAACGTCTGGATTGCAGCCGGCGCCACGATTATCGGCGGAGTGACGGTAGGCGAGAACTCTGTCGTCGCAGCGGGATCCGTGGTCAGCAAAAACGTCCCACCGAACACGCTTGTCGGAGGAAACCCGGCGAAGGTAATTCGCTCAATTGCCGACTGACGGAATGCCGGCGTGCGCCAGCCAGCGGAAATTTTGGCAGAAACATTGCCACTTCGCGCATAGAGCGGGGAACAGCGTGGCGCAGCGCAATCCAGTCACCCCTGAGTAGACAGTCTAGCGGCCGAGACATTTAACAATTGCGGGCAGCGCTGCCTCAGCAGCCGCGCGTCCCGCGGCAAGGGCCTCCGCTCCACGATAAAACTCAAATGAATCTATGCTGCTAACGTCCGGCACAAGCATTACATCGGGGGCAGAAATGGTGGAGCGCAATTGCACGTTCTGTGCCTGCATAATTGCCATGACCTGATCCAACACCTGGCGCGCGCGCCACGTCGGCTGGACCAGTCGCTCGCCAACGCTATGGTGGCTGTCCAGCAAATCCTGCAGCCATTGTCGCAACCCCTCTACCGGCCCTATCCATGGCTGCTGCAGCAACTGGTTAACGCGATCTTCCCATTGATGTGCGCGCACCGGCTGCATTTCCCGCTTGGTGAACGCACGCGCGCCGGAATGCGCAGCCACAGCAAGTACCGGGCCTCCAAATCGCTCTCTCGCCACGTCGAACGGCAGCGGATTAACCACCCCACCATCAATGAAATAGCGGCCATCGAGAAAATAGGGCGAAAAAATCCCAGGCACGGAAATGCTGGCACGCACGACATCCACGAGAGATCCCCGATCCAACACCACCTGCTCGCCGGTTTCAAGGTCGGCAGCAATCGCCGCATAGCCGATATCAAGATTTTCAATGACGCGGCCACCCATTTTTTGGTTCAAAAAGTCCATTACCTTCTTGCCGGAAACCAAACCGCCTGATGGAAGATCCGGCAAGAAGAGCTGCAGCGTCTGTTTCCAATCAAAGGTCGTCGCGATATCCAAAAGTTCCGGCAGTGGCATACCGCTTGCAAAGAGTGCGCCGATTTCGGCGCCGACACTGGTCCCGGCAATTGCACGCACGCGGATCCCCTCTTCCGCGAGCACCTGAAGCACACCTATATGCGCTAGGCCGCGCGCACCCCCACCACCAAGGGCAAGAACCACAGAGTTTTCATTGGCGGTTTTTCGCATGTCCGTTTCACGAATCCAGCCGCAAGACGCCAGTCACCAGCTTAAACCAAAATACAAGCGCGCAAAATTCGGTGCGGCAAGCGAACTCACTAGGCGAGCTCACGCCAGGCTTGCTATGCTGATCGTCGCTGCAGTTGACTAAGCAGCAGAAATCGGAGGAATTTCGTCAATGTGGAACAACTTTTCCCGGATTTTGTTCGTATTCGGGCTCATTATGACGGGTATCGCGGCCTACCTCTATTGGGGATACGGCGCGCAGCTGCGCCAGCAGATTTCTGAGCTGGACCAAAAAAACCAGGACACAAAGATGGAGAACGTGCGTCTGAAGGAAAATGTGATTTACCTGTCCAGTCAGCTGAGCGAGGAAGTCGCCAAAATCTCCAAACAAAAAGAACAAGAAATTGCCAAAGTCCGCAGCACTCGGGACGAGATGATTAAAAGCCTGCAGCAGGAAGTCGCACAGGGACAGGTAAAGATCACGCAACTTGCCGATAGGCTGTCAGTCGACATTGTGAACAAGATACTGTTCCCGTCGGGCCATGCAGAAATCAGCCAGCAGGGGCGCCAAGTACTCAGACGCGTTGGCGCGGTCCTTTCCAAGGTGCAGGACAAAACGATACGCGTCGAGGGATACACTGATAACGTACCGCCTGGCAAACCACTGCGCAATCGTTATCCGACAAATTGGGAGCTGTCTACAGCGCGCGCAACAAACGTGGTGCGCTTCCTGCAAGAGAATGCCGGCGTTAATCCAGCAGCCATGGAGGCGGTTGGAATGGGGCAATATCATCCTGTCGCGAGCAACAAGACGACCCTGGGTCGAAGCGAGAACCGCCGCATCGAGATCGTCCTTTTCCCGCGTTTCAGCGCGTTGGCCGATAGCTTGGCGCCACCAAAGTCAAACGCCAGCAAGCCCGCGAAGTCGCCGTCAGTCTCCCCCCGGGGAGAAAGTGCGCACCCAGCAAGCGGCCAGGGCACTGCGCCACAAAATCGGCCAGCCGCCGTAAAGTAAACGGCTCGACTGGATCCAAGCTGTCGACTAGTGATTCAAAAAGCCCAAAGCCATTTCTGCCTACCTGCCGGACAAAGCACCGAAATGGGACCCTGGCCGGCACGGGCTGTCTCTTTATTTACCGGCTACGACAAGCGGTCAAGACCTCCCACGCGCTGCAGTCCCCGGGGCGGAAGGCGACGCCCGCCGGCTCTGCAAGCTAGCGCCGCATAAGCAAATTCTGCCTGGTTCTCGAAGCCGGAATTGAAAATGCACGGTCCCGGTTTCGGATCGGACACTGGCACCGGTACTGTCGGCCGTTTTGAATTACCCGCCAGTTCGTTTATAGTTTTGTTGTCAACGCGCTCCAGACCGAGCGACCGGCACCAGAGGTAAGGCCAAAGTCCAAAAGAGCATTACAACTTTTCAAGGTCACAACATGCAAACAACGGCGCCTGACAAAACATTCTACACCGCATTTCGCGGCTATTTCACGAGCCTGCTCAGCTGGAACCAGCTGGACGAATTCTGGAATGTGGTGCGCCGGCAAGCAGCCGCGGGCTGGTATGTGTACGCGGTAGGCGAAGAGGTGCCCACAGCACCGAGCAGCGCCGATCAGGTGCTCAACTTTGTCCAGGAAATCGACGCCCTGCTGCATAAAGAACACGACGAAGACTACTGTGGCATCGTTTATACCGACAGCAAGACCGAACCAACCTTCGTCAAGATTTTCGATCCGAACAATCTTGGCGTCTCGTGCGGCTCAAGCGACAATCCGCCACTACCTGGGTGGATCCTGAGCCGGATCGCCCCGCAGCCATTGCAGGATCGGCGCCCGCTTCCGGGCAACAGGCGCCGTTGGTGGCAGAAAGTCTGGGCGTGATAGGTCTCAGCTGCGACCGATTCGATTGAAACGCGCGCCGGGAATAATGATATAACACGGGGACAACGGTCGCGGAAACCCCAATGCGGACGGAAAAACTCGATTCAGTTCTTACGGAAGAGCGGCGTTTCCAGCCCCCAGCGGCGTTCAGCGCGTCCGCGCACATTAAGTCTCTTGCCGAATACCAGGCACTGCGCGATGCCGCCGCGCGCGACCCGGTTTCTTTCTGGGCAGATGTTGCGCGACGCGAACTGAGTTGGCATAAACCTTTTTCGACTGCACTCGACGAGTCGCGCGCGCCCTATTACGCCTGGTTCCTTGGGGGCTCGCTCAACGTTTCATATAACTGCATAGACCGTCACCTGCCTGACCATGCGGACAAGACTGCGATTCTGTTCGAGGGCGAGCCCGGAGACATTCAGCACATCAGTTATGGCGAACTGCACCGGCGCGTCTGCCGTTTTGCCAACGCACTGCAAGCGCGGGGTATCGGCCACGGCGACCGAGTAGTGATCTATATGCCTATGGTTCCCGAGGCAGTCGTCGCCATGCAGGCCTGCGCCCGTATCGGCGCCATTCACTCCGTGGTTTTTGGCGGATTTTCCTCGGGATCTCTGCACGACCGTATCGAGGACGCCGGAGCACGGGCGGTCATCACCGCAGACGGGGGGCACCGTGGCGGTCGTGTCATAGAACTCAAGGCGCAATGCGATAATGCGCTTGCCAGCGGCTGCCAGACCGTTGAAACCGTGTTTGTTCTGCGGCGCGCCGGCAATCCAGTGCACATGCAACCTGGTCGCGACATCTGGTGGACGGAAGCCGAGGAAAACCAGCCCGATAAATGTGAGCCGGTCTGGGTAGACAGCGAGCATCCTCTCTTCCTGCTCTACACTTCGGGATCCACCGGAAAACCGAAGGGCATCCAGCATGCCAGCGGTGGGTATCTCGCAGTAACCGCGGCAACCATGAAATGGGTATTCGACATTCGCGATGCGGATGTTTTTTGGTGCACCGCCGATATCGGCTGGGTCACCGGGCATAGCTACATTGCGTATGGACCCCTGGCATGCGGCGCTACCATCCTGATGTACGAAGGTGCGCCCACAATCCCTGACGCAGGGCGATTCTGGAAGATCTGCGAGCATCACCGCGTAACCATCTTTTACACGGCGCCGACCGCCATTCGCGCCCTCATGAAACTTGGCGACTCCTTTCCAAGCAAACACGATCTATCGTCTCTGCGACTCCTAGGAACCGTAGGTGAGCCGATCAACCCTGAGGCCTGGATGTGGTATCACCGTGTCATTGGCGCCAAGCGCTGCCCCATCGTCGACACCTGGTGGCAGACGGAAACCGGAGCCATCATGCTATCGCCTGTCCCGGGTGCTGTCCCTACCAAACCCGGATCCTGCACACTACCTCTTCCCGGGATTGATGCCGACGTCGTGGACGACGACGGACACAGCATCTCTAATCCAGAGCAAGGCGGGCAGCTTGTTATTCGCAGACCATGGCCATCAATGCTGCGAGCTGTGTGGAATAACGACAAGCGCTATCGTGAAACATACTGGGGGAAATTCGAAGGCCGTTACTACCTCGCAGGTGATACCGCCCACCGCGATCGGGACGGTTATTTCTGGATCATGGGACGTGCCGATGATGTACTGAAGGTTTCCGGTCACCGGTTGGGCACGATGGAAATCGAATCGGCGCTCGTCGCACATCCGCGCGTTGCGGAGGCTGCAGTCGTGGGGAAACTGGACGAGATCAAGGGGGAGTCCATCTTCGCCTTCGTAGTGACCAAGAGCGAACGACCCAGGGACGCAGCCGCCTTGGCACTGGCCGAGGAGCTGCGCGCGTGGGTGGGAAAGCAGATCGGCCCGATCGCGAAACCGGATCAAATCCGTTTCGCAGAAAACCTGCCCAAGACCCGCTCGGGCAAGATCATGCGCCGACTACTGCGCGCCATTGCTCGGGGCGAGCCAATCCAACAGGACATCTCTACCTTGGAAAATGAAGACATCGTCAAGCAACTCCAGGGCGAAGACTGAAACCAAACCAGCCGCGGCCGCCGACTTCGACGTCACATGGTGGTGCCGCAGCGCACACATCCAGACGCTGTGGCCCACTCTGTTTCGCCACCGCCCGCGAATTGCGGCGCGCCGCGAACGCCTTGAGTTGCCGGATGGCGATTTTATCGATCTCGACTGGAGCAAAAACGCTACCGGTCCGGTGGTGGTAATACTCCACGGGCTCGAAGGGAGTTCTCAGTCACCTTACGCGCGCGGCATATTTTCTGCCCTGGAACGCCATGGCATGCGTCCACTTGTTATGCACTTCCGCGGTTGCAGCGGGGAACCAAACCGTCTTTCCCGTGGATACCATTCGGGTGATACCGGCGATTTTGATTTTCTATTGCGCACGCTACGTCAACGCGAACCGGACGCCCCAATTGCCGCCATTGGCTACTCTCTAGGTGGCAACGTCCTTCTCAAGTGGCTAGGCGAAGTTGGATCCGGCGCCGGCATTTTTGCAGCAGCCGCCGTGTCCGTGCCATTCGAGCTGCAAGTCTCGGCACTGCGACTTGATATCGGCTTGTCGCGCATATACCAGACTTACCTGCTGACGAGCTTGAAGCGATCGTTGCGTCGAAAATTCCGGAACAGAACGCCGCCGTATTCAGCGGAACGCGCCGCAGCCGCGCGCAATTTCTGGGAATTCGATGAAGCCGTCACCGCTCCGCTGCACGGGTTCGCAGGCGCTTCAGACTACTATGCGCGATCAAGCTCGCGTCAGTATCTGGCGAAAATAAGCATCCCGACGCTTATGGTTCAAGCGGTAGATGACCCTTTCATGTCGCGCGCTGTCATTCCCGGTCCGGACGAGTTACCCCCCACAGTGACACTGGAACTGCACGCGCACGGGGGGCACGTTGGATTTATCACCGGTCGCTGGCCATGGCGCCCAGTCTTTTGGCTGGAACAGCGCATTCCCCGGTTTCTGGCACATCAGCTCACGCTGCATGCGGCGGTCAATTCCGCAACCGCGGTCGCAAATACACCTTTGTAAAAAAGAAGGGGCCACAAGGCCCCTTCTTGATTCAACGTGACGGTGCGTAGCGATCAGGCGCGTTCTTCCACCGCCTTCATGCTCAGACGAATTCGCCCTTGCTTGTCTACCTCCAGCACCTTGACGCGCACGCTTTCACCCTCGCTGAGCTTGTCGCTTACGTTCTCGACACGCTCGTGGGAAATCTGCGAAATATGAACCAGCCCGTCCCGGCCGGGCAAAATCGTGACAAAGGCGCCAAAATCCATGAGCTTCACGACTTTGCCTTCGTAGATCTTCCCAACCTCCACGTCCGCCGTGATTTGCTCGATGCGGCGACGCGCTTCCTGACCGGCAGCGTTGTCTACTGAGGCAATTTTCACCGTGCCATCATCTTCGATATCAATGGTTGCGCCTGTTTCTTCACAAAGCGCACGAATGGTCGAACCACCCTTACCGATGACGTCGCGAATTTTCTCAGGATTGATCTTGAAAGTAATTATGCGAGGCGCATATTCGGACATCTCGTCGCGCGGGGCTGGTATCGCGTCGTGCATTATTTTCAGCACATGCAAGCGCGCCTCTTTAGCCTGATTGAGCGCAACCTCCATGATTTCCCGGTTGATACCTTCAATCTTGATGTCCATTTGCAGCGCGGTAACGCCGTTTGCCGTTCCGGCAACCTTGAAATCCATGTCGCCGAGATGGTCTTCGTCGCCCAGAATATCGGTCAACACCGCAAACTTGCCTTCTTCCTTGATGAGACCCATCGCGATGCCGGCAACTGGCGCATCGATCTTGACGCCGGCGTCCATCAAGGACAGCGTCGCGCCGCACACGGTCGCCATGGAACTGGAACCGTTTGATTCGGTAATTTCCGAGACTACACGCAACACGTAGGGGAAATCCGTCATCTCGGGCAGCACCGCCACAATTGCGCGCTTTGCAAGTCTTCCGTGGCCGATCTCGCGGCGCTTGGGGCTACCGACGCGCCCCGTTTCGCCGGTGCAGGAAGGCGGGAAATTATAGTGCAGCATAAACGGTTCTTTGCGCTCACCCTCAAGCGCATCGATGATCTGCGCGTCGCGTCCCGTACCGAGGGTCGTTACAACCAGCGCCTGGGTTTCGCCACGAGTAAACAGCGCCGACCCATGAGTGCGCGGCAGCACGCCAGTGCGTATGGTAATTGGCCGCACAGTGCGCGTGTCGCGCCCGTCGATACGCGGCAGTCCGCCAAGGATACGACCGCGAACTATTTTCTTTTCCAGCTTCTTGATGACGTTCTTGACCGCCTCGATTTCATCGGGGGTGCTCGTTTCGCTGGTCAGTTCGGCCAGCACGCTGTCTCGAACCGCGCCCATCTTGTCCTGGCGTGCCAGTTTTTCCTTGATTTGGTAAGCAGCCGCAATATCGGCCTCGGCAAGCTTGGTAACCTTCTCGATCAAACTGGTGTTTTCGGCCGGTTTCTGCCAATCCCACGGCTTCACTCCCGCCTCGCGGGCCAGCTCCCGAATCGCCTGGATTGCGGTTCGCAATTGCTCGTGGCCGAACAGCACTGCACCCAGCATGATCTCTTCCGACAGCCCGGCAGCCTCCGATTCGACCATCAGCACTGCAGCCTCGGTGCCCGCCACAACAAGATCAAGCTTGGACTGCGTCAGCAGCTTATTGCCGGGATTCAGCAGATACTTTCCGTCGAGATAACCGACACGGGCAGCGCCGACTGGTCCGTTGAAGGGCATGCCGGACAACGCCAGGGCCGCCGATGTTCCCAGCATGGCGACAATATCCGGGTCGATATCCGGGTCAATCGACATGGTGGTAGCGATTACCTGGACTTCATTGGTGAAACCTTTGGGGAACAGCGGACGTATCGGTCGATCTATCAGGCGGGAAGTGAGGATTTCCTTTTCCGATGGGCGTCCTTCGCGTTTGAAGAACCCCCCGGGGATACGCCCGGCGGCATAGGTGCGCTCTTGGTAGTCAACGGTCAGCGGGAAGAAATCCTGGCCTGGCTTACTCTCTTTGAGTCCCACCGCGGTCACATGGACCACGGTATCGCCAATGCTACACATGACTGCACCGCTGGCCTGACGGGCGATCTCGCCAGTCTCGATTGTGACCGCGTGATCGCCGTATTGGAACGATTTCTTCACAATTTTCAAAGCTAGTTCCTCAGTTAAATTAGTGCAGACAGGCGCAAACGATGCCGGTAACGAAGACTTCTACGGCGGAAATCGGACAGACTGCTATGTTTGCCGGGTAAAGAGTCAGCCGGCAACACGCCGCGCCGGCGGCAGTCTGTCCGTGGAGGAATGCCTACTTGCGCAGCCCGAGGCGCGCCACCAGCTGGCGATACCGATTTCCGTCGACGTTCTTCAGGTAGTCGAGCAGTTTTCTGCGCTTGCTCACCATGCGCAGCAGCCCCATACGGGAATGATGGTCCTGCTTATGGGTCTGAAAATGCCCGGAAAGATCGTCAATCCGCGCCGAAAGCAGGGCAACTTGCACTTCTGGCGAACCGGTGTCGCTCTTGCCGGTGGCGTAATCTTCTACGATCTTGGCTTTCTGTTCCGCCTTGAGGGTCATCTATAAATACCTCGTAACTCAGTATCTCTGTCACTATGAACTTTGAGGGGCGGTATTCTAACCGCGCCGCACCCACACCTCAACCGCTTTCTTTTGCATTATCAGGCCGTTCCGGTAGGCGGATCAGGCGGCGCGGGGCAACCCGACCATCCTCCTGTACCTCGCCCAGCCCCAGAAAACGATCTCCCGCCTCATATAAGCGCACCAAACCCTTGGGCAGGCCGGAACCTGCTGAAATCACCTGCCCCTGGCACAGGTAGTAGGCAGCATTTGGCGATAGACTGACCGGGGGCAGTCGTTCGGCCGCCCGGTCCGGTGGCAGCAGCAATCCGGAACACTCTTCCGGACCAGACAGCCCCCGCATATGCGCCATGGTGACTGCCTGCTCCACCCGAAACCCGCCCATTGCTAGACGGCGCAGTTCCGCCACATGCCCCCCACAACCGAGCACCTGGCCCAGGTCATGCGCAAGGCTGCGGACGTAGGTTCCCTTGGTGCAGGTAATCTCGATTTCCGCCCGCTCCTGCTGCCAGCTCAACAACCGAATCGCATGGATTGTCACCCGGCGCGCCGCCGGCGTGACCGATATGCCGGCACGAGCCAGCTTATAAAGAGGTTGACCCCCCTGTTTGATAGCCGAATATGCCGGAGGTACCTGTTCGATTTCCCCCTGGAATTGGCGCAGTGCGTACTCGATGTCACTTCGGTCAAGTGTTACCGACCGTGACTCCAGAATCTCGCCCTCCGCGTCATAAGTCGACGTTTCCTGGCCGAGGCGGATTACGACCCAGTACGTCTTATCGGCATCCAACAGAAACTGCGACAGTTTGGTAGCTTCACCGAAACAAAGTGGCAGGAGCCCGCTGGCGAGGGGATCGAGACTGCCTGTGTGTCCAGCCTTGCGCGCATGCAGATGTCCCCTGGCTTCCTGCAGTGCCCGATTCGAGCTCATGCCATGCGGCTTGTCGAGAAGCAAAATGCCGTTGACGTCGCGTGTATTGCGCGCGTTTCTCCGCACGTTCGATGCAACCGCCACGTCACTCATAGATTGATTGCCGTGATAAAAAAGTGGCTCAGTTTTTTCCGCCGCCATCTTCGGTTCGCGCACGTTCGATCAGGCGCGCGATCTCGGCACCCCGTTCTACCGACTCATCGTACATGAAACGCAATCCAGGTATGACGCGCAGATCAATGCGGTTGCGCAGCGCATTCCGCAGGAAGCCGGCCGCGCCGTTCAATACCGCCAGCGTTGCCGGGGCCTGACTCACTCCGCTCAACTGGGTAATATATATTTTGGCATGCGACAGGTCGGGCGCCACATCCACACCGGTCAGCGTGACATGCGTCAGTCGCGGATCGTTTAATTCCCGCGCGATCAATACCGCCAGTTCCCTTTGAAGAAGTTCGGCGATTCGGCGGGTTCTGCTCGTACCCTTGCGCATCGGCCGGACGGTCAAAGCGACCGCGCTACCTCAACCTTATCGAATATTTCGATCTGATCGCCGCTGTGTATGTCGTTGTAGTTCTTGATGCCAATGCCGCACTCCAGGCCAGCTTTGACCTCGTTCACGTCATCCTTGAAGCGTCGCAGCGAGTCGATTTCGCCCTGAAAGATAACGACGTTGTCGCGCAGGATGCGAACCGGACGGTTGCGCCGCACCACGCCCTCCGAAACATAACAGCCGGCGATTGCTCCGATCTTGGGCGCCTTGAACACTTCGCGCACCTCGGCAAGCCCGACCACTTCTTCCTTGAACTGCGGTTTGAGCATTCCGGTAAGTGCCGACTTGACGTCATTCACCGCGTCGTAGATGACATTGTAGTAATGCACATCTACGCCTTCCGAATCTATCAACCGGCGCGCACCGGAGTCAGCGCGCACATTGAAGCCGATAATCACTGCCTGTGATGCGCGCGCAAGATTCACGTCGGATTCGTTGATTCCGCCGACCATGCCGTGAACAACCTTGACCTTGACCTCTTCTGTCGAAAGCTTTTCCAGCGCATCGGTAAGCGCTTCAACCGAACCCTGAACGTCGGCCTTGATGACCAGATACAGCGTCCTGGCCTCGCCTTCCTGCATCTGCTGGAAGACATTGGATAGCTTGGCTGCCTGCTGCCGGGCAAGCCTGACGTCCTTGAATTTTCCTTGGCGATAAAGTGCAATTTCCCGCGCCTTGCGTTCGCTTTCGACGACGACAACTTCGTCGCCGGCGTTGGGAACACCGGTAAGTCCTTGGACTTCTACAGGGATGGACGGACCGGCTTCTTTCACGCCGCGCCCGTTCTCGTCGACCATGGCACGCACGCGGCCGCTCTCATGACCGGCAAGTATTACGTCACCCTTGCGCAGCGTGCCCTGCTGAACGAGCACGGTCGTCACCGGGCCACGGCCCTTGTCCAGACGCGCCTCGATGACCAGGCCCGTCGCTGGACCAGTCTTCACAGCTTTCAGTTCGCGCAACTCGGCCTGGAGCAAGACAGCGTCGAACAGATCATCGATGCCTTGACCAGTCTTGGCTGACACATTGACGAATATATCTTCGCCGCCCCACTCCTCGGGGACTACCTGTTGAGCCACGAGCTCCTGCTTAACTCGGTCGAGTTCGGCGCCAGGCTTGTCGATTTTGTTGACCGCAACGACTATGGGCACACCAGCATTGCGCGCATGATGGATGGCTTCAATGGTTTGCGGCATGACACCGTCATCAGCCGCCACGACCAGAATCACTATATCAGTCGCCTTGGCACCGCGTGCGCGCATTGCGGTAAACGCCTCATGGCCCGGCGTATCGAGAAAAGTCACGACACCCTTGGGCGTTTCGACGTGGTAGGCACCAATGTGCTGCGTAATGCCGCCAGCTTCACCGCTCGCCACCTTGGTCTTGCGGATGTAGTCAAGCAGAGAGGTCTTGCCGTGATCGACGTGGCCCATAACGGTAACCACCGGCGGTCGCGTTTCGGTTTCACCTTCCGGCCGAGCAGCCCCGCCGAGCAGTGCTTCCGGGTCTGTAGGCTTGGCGACCTTGGCGATATGCCCCATTTCCTCGACCAGAATGATTGCAGTATCGCGATCAATGACCTGATTGATGGTGACCATCATGCCTAGCTGCATCAGAGCCTTGATGACCTCCACGCCTTTCACCGACATCTTTTGGGCGAGTTCGGCAACGGTGATGGTTTCAGGCAGCAGAACCTCACGCACTACGGGTTCGGTCGGCATCTCGAAAGCGTGCTGTCCAGACATGCTCGTCTGGATCGGCTTCTTTGTCAGCGGCCGGGGTTTGCGCCGCAACTTCTTGGCGTCGGCGACGTGAAGCTCTGAACGCTCACGCGCATGCCCTTCGCGCCACTCTGTTTTTTCGCCCTTCTTGAATTTCTCCGGACGACCGGCCGGCTTCTTGGCGTCCTTGGCTGCCCCCTCGGGGGCCTTGGCTGCTGTCGCAGGAGCCGCCGCCGGTTCCACCGCGGCAACAGCCACAGGCTCCGACGGTGCTACGGCCGCCGCTGGCGGCGGGGTGATTTCTGCTTCGACTGGCGCCGGTGCAGGCGTTGCCGACACCTCGATCGGAGCAGCAACCTCTTCCAGCTGCTCTTCGGCTTCGGTTGTTGCGGCTTCCTCAATGGAACTGCGTTTGACGAAAGTACGTTTCTTGCGAACTTCAACCTGTACGGTACGCGCCGGGCCAAGACGCGTAGTCTGTTTGATCTGACTGACGGATTTCTGCTTGAGCGTGATCTTCTTCGTTCCCGCTTCTGCGCCACCATGGTGCGTGCGCAGATACGTAAGCAGCGTCATCTTCTCCTCGTCGCTCAAGCTACCGTCGGCACCCTTATCGCTAAGTCCGGCAGCGACGAGCTGCGTGAGCAACTTGTCGGCCGAAATGCCGATCTGGGCGGCAAAGCTTTTGATGGTAGTATCGGACATAGATCCTGTTTTGGTTTAGGCTTCCGGTTTATCAAACCATGGGGCGCGCGCTGCCATGATTAGCTGGCGTGCCTGCTCTTCATCGAGACCCTTGATCTCCATGAGCTCATCAACCGACTGCTCGGCAAGTTCTTCCATGTTTTTAATACCGTGGCTGGCGAGCAGGCGCGCAGTATGCTCATCCATGCCTTCGACATCCAGAAGATCCTTCTCTGGCTCGGCCATATCAATTTTCTCTTCCAGCGCGATAGCCTTGGTCAGAAGGACATCGCGTGCGCGGTTACGCAATTCTTCAACGAGATCCTCGTCGAAACCCTCAATCGCAACCATATCCTGTTTGGGGACATACGCCACTTCATCCAGGCTGGTAAAGCCTTCACGAACCAGGATTCCGGCCACATTCTCGTCAACGTTAAGCTGTTCCATGAACAGTTGCTGTATCGCGGCCGCCTCGGTCGCGCCTTTCTCGCTGGCTGCTTCCTCGGTCATGATATTAAGTTCCCAACCGGTCAGCTCCGATGCCAGGCGCACGTTCTGGCCACCGCGTCCGATGGCCTGCGAAAGCTGAGTTTCGTCCACAATCACGTCCATACTGTGTAGTTCTTCGTCCACTACGATGGACTGAACCTCAGCCGGAGCAAGGGCGTTGATGACGAATTGTGCTGGTTCCTGAGACCACTGGATGATGTCCACGCGCTCACCGGCAAGCTCGTTAGAGACACTCTGGACGCGCATGCCGCGCATGCCCACGCAGGCACCAATGGGATCAATACGCGGATCCTTCGAGCTCACCGCGATCTTGGCACGCAGGCCCGGATCACGTGCAGCGCCATGAATCTGGATCAAACCCTCACCCGCTTCAGGCACCTCAAGCTTGAACAACTCGACAACCAATCGCGGCGCGGTACGGCTCAGAAAAAGCTGGGGTCCGCGCGGTGTGGAGTGAACATCGTCGAGATAGGCGCGAATACGATCACCCGGACGCAGACCCTCATGCGGAATCATCGCCGACTTGGCCAACAGCGCCTCGGCTGCCCCGAGGTCGACAATAGCATCCCCGCGCTCCATTCGCTTGACCACACCGGTTACAAGCTGCCCGGTACGCTCCTTAAAGAGATTGACGATTTGCTCGCGCTCGGCCTCGCGCACCTTCTGCACAATGACCTGCTTGGCGGCCTGAGCGGCGATACGGCCGAATTCGACCGGCTCCAGCGGTTGTTCGATAAAGCCACCGACCGCCGCGTTGGGGTCACGCGTCAAAGCATCGCGCACGCGAAATTGGCGATCGGGAAATTCAATTTCCTCGACCTCGTCGGGCAGTATTTCCCAGCGACGGAAGGTGTCGTAGTCACCGCTTTCGCGATGGATCGACACACGCACGTCGATATCTTCCTTGTACCGTTTGCGCGTGGCAGTCGCCAAGGCAGCTTCCAGCGCCTGGAAGATAACCTCACGCTCCACCCCTTTCTCGCGGGATACGGCATCTACTACCATCAAAATCTCGTGACCCATAAAATGCCCCCACGGGACCTGTCATTTGTACTTCGGCACGAGTCGTGCCTTTTCAATATCTTTTAATGGCAGTTGGAAACTCTCTTCGTCCACATCAATGACGATCGATTCACCTTCCAAGCCTGCCAGGCGGCCGGTAAAATTTCGCCGCCCCAAAATCGGTCGCGCCATCCTGACCTTGACCACATCGCCGGCAAATCTCTGAAAATCCTCGCGCTTTACCAGCGGTCTATCAAGACCCGGCGAAGACACTTCCAAGGTGTAATGACCTGGAATCGGGTCTTCTACGTCGAGTAACGCGCTAACCTGGTGGCTGACTGTGGCGCAGTCGTCGACCGTTATCCCACCAAGGCTGTCGATATATACACGCAGGACCGCATTGCCACCCCCTCCTGCCATTTCGACGTCGACAAGATCGAAACCTAGACCCTCAATTACCGGTTCTAGCAGGGCGCGCAGTTTGGCATTGCCCTCGTGCATAAATTCATGCCCCAAAAACGCAAAAGTGGGCGCCTGGCCCACTTATTCCGACTTCTTAGCGGCGCAGATTATAAGCCTTTTTGCCAAAAGCCACAACGGCACTTATAAGTATTAAATCGCCGGCGAGACAACGCTTTAGTTGCAAGTAAACCCGCTTCGATCTCAAGCACCGCCTCGCTGGATTATCTCCTATCAGCACTTATTTCCTGGCACCAAACCGACTAACCCCATACTTTTATTAGAACTATTTTACAATGACTGAGGCAGGCGGCGGCCTCTATCGATTTGAACTCAGCAAGAGCCATCAACCCGACCCTTACGGTTTGGCCATCAATTTGCTCGAGGGTCAACCAAAAACGGCTTGCCAAGAATTCCTGTCCGCACCACATATTAGCCGGAAAAGGCCCCCCAATACCGGGGTCACGTGAGCTGTCCCCTGTCAGGCTTTCAAGCGCTCGGAGCGGCCGACGCCCCGTTACTATGTTCCCAGCGGGCTGAGATTGGCATCGACATCGTAGGTCAACGTCGTGCTTCCCCAGACGGCCAATCAGTCGTCAGTGTCGTAGGTGAGTCTTTCGAAAATAAAAGTGGCTAGGTCGGAATTTGACGTCCCCCAGCCTGAGTGGAACTTAGATCAAGAGTACGGTTGTTACCGTAGCGGGTTTTGCCTTCAGCTGTCTTGCGCACTCCTTCGAGGCGAGTGCACCCGACACTAGACTTCAACGACGCGAAAGCCCAAGACTACATTACTTGGAGAGTTTTTGCGCGAAAACAAAAATTGAAGTCGAAGTTGAGGGTTGAATCGGTCGCCGTCGGAAAGGATACCTGATCAACGTCTGGACACACCGCGCGTGAAAACAAGGTATTACGAGTGAGATTGGCGGTCACGGCGATTTCTCCCAAAAAGCGTCCCCGCTGCCGATTTGATGATGCGCACCGCGCTAACCGCCAGCGCGGTGCGAGGCCCAAAAGCGTTTGGCAGCAATCAATATAGCACATGGCCGTGGCCTGCCTGCGTACGGTTACGCGAGGCTACCCGCGACGCCCACGATGGTCTCAAGAATTCTCGTATGGGTGACATGCGCTCCCAGTTGAAGGCAGGATACCGGCCGATGATTCTTACGGTTGTCCCAGAATCCCTGAGTCTGGGGTTCTAAGCCATGGTCCTGTTCCGTCGACTTGATAACAACATTCCTTCCCAGTATATGGTCCTGCCTTCCAAACTAGGGAAACAGGAGGGTTGGAATCGTCCGTTGCTACGATCGACGATGCATAGGGGAAAATATGGTTATTTTCTAGATCAATGTATCTGATAAGAGAGGCATTAATAAAAGTTGCAGGTGCGGCGGCTGATGGGGCATCTTCAAACATTGAATCGCGTACTGTCACCCCTTCCACATTGTGCAACGTGATTGCTGTGTAACCGGCGGCAAAGGGCCCCGACAGATGCACGTTGTCAATTATCAAACTCTGGAGTGCAACGGGTAACTCAATATCGATATCAGTGTTGCTGGGGCATCCGGACGCCAACTGCTCATCACGTATGTTAGAAAGTCTAAGATGATTACTAACTGCGTCAGGCGAGCTGATAGATATCCACCTCAAAATTCCGCACCCTTGCACCATAGCGTTTTCGCCGTCGATCGTTGTGTTCGTGAGCACGACTCCATTCTGCATGGTGATGTGCCAATTCGTTCCGATAACCTGGGTATAAAGATTGCTGAAGTGGAAGTGATCGGCATCCAAATAATATGGCCCGTCATCCGGGTTTACTCCAATAAGTATCGGTTGATTTGCGGAGATATAATCATTATGAAGGATGAATCCCTCCCGACCATTCGTTTGAACTCCAACGCTCTGGCCAGTAGCATCCGCAAAGCCGCTTATTCGTGTGTTGTCCACTGATATCCAGCTGGAATCCACGACATGCACTGCAGTTTGGGTACAATGCCCATCTCCGTACAGAAATAAATTCTGGATCCCTCCATTAAATATGATGTTTGGCCTTGGTTTAGAAAATTCCACCATGTCGCCACAACCGCTGAAATTAAGTTGGGCGGAAGCGGGAGTATCGGCGTATAGGGTTACGAAATTGTTCGTAATCTGCAATGTGCTGCCGATTTTGTAGGCGCCCGGCGGAAAGTAAACCGCAGTCTGTGGACCGGCTGATTCCAGGCATTTGTTGATTGCAGGCGCTGAGTCAACCTGGCCGCTCGGGTCGGCTCCACAGGTTACCACGCTAATTTTGGAGTTCGCTTCGGCGGTACCATACAGAAGCAAGAACGACACCAACGACGCTAACAGAAACTTCATAATATTCATTTCCGTATCCTCCTCCAGGTTGAGCATAGATTTTCTATTTTGAGTAGCGTGGTTTCCTTTGAAATGCGTCCAGCGGAAGTTCATGGTCTTAGCATTTGCGTTTTTGCCTGCGCGATCCTCCCGTCAACCTATCGTGATTTCAAAAAAGAAAATTCTCGCCTGTTGCCAGCGTACAGCGGCCAAGCACAGCAAGATTTTGAGATAGCTGATGGATCGGTATCGCGTGCGTAGGAAATGTGGAGGCAAGCGCTCCAATTTGCACGATACCAAATGCTTATTCGCAATTTTTTTTTGGAAAACACAGAGACCTCATCCGCAGGTCTTGCCATTTTCATTATTGTGACCGCGCCCGAAGGTATTATCCTGACCCAGTGCGCGATTTCTCCTCGTCCAAGTAGGACGTTACGCGGGGTGAGTGAGGAATGTCAAGGGACCGAATTGTCTCATCCAAAGTCCGAGTAAAATCGATTTGTCGGATCGCGTAAGCATGCGGTGGAAACGACGTCCCCCCCACCTTTGAGTAGCACCCCGATTTAGAGTCCAATCATCAACCAGGACAGGAGATTGGACATGAAGAAGCGTTTTTCAGACGAACAGATCATCGGCTTTTTGCGCGAGGCCGATGCCGGCGATGCCAGTGAAGGAACTCTGTCGCAAGCACGGGTTCTCGGAAGCGAGCTATTACCTGTGGCGCGGTAAGTTCGGCGGGATGGACGTGTCCGATGCCAAGCGCTTGAAGGCCCTCGAGCTCGAGAACGCCAAACTCAAGAAGCTCCTGGCCGAAGCCATGCTGGAAAAGGAGGTGACCCGCGAGGTGCTGCGAAAAAAGTGGTAACGGCACCACAGCGCCGGGCCGTGGTGCGGACCATGATGGACTAAGGGGCTCTCGCAGCGTCATGCGCTGCGGGTGGTGAAGATGAGCGCCAGTAGCCTGCGTTACCAGCCAGTGCCGGATCGCAATGTAGCACTGCGTGCGCGGATCCGGACGCTCGCCTTCCGTCACCGGCGCTACGGGGCCGGGATGATCTATCTGAAGCTGCGCCAGGCAGGGCTCCTCGTCAATCACAAGCGCATCGACCGGCTCTATGCGCAGGAAAACCTCAAGCTCAAGCGCCGCCGGCGCAAGAAGGTGCCGATCACCGATCGCCAGCCCTTGGTAAGACCCCAGGCGCCGAACGAGGTCTGGTCGATGGATTTCGTCTTCGATCGCAGTGCTGACGGGCGGGTCATCAAGAACCTGGCTATCGTCGATGACGCGACCCTTGAGGCCGTCTTGGTCACACCGGAACGGGCCATCGGCGGCCTGGCCGTCACGCGCATCCTCGAGGCGCTTGCCACCAGGCGCGGCTTGCCCAAGGTGATTCCTACCGATAACGGCAAAGAATTCTGCGCTCGCGCCATGCTCACCTGGGCGCATCAACGAGATATCACCTTGCGTCTCATCGAGCCCGGCAAACCTAACCAGAATGCCTACATCGAATCGTTCAACGGAAGATTCCGTGACGAGTGCCTCAACGAACACGGGTTCCTCAATCTCGATCACGCCAGGGTGATCATCGAGGCCTGGCGCCGGGAGTACAACGAGGAGCGACCGAAGAAGGCGCTGGATGGTCTCACCCCGGCTGAGTACGCAAGACAACTGACGGCAAAACCAGCTACAGTGACAACCGGACTCTAGATGGAAGTGCTACTCAGGATGGGGGGACGTCGG
>JAJXUF010000141.1 GCA_021783175.1 Pseudomonadota bacterium
ATTCCAGAATGCGTCGAAATCGACGGGTGTTCCCTCACCCCCGGCCCCTCCCCCGGCGGGGGAGGGGAGTGTTGACTCCCTCTCCCCACGGGAGAGGGTTGGGGTGAGGGTGCTTTTGTTGCACAGCTGCTTGAAGCTGCCCATGTAACCCACCGGCGCATCCAGCCAGACGTAGAAGTATTTGCCCGGTGCATCGGGAATCTCGAAGCCGAAGTAGGGCGCGTCGCGCGAAATGTCCCAGTCCGTCAGTTTGTTCTCGCCTTCGGCGCCCAGCCATTCCTGCATCTTGTTGGCGGCTTCGGGCTGCAGCGCGCCGCTGCGCGTCCATTCGCGCAGGAACTGCTGGCAGCTGCCGGCGGAAAGCTTGAAGAAGTAATGGTCGGAGTTGCGCAGTTCCGGCTTCGCCCCGGATACGGCGGAGAAGGGGTTGATCAGGTCCGTCGGGGCATAGGCCGCGCCGCACACTTCGCAGTTGTCGCCGTACTGGTCCTTGGCATGGCACTTGGGGCATTCGCCTTTGATGAAGCGGTCCGGCAGGAACATGTTCTTGACCGGGTCGTAATACTGTTCGATGGAACGCACCTCGATCAGGCCGTTGGCCTTCAGGGTGCGGTAGATACCCTGGGCGGACTCTTTGGTCTCGTTCGAATTGGTTGAGCCGTAATTGTCGAAAGCCACATGGAATGCGGCAAAATCGTCGTAATGTTCCTGCCAGACGCGGGCGATCAGCTGTTCCGGCGTGATGCCTTCCTTTTCGGCGCGGAGCATGATGGGCGTGCCGTGGGTGTCGTCGGCGCAGACGTAATGGCAAGTGTTGCCGCGCATCTTCTGGAAGCGGACCCAGATATCGGTCTGGATGTATTCGACGAGGTGGCCTAAGTGGATGCTTCCATTGGCATATGGAAGGGCGGAGGTGACGAGGATTTTACGCGGCATATTGCAGAGTTCCTTGGATAAGCCGCGATTGTAGCAAAACCCGCACACGGCTGCGGAATTGGGTAAAATCGCGCCCGCACAAACCCTCAAGGAAGCTAGATGAGCATCAAGTCAGACAGATGGATACGCCGCATGGCAGAGCAGCACGGCATGATAGCCCCGTTCGAACCGAACCAGGTGAAGGAAGTGGACGGCAAGAAGATCGTTTCCTACGGCACCTCAAGTTATGGCTACGACATCCGCTGTGCACGCGAATTCAAACTGTTCACCAACATCAACAGCACCATCGTCGACCCCAAGAACTTCGACCCGAATTCGTTCGTGAACGTGGAAGCCGACTTTTGCGTGATTCCGCCCAATTCGTTCGCGCTGGCGCGCACGGTGGAATATTTCCGCATCCCGCGCAACGTGCTGACCATCTGCCTCGGCAAGTCGACCTATGCGCGTTGCGGGATTATTGTAAATGTGACCCCTTTTGAGCCCGAGTGGGAAGGCTACGTAACGCTGGAATTCTCGAACACCACGCCGCTGCCCGCGAAGATCTACGCCAACGAAGGCGTGGCACAGGTGCTGTTCTTCGAGAGCGACGAAGTGTGCGAGACTTCCTACAAGGACCGCGGCGGCAAGTATCAGGGCCAGGTCGGTGTCACGCTGCCGAAGACCTGAAATGCAACAACCCTTTTTTTGCCACAGAGACCACAGAGACCACAGAGTACACAGAGAAAACCTCTGCACGCTCTCTTTGTGGTCTCTGTGGCTAATCAGGTTTTCATATTAAATGATCACAGAACAACAAATTATCTGGCGCACTCCCGAAGGCAAGATCGTCGCCTGCGTGGAGAAGAATAAGGTGTTGCAGGAGAACCTCGCCGAGATCCGCCAGGTCTGCCAGGATGCGCTCGAAGATGCGGCGCTCATGGGCTGCGACGAGCAGCAGTTTCTCCGTGTGCTTGCCGAACTGGTCGCACACCTTGAAAATCCTTATCCATCTGGCAAACAAGTCTGATGCTGAATCCATAGGAGTCTTCAAGTGGAATATACCTTCCAGAAAGCACAGTTGACTGAGCATGAAAGGCTTTGGCTGTGCGAGGTTTATCAGAGTCAGGAATTTGATGTCAGGAAAACTAAGGTGAAGCTGTACGGGCAAATCCCGAACAGATTTGACCCTAGAAAGATTGACTCACGCCTTTATCGGTATGATCACCTGAGTCTTGTTGGGATATGGCACATTGATCCTGACAGCAGAATTTTTGGTGAAGTACACCAAATTATTGCCAAGATTAAAGAAATGATTCTTGGGGCGCCCGCTATTGATAAGGTTTCTGCTTCCGATTTGGCCGAAAGAACTGGCCTACAGGAACGCGATGTGGAGGTGGCACTTCGTTTGATGAATGACCTAGGAAATTTTGTTGGCAGCCCGTCGTCCAGTGGCAATAGTCGTGGCTATTCGTCTATAGCATTTCCCTCTGGAGATGAAGGGTATGACGCATATCTTTCCTATGAAAATCTCAGTAACCTGATGGAAGAGTTCTATACATGGAAGCCCGCAACAGGCGTCGGAACCGCACCGACGAATTGGTTTCCACTGAATGTTTTGCCCAGTGTGGCAACTGGTGATGACGTAAAGCAAAAACCTAATACGGCATTTGTAATTATGCCAATTGACTCAAGCAAGCCAGATTTGCAGGATGTTCTTAAATCTATTAAATCGATATGTGCCAAATTTGGAATTAGTGCAGTACGGGCAGATGAGATCGAGCACCAACAGCAAATAACAGATGTCGTATTGCAGCAAATCCGCGAGTGCGAATTCTTAATTGCAGACCTCTCTTTAGAGCGCCCAAATGTGTACTACGAAATAGGTTATGCCCATGCTATTGGAAAGCGGCCAATTCTTTTCCGAAAGAAAGGAACGCCGTTGCACTTCGATCTCTCGATTCATAATGCGCGAGAATTTGAAAATATGACTGAGTTAGAGAAAAGACTTGAGTCCTACTTTGAGGAAGTATTGGGGAGAAAAGCGAAATGAAGGAAATGGGCGGTTTCTCTTCCTTTACATTGCGCCTATAAAACCTGCGACAATCTGCGCCACTTTAATCTGTAATCCCCTGTAGGGAGCTATCCATGAAATTCAATTTCCCCATCATCATCATCGATGAAGACTTCCGTTCGGAAAACGCGAGCGGCCACGGCATTCGCGATCTCGCCGATGCGCTGGAAAAAGAAGGCATTGAAGTCGTCGGCATGACCAGTTACGGCGACCTGACTTCGTTCGCACAGCAGCAAAGCCGCGCATCGGCTTTCGTGCTGTCCATCGACGACGAGGAATTCGGCGCGGGGAGCGAGGAAGAAACCGAAGTCGCGCTGCGCACCTTGCGCGCATTCGTGGAGGAGATCCGCTTCAAGAACGCCGACATACCGATCTATCTATACGGCGAAACTCGCACCTCGCGCCACATCCCGAACGACATCCTGCGCGAGCTGCACGGCTTCATCCATATGCACGAGGACACGCCGGAATTCGTGGCGCGCCACATCATCCGCGAAGCCAAGTCCTATCTCGATACCCTGGCGCCGCCGTTCTTCCGCGCGCTGGTGGACTACGCGCAGGACGGTTCCTACTCCTGGCACTGCCCGGGCCACTCCGGCGGCGTGGCGTTCCTGAAGTCTCCGGTGGGGCGCATGTTCCACCAGTTCTTCGGCGAGAACATGCTGCGCGCCGACGTGTGCAACGCGGTGGACGAACTGGGACAGTTGCTCGACCACACGGGTCCGGTTGCGGCTTCCGAACGCAATGCGGCGCGCATCTTCAATGCCGACCACCTGTTTTTTGTAACCAACGGCACCTCGACTTCCAACAAGATCGTGTGGCACTCGATGGTGGCGCCGGACGACATCGTGGTGGTGGACCGCAACTGCCACAAGTCCATCCTGCATGCGATCATGATGACCGGCGCGGTGCCGGTATTCCTGACGCCGACGCGCAACAACTTCGGCATCATCGGGCCGATCCCGAAATCCGAATTCGAGCGCGAGACCATCCAGAAGAAGATCGACGCCAATCCTTTCATCAAAGACAAGGCCAAGAAGCCGCGCATCCTCACCATTACGCAGAGCACTTACGACGGTGTCATGTACAACGTGGAAATGCTGAAAGAGATGCTGGATGGCAAGATCGATGCCTTGCATTTTGACGAAGCATGGCTGCCGCACGCGGCCTTCCACGATTTTTACAAGAGCATGCACGCGATCGGCCGCGACCGGCCGCGCGCCAAAGAATCCATGATTTTCTCCACTCAATCCACGCACAAATTGCTGGCCGGCTTGAGCCAGGCTTCGCAAATTCTGGTGCGCGACAGCGAGTCGCGCAAACTGGATCGCGACTGTTTCAACGAAGCCTACCTGATGCACACCTCGACTTCGCCGCAATACGCCATCATCGCCTCGTGCGACGTGGCGGCAGCAATGATGGAACCGCCCGGCGGCACGGCGCTGGTGGAAGAGTCCATCGCTGAGGCACTCGACTTCCGCCGCGCCATGCGCAAGGTGGATGAAGAGTGGGGCGCGGATTGGTGGTTCAAGGTGTGGGGGCCCGATTACCTTTCCGAAGAAGGCATGGCGGAGCGCGAGGACTGGGTGCTGCGCACCGAGGATCGCTGGCACGGCTTCGGCAAACTCGCCGAAGGCTTCAACATGCTCGACCCGATCAAGGCCACGGTCATTACGCCGGGTCTGGATGTGGACGGCGATTTTGCTGATAGCGGCATCCCGGCGAGCATCGTCACCAAATATCTTGCCGAGCACGGCGTGGTGGTGGAGAAATGCGGCCTGTATTCCTTCTTTATCATGTTCACCATCGGCATCACCAAGGGACGCTGGAACACCATGGTGACCGAGCTCCAGCAGTTCAAGGACGATTACGACAAGAACCAGCCGTTGTGGCGCGTGCTGCCGGAATTCATCGTCAAGAACCCGCGCTATGAAAAGATCGGCCTGCGCGACCTGTGCGACCAGATCCACGGTATCTATAAAGCCAACGATGTGGCACGCCTCACCACCGAGATGTATCTGTCTAGCATGGTGCCGGCGATGAAACCGTCGGATGCGTTTGCCAAGATGGCGCACGGCGAGATCGAGCGCGTTTCCATCGACGATCTGGAAGGGCGTATCACTGCCGTACTTCTGACGCCCTATCCGCCGGGCATTCCCCTGCTGATCCCGGGTGAACGTTTCAACAAGACCATCGTCGATTACCTCAGGTTCGCGCGCGATTTCAACAAGCGTTTCCCCGGCTTCGAGACCGATATTCACGGGCTGGTGGCGGAGAAGAGCAACGGTGATTGCGTGTACTACGTGGACTGCGTGAAATAGCGACTCCCTGTTTCGGGCTTGGAGCCGATATAGAAAATGCCAGACGGCATATGAGTGAAGACAACGACAAGCTGCGCATCGACAAATGGCTGTGGGCGGCCCGCTTCTTCAAGACGCGCAGCCTTGCTGTCGATGCAGTGGAAGCCGGCCGGGTGACGATGAACGAGGCGCGCATCAAACCCGCCAAGGCCATCGGCCCCGGCGACCATCTGGTCATCCGCCTCGGGCAATATCATTTCGAAGTCGAGGTGCTGGGACTTTCCAACAAGCGGGGTCCCGCGTCGGAGGCGCAGAAGCTTTACCGCGAGAGCGATGCAAGCCGTGCGCGCCGCGCCGAGATCGCCGCCAATCTCAAGGCGCTGCCGCAGCCGACGTTCAAGGGCAGACCGACCAAACGCGACCGGCGCGAGATCGAGCGCTTCGAATCCAAAACCAAGGACAGCGCAAAAAGCGCGTGGGGCGATTTCGAGTAAGTTGATCCGGAGCGCCGCCGCCATTTTCATGGTCACACCGATATGACAAACGAAGCCCGCAGCAAAACTCGGAAGGCCAAATGGCGCAACCTCGCCATCAATATATTGCTGTTCGCCGTTGTCGTTGCCGGTATCCGTGCCTGGCAACAACGCAACATGATCAGCGGCACGGCGCCGGCCTTGCGTGGCGCCACACTGGCAGGACAACCCTACGTCCTGCCCGCGCATCCGGCACAGCCTGTGCTGGTGCACTTTTGGGGAACATGGTGCCCGATCTGCCGTGCCGAACAGGGCTCTATCGCTGCCATCGCGCACGATCATCCGAACATCATCACGGTTGCGATGCAAAGCGGCAAACCGGAAGACGTTGCCAGTTACATGCGTGAACAGGGAATCGATTTTCCGGTGGTGAATGATGCCGGCGGCGCCATCTCCAACGCGTGGGGAGTGCATGCAGTCCCTGCCAGCTTCATCATCGCACCCGATGGAAAAATCCACTTTGTTGAAGTGGGATACACCACCGGGTTGGGACTCAGGCTTCGACTTTGGCTGGCCGGAGTAATCTGATGCGGAACACGGCAACGAAAAAGATAAACTCATCAAAAAATGCCGACATCGCCATGTATCATGCAAAGGCGAGCGGACGCGACAATTTGCAGATATTCCGCTCAAGCATGCATGGAACAAGTATTGGAAACAGTATTTTTATACTTTTCACGACCCTATGAATGACATAGAAGCCCTCGCCGAAAGCCAGCTCAACGACAAGCACTACCTGCAAAGCGTGACCCATCTGGGGGATACCCGTTCCATTGTGGCCAACCGCGAAATTTACACGTCCACCGGCATGAAGTTGATCGGCGCAGGTATGCAGGTCAACAGCTCGCTTTACGACCGCCTGCTTCAGCACAAGCTTGTTCCTCCGCTGGATCAGAGCCTGACTACCGAGGATGCCGTCAATGGCGCGAGCCTCGTGGAACAGGCGACACGGATGATGCAGGAGGACAAACAGCTGGCTCTGATACAGTCCGTCAAATCGGACGGGCAGACGCTGGCATCCGTATTAAAGCAAGTGCCGCTGAATCCTGCCATCGCATTCAAGCTGACAGTCATGCGCGAGACCAATGCTGAACTTTTCAAGCGCAGCATCTTTGTGGCGCTGGTCAGCATTTATATCGGCATGAAGGTCCACATGGACAAGAACCAGCTCAAGGACCTTGCCACTGCGGCAATACTGCATGACATCGGTCTTTTGCATGTCGATCCAAAACTGCTGGAGCGGGAACACAAAATGTCGGAGACGGAACGCCGTCATCTTTACGTTCACTCCGTGACTGCCTGGATGATTCTGAAAGCCTACCCGGAATACAAAAAAAGCGTGCTGGATGCGGTCTTGCAGCATCACGAACATCTGGATGGCAGCGGCTACCCGC
The DNA here is from genome assembly GCA_021783175.1 of Pseudomonadota bacterium. The sequence goes on from JAJXUF010000141.1 coordinate 7,214, forward strand.
GGGGTTTGAAATCGGGTGAGGTGGGGCAATTCGCGCAGATAATCGCCGTGGCCGAGATCGTGGCAAGCCGTTATGGCAGTGATAACGACGCACACAGCTGGTCCAGGCTGGAAACGATCCTGAAACTGAACTTGCGTCGATACGGGAGAAACCTGGTTCCCTGCCTCAAGATATTTTATCAGGATGAAGTCGAGACGCCGCCCTGCTCTGAGATCGATATGCAGGCTGCGCTGGAAAAGATGACGGGGATATCGGTCATATTCACCGCCTGGGAAAAAGCGCGGAGTGAATGCGATGTGAAGATACCAGCCTGCGCCTTTATCGACGAACGCATGTCGAATCTCAGGATGGAAATCATCGATGCCGGGCTCAATCCCTCTGTGGAAGACAATCAGCTGTTCGGGCTGGAAGGGGACGCCGAGGCCTGTTTTGATGCAAGGATGTTGCTCGATGAAACAATGTGGCAACTCGGTAACATCCTGCGGGAGATTCAGCGCCGCTGGCCCGTTGTCGATTCGGATGATCCCTTGCCTGAATTCAAGACTGCAAAGGCATGGATGCAGGAAGTCAAGGCGTTGCTGTAAAACACAGCAACGCATAATGGCCGGGTAGTGTTATTCCTTAACCGGTGGCGTGGCGCGATATTGTCCCTGGAATGCGAGCATCCATCCCGGATATTCCGGTGATAGCGCGCTTGCGTCATCCAGTGTCATTAATTCCGCTTCAGCCAGG
>JAJXUF010000142.1 GCA_021783175.1 Pseudomonadota bacterium
GCATCTCGTGGCAGCTGGTGCAGAAGGCGATGGAATTGGTCGCTTCGATCGCGGTATTGAAGCCGCCCCAGAAAACGATGCCGGAGATGAAGCCGATCACCAGAAGTGCCAGCAGCGAGTACTTGGCGCTGGGCTGCTTCAAGGTTCGCCAGAGGCGCCTCAAGGCGCCCGGGTTTTCTTTGCTCATGTCAATGACTCCAATAATACGGTTGAACTGCAAATCAGGTGACGCGTCGACATGAAAACGGGAGCGAACTTCCGCTCCCGTTTCCGGCTACTTCATGAAATTACCTGAAACTGTACTTGTAAGCGGCGAAGACCACGTTCTGCGTATAGTTCGGCGCCTGCTCTCCCGTCGGCATCGTGTTTGTCGACGTGTAGCCGAACTGGTAAGCGTTGTAGTAGTAGTCGTTGCTCTTCAGGTGCTGGAACAGATAACCCATGAGCACCTGACTGACCTTGTCGAGACTGTAGGTACCGGTGAGCTTGAACTGCGTCATCTCGTTCTTGATGTCCGGCGTGCTGCCGCAAGTCAGACTAGTCGTGAGAGCGCAGGTGGCGAGGTAAGGGACCTGGGTCGAGTAGCCGGACTTGCCCAGCGAATAGGTCAGATCGCCGGCGAGTTCGAGCTTGCCGGCCATCAGCCCCTTTTGCCTGGCCGAGAGGCCAACGGTGTCCGCTTCGTCCGTCAACTGATTGCTCCAGATTTGGGTCGGCGCAACGAGGGCAAATCGCCCGGCTCCGCTCACCATATCCCGCTCCCGCTTCTGGTAACTGTAGTAAGCCGACACCACGCCGTAACGCGAGTAGCTGTAGCTGGCATCGAGATTCGCGCTGCCCATATGGCCCTTTTGCACCCCTAGGGTCGAATCGTCGTACTTGTCGTCGAGATAGCGGCCATTCAGGTTCAAGCTCAACTTCTCGTTCGCCTGCCAGTTGACGCCTGCCTTGACCAGTTGCTCTTTACGAGACGCATCGAAGAAGGCCACCCAGCCGAGATTCTCGAAACCCTCGGAAAATCCCTGCATCGGGTTGTAGAAGGAGTTCAGCACGTCAGAGTTGCGCTTGGCGTAGCTGTAACCGGCATTGAAATTGACCGCATCACCCGCTTTCAGCCGGTAGTCGGCAGAGAGCTTGTTTTCCTTCGACTCGGGAACCTGGAAGCAGGAGCCGTTGGTGTAATAGCCGACCGGGGCTTCCGAGGCCGCTTGCGCGGCACCTGCCGGGAAGTTGTTGCACCAGCGCTGGTAGTACTCGTAATTGTAGGCCAGACGCAGCTTGTGGTTTTGGTCGATATGGAAGTCTCCGGCCAGCTCCGCCTGAGTCTTGCGGTTGCTCTCCGGCGTGTTGTACGACGTCACCGGATCGGCGCCGAGCGTGTAAAAGGCATAGGCGTTCGAGGCTGTCTGGTTGTCACGCTCGTCGTACTTCAGGCCGGCGGAGAGCGTCATTTTCTGGCTGGCCTGATTGGTGAGATGCAGATCGGCGTGAGAGGTCTTGACGAGCGCATCCAATGACTGCGGATAAGTGGTGTTTTGCATCACAGCGCCCGGATAGTCGGCGTTCTGGGTATTGCGACTGTAAGACAAGCCTCCCGCCAACCGGGTAGTGGGCGAGAGCGCATAGCCTCCGGAGAAATTCAGCTGGTTGAAGTCGTTGTTGGGCATAGTGCTGAGCGTATTTTGCAGATAGCCGGCAACACCATTGAGGGTCGGCGCAGTCCCCGTAGTTGCTTTGGTTACAAACGGATTCGGCCAGGTCACGCTGCTGTAGGCATCCTTGAAGAACGAGCCGTAATAGCCGGCGCTCATGTACCCCTTGTCACCGGTCCAGTTGAACTTCAGATCGTATGTGTCGGTCTGGTAGTCGGTCGGATTCATCAGCATGATGCTTTTTTCCGGGCTATAGCTACCTCCGGCGGGACCCGCCGCCGCAAGGCCGGACAGGAGAAGCTCGTCGGTGCCCGTACCCATGAGCTTCGCGCCGCTCTGATCCAGCCGGTTGTAATGAAACTTGACGTTCCATTGCGGGCTGAATTCATAACCGGCGGTGAAGCCGGTGTTCTTGCGTTTGCTATAGACGTCCTGCTGATGGAAGTCGGCTAATTGGGCTGGGGTCAGCGCCTGAGTCCCGACTGCACCTCTATCTTCATTGATTACGCCGAAATTCGCCGGCAGGGTGAAGGTGTTGCCGCCCATCGAACCTTGTAGCGGCGTCTGATAGGTGTCCGCGAGGTTGTGCTGCAGCTCGTCGTAGTTGATGCCCAGGTTCCACTGCCCCTGGCTGCCCACCGTAGCGCCGAGCTCCCTGGAATCCGTACCCAGATCGGTGCCGGTGATAGACCAGCGCGTGGTGCCCGACCCCATGCCGTAGCCATCGCCTCCTTTCAGGCCAAAGTTGCCGATGAGATAGCCGTCCGATTTGTTCAGGCCGTTGTATTGGCCGAATTTCGCCGAATCCTTGGAGACGTTCTCCGCCCCGATTTCGACATAATTGGTCGGCTGGGTGAGCGCTGCAGTGTCCGCGTCCTGGGCCGATGCCGCCAGCGGCATGGCACACATCGCGACCAGGGCCCCCTGCACCGCCAGAGCGAGCGCGGTGACGGCCAGATTTTCTTTACGTGTTTTCATAATTTTGGCTCCATGTCCCTGAGATTAGCGATGCAGCAGCGCGCCGGCTGGGGAATTCGATCCATGCACCATCGGGTGGCAGTTCATGCAGCTACGTGCGCCATACATCGGGCTCACCAGCCCGTTGGTACTCGTCAAACCGCCTTGTGCGCCAGCGACAGTACCGGCAACCGGAGCCTGGCTTTGGTGCGGACCGTCATGGCACTCGTCGCACAGGAAGGGCGGGCGCGACTTCAGTAACGGTGTGATGTTCGAGCCATGCGGAGTGTGGCAGTTGGTGCAGTCCTCGGTCACCGGCTGATGCTCCCACAGGAAGGGGCCGCGCTTTTCGGCGTGGCACTGCCAGCAGGTCTCATTCACCGTGTTCTTCTTCAGCAGCTTCGGCCCAGCCGATCCGTGAGGATTGTGACAGTCGGAGCAGACCACCTTGCCCGCGTCGATCGGGTGGGTGGATATCAGCTTGGTCTGAGCGCGCTGCTCCTTGTGGCAGGAGAAGCACACCTCGCGCTGAGTCTTCCGGTCCCGCACCTTGTCGTCGGCCGCATGGATGGTGTGGCAGGAAGCGCAGACCAAGCCTTCGACCTGGTGCTGGCTGCCGTCCCAATGCGTGCGCTGACCGCCCTTGTGGCAACTCAGGCAGGTTTCGGTCTGAACCGTCGTCGAAGAGGGGGGGTATGGATAGTTGGCCGCCTTCTTGGCGCCGAAGATCACGTCGGGCGCCGGGCGCGTCTCGGTACCCTTTGGGTTGGTCACATGCGCCACGCTGGGACCGTGACAGGTCTGGCAGCCGGGCGTGCGCGGATCGCCCTTGACGCCGTGATTGGTCTGATAGATTGCCAGGATCGGCGTCATTTCGGATGCGTCATGACAGCGAGTACAGACCGCATCGCCCTTCAGCGTCCGATCGGCCGGCGCGGAATTATCCGCGGCCAGTGCCGAAGATGCGCCGCCGATACCGCCGAGCAGCGCACACATTGCAAGAAACGTTCTGATTAACTTCATGTTTTTCCCCTCTATCCCTGAAATCGATGGCGCCACCCGCCGGACAGCGCCTTGGTTGTTCTGGCCGCCTTACTGCGCGAGGATCCAGTCAACGAGATTCTTGATCTGGTTCATATCGTGCGGAGGATCAGTCTTGATGATCCTGTGATGCTCGGAGTGGCCATCCGGGAATTTGGCCATCTCGCCCGAGGTGATGTGATGGATCAACTTAGCCTCGGCATCCGGTTTGCCTTTGTACTTGGCGGCGACGTCCTTGTAATCGGGGCCGTCCTTTTTCGGGCCGCTGACGCGGTGGCATTTGAAGCAATTATTGGAGCGCGCCAGATATTCGGCATCATCGGCATTGATGGCCGCAACGGCTGAGATGGAAAAACACAACGTGGCGGTGGCGGAAAGACCCAGCAGCAGTTTGGCGTAAGGTTTCATTTACAAGCTCCCAAAATTAATGAATCTGGATGGCAAATAACGGTTGCTTAAGAACTGAATGCAATCACGGTGTAACAAGATGTAAGGTATTGGATGAGCTTTATCCGCTCTTTCTAATGTTCACTAATTGATCTATGTCAAACGGACTTACGTCTGGATTATCGGCTATAGGCGGCGGATATCATCGGCAATCGAATGATTTGTGAATATTCATATAAATCATCATACTATGCATAAATGTTGGTACCGTTTAGCGGTCTGTATCAGAATGTATCTATAATACAATTTCATGTATCTTTAACTGAACGACATTACTTGAGCGAATTCACGCTGAATATGAGCCAAGAGTGAAGTAATTCAGTGGAGTATTTGTTAGCGCTACCAGGCCCAAGTTATACGCATCCGTAGAGAATAAAAAAGGGAGCGAAGCCGCTCCCCGTGGGTAATTACGAGTGCCTGTTAGTGAAATTTGTAGCTGGCCGACACTCCCAACATATGCACATGGTAATTGGGGCTGATTTCGCTGGTCCCGATCACGGCTGTCAGCGTTGAAGGCAGCACTTGGGCATAGGCCCAGTCGTATGAGGAATACCGTTCGTAGGCGTACCTCAGATTGAGCGTTAGATTCTTCTGCATCAGGTAGTGCCCAAACAGTTCCAATCGAGTGAGGCGGGTGGTCAGGTCAGGCAGGGGTGCAGCTGCGGCGAGCCCCGAGGCAGTGACAACGCTGATGGCACCGTTCGATCGAGCGTGGGAAAGTTCGCCGCCGTAGTCGAATTTTTCGGTGGGCTTTGCATTGAAACCCATGCCCAGCGTGGTGGTGTGGTCCCGATCCGCCATCGACCAGTTGTATTGCGGTTGACTAAGGATGATAGCCTTGTTCGCTGATGTGTATTGCCGGCTATTCTGATCGGTGCGGTACTCCTCATAGGATGCGAAGACGTGGCCACTGACGGCATCTGTCGCAACGACGTTGGCATCGAAATTTGCCTGCCAGCTCTTGGCACGGGTCAGCCCGAAGGAAGAATCCGGATATTTGTCATTGTTCGCATCCAGGCTGAATTGCAGGCCCACCTGATCGGTGGGCACGGCGTTGACATAGGCGTGCAATTTGTCACGATTGCGCGGCGCAAGAAAATATTTCATATGACCGGGTAGATCATCCCAGCCGATTCCTGCCGCTACGGCAGGTCCCGTTGTTGCCGGATCATAGCTGGCCAGATAGGGCGCCGAACCGTCGTAATACGACGTGCGACGGGCGGAGTAGGAGTAGGCCAATCCGCCGGAGGCGGAATCACTGAATTGCTGCTCGATTTCGGCCTTGGCAGTATTCTGATGCTCGTCGGTGATCGCCTCGTAGGTTTCTCTGGCCCAATCGTAATCATAGCCGAGCTTGAACTTGGCGGTCTGAGTCAGACGGTAATCGAAATCCATTCCGGCTTGCTGCTTGGTGCTGCTACTCGGCGTGTTCCAGCGGGTCGTAGCCCCCCCCAGAGCAGGCTGATTCTGAGAATCACCGCCTATATAGTCATACTGGTTGCGTGCCGTCTTGTTGTCTTTGTCGTCGTAGCGATAGAAAGCAATTAATCCGAGCTTGGGTGTTAGCCGCGAAGTAAGTCGCAAGTCGGCGTGGGTGGTGTTGATCAGGCCATCGAGAGAAGAACGGGGCAGAGGCGTGGTGACCGTCAAATTCGGATTGATCGAATAGGGGAGAAATGCGTCGTTCTGTGTCATGCGGCCGAAGCTCAGGCTACCGCTCAACCGGGTCGAAGGGCCCAATGCGTAGCCACCGATGGCGCTCAGTTGGTGAAACTGGTTGTCGGGCGGCTCGGCAAGCTGACCAAAGCCTCCGCCTGCGTATCCGACGAAGGCATTGCCCCAGGTGGTACCGGCGGCATTGGCATAAGGATTTTGCCAAGCCAGAGCCTTGTTGTCGTCTTTGAAGCCCGAGTAGTAGTAGCCGAACTGCAGCTGGAGCTTTTCCGTGGTGTAGCGTGCCAATAGCTTGAACTGGTCGGTTGTGTAGTCGATCGGTTGCGGGATGATCGTTGCCCTAGGGTTTCCGCCCGAGTTTCCGATGACCGCGCCGATCAGCTTGTTGCCGTCCTTTTTGTCTTCCTTGTAATTAGCCACCAGTTCCCAGCCGCCGCCAAGCTCCTTGCTGCCGCCAACCCCCAGCGACTTGCGCTGAGTTTTGATATCGAAGGGATGCATACTGGCGTTCAACTGTGTCATGCCTGGCGTTGTGTTTGCCGCCACCCAACCAGCAGGGAGCATCAGCCGAGTCGATCCCGGATTTATGAATGGCGTCTGGTAGCTGTCGCTCCAGAGTTTGGGCAACTCGTCATAACTTAGATTCAGGCCGTAGTTGCCTTGCTGACCCCCCTCTACAGTCAGCGATCGCGAATTCAGTCCCAGGTTGCGTCCGGTAATTTCCAAATAGCGGGCATCACCGGACCCGTGCCTAACGACACTGATATTGGCAATGCCGTAAGCTCCGGACTTGTTCAAGCCTGTGTAGTCTCCGAACTTGTAGCTATTTGACGATACACCGCCAACCCCCAATTCGATCTGGCTGTCGGGATTAATCAGACTGGCTACCTCGTCGGTTGATTCATCAGCGAAAGCGCCCGGTGTTCCCACCGCGATACCGATCGCAGCGATCGAGAGGGCTAGGACTTTGCGCGTATAGCGCTGTTCAAATATGCAGGTCATGTGAGTTCTCCCTCGCGTTTAACGTGTGTTACGTGGGCCGGACGGGTGGTTCGAACCGTGCACCTGGGAATGGCAATTCAGGCAGTTTCGCAACAGCAGTTGTTGTGCCGGCGACGTGCCTCCAGCCGCAACTGGCAGGCCGGTTCCGCTGTAAGCAGTACTCGGGTGATATTGCGCCGAGTGGCACTGCTGGCAGAGATAAGGCGGGCGCGATTTGAGCAACGGGGTATTGTTCGATCCATGGGGAGTATGACAATTGGTGCAATCATCGCTTACTGGCGGATGTTCCCAAAGGAAGGGGCCTCGCTTTTCCGCATGGCAGGTGTAGCAGGTCTCGTTCACCGTGTTTTCCCTCAACAACTTTGGGCCATTGGAACCATGCGGATTATGGCAATCGGAGCAGGCCACTTTGCCGGCAAGAATTGGATGCGTTGATGACATATGAACCTGAGCACGCACATCCTTATGGCAGGTAAAGCAAACTTCGCCCTGCGTCAGCTTGTCCCTGACCGCATCCTGCTGACTATGCACTCGATGACAACTTGTACAGGCGACCTCTGCAGTAGCGTGTTGGCTCCCCTCCCAGTTGATTCGATTGCCCCCAAGGTGACAGGTCATACAGGCTGTGTTCTTTTGCTCTGCCGTGTTTTTTGATTTGGCGCTGAAGGTCACGTCTGGCTTTGCCGGCTTTTTGAGTCCCGCATCTGCATCCTTTTCGTGTGCGTAACTATCACCGTGGCAACTGGTACAGGTGGGCGTGCGCGCGTCGCCCGTTATGCCGTGCCTGGTCTTGCCGATTTTCAGGGCATCAGGAGAGTCGCCTTCATCGTGACAACTTGTGCAACGGGCATCGCCTTTGAGTACGATGTCTTTGGCTGCCTGTTTTTTGGCGGTAGGTAACGAATTATCGGCGGCAAAAGCGGCTGATGCACCGCAGAAGGCGCCAGCCAAAACACATACAGCAAGAAGCTTGTTGAGTAACTTCATTTTTTCGTCCCCCTGGCCTTTAAATCGTTTGCGCGACCATTCCCGAGCTGCGCAGAAATTTTTCCCGATCTACAGAGAAAGAATCCAGTCCGCCAGATTCTTCAACTCCTTCGGGTTCTTGGTGTCGATGATTTTGTGGTTCTCGACCGTACCGTCTTCCAGCTTTATCTTAGGTCCGGTGGT
>JAJXUF010000030.1 GCA_021783175.1 Pseudomonadota bacterium
CACCGCATGATGGACTGCATGGGGGAAATGCTTTGGCAAGCGGAGCGCGCCGGTGTAGCGCCCAATGCGGCGATATATCTCAGTTGCCTGGCACGCCTGAGCGGAATCGAAATGCGGGAATCCTGATTTTCGCGGCAGGGATAAGCTTCGCCCGGGACGCCGCAGAGCGCTGGCCAGTCGCACAAAAAAACCGTAATCTTTTCCTTAGAATCATTACTGGGCGTAGCGATGACAGATTCGGACATGCGCAAAAAACGCCCGAATTCGATAGGCGCGGAAGCGGACGAAACAGAAACCGGCGAACGCGGCCTTTCGCCGCCGGAAAGCTGGCTGGATCGGCACGGGGATGCGCTCTACCGTTTCGCCTGCTTTCGGCTGCATGACACCGCTGTGGCCGAAGATCTGGTTCAGGAAACCCTGCTTGCGGCCTTTCGGGCGCGCGCAGGGTTTGCCGGACGCTCAAGCGAGCGTACCTGGCTCGTCGGAATCCTCAAAAACAAGATAATAGATCACCTGCGCAAGCGCTGGCGCGAGGAGCCCGTGGACCTGGCTCTTGAACCGGACGAAGCCTTGGAGGCACTTTTCAGCCCGGGCCGGACAGACCATTGGACCGTCGCACCGTCGCTGTGGCAAAACCCAACGGCGGCCCTGGAGCAGAAGCAATTCTGGGAAATCTTCAGTACCTGCGTCGACCACCTGCCGACCCGCCAGGCCCAGGCTTTCGTGCTTTGCGAGCTGGATGGTCTGGACGGGGCGGAAATCTGTCAGGTTTTGGGCGTTACGGCGACAAATCTCTGGGTGCTCCTGCACCGGGCGCGATTGCGCCTTCGGGGATGTCTCGAACAGAACTGGTTTCAAGGCGGCGAAGAGGTAAACAGTGCTGACGTGTAAGGAAGTCTCTGCTCTCGTATCCAACTCCCTGGACCGGCGCCTTTCCTGGCGCGAACGTCTGGGTGTGCGTCTACATCTGCTGATATGTAAAGCCTGCCGGCGATTCGCCGACCAGATGCGATTCCTGCAGACCGCGGCGCGTCAATTCCGCCACCACCAGCCGACGCAGGTGGCATCCATGCAATTGTCTGACGCGGCGCGGCGTCGAATTCGAGAGGCTCTGGATCAACACGCCTAAGGCCGTCAGGCCCCGGGCGCAGGCTGACGGAGGTCTGTTCTAACTGCCTTTGCCGTCGGGCAAGCCGGCCCGCAGCGAACGGGTAGCGAAAGGCTGTAACGGCGGATAGTGGAGCGCAACGCTCAACAGGTCTTCCCAGGTGTCCACATCACGTAGTGTCTCAAGGGTTTCGAATTCAATGCCGGCCTGGAGCGCCAGCGCGCGGGTCTGGCGCAACACCTGATTCCCGCCCCACTCGATTCCCTCGAACAGGCTTGAGGTGGCCTGCTGCAATCCCAGGAAATAATAGCCGCCATCCAGGGTAGGTCCGATGGCATTGCGGCCTCGGGCCAACGCTTCATAGGCCTGCTCAATGGTAGACCACTTGCAATGAGGCACATCGCAACCCATGACGGCGGCCGCCCCACGCCGGGCTATTCCCTCGCCCAGCAAGCGCAACATACGAGCTCCCAGATCCCCCTCCCCCTGCCCGACAAGATGGATGCTGAATTCCGCAGCAAGTGCCTGAAACAGTGGGTGACCTGCGTCGGGCGCTACAGAAAGAAACACCTCGCCCGGCCAGTAGCTGGCGGCCAAGGAAACCGTTTCTCGTATTAGGGCAGCGGCGATCTCGGCTGCCCCCTGTGCGCCACAGACCTGGGCCAGCCGTGTTTTTGCCAGACCTGGCTGCGGTTGTTTCGCCATCAGGAAAAGATCCGGTCGTTTCATAAAATCATTTCCGACCCCTGTTCAGCGCACGTTGCCATAAAAACGAGCCAGACGGCCCGGGGCGACACCCAACCAGTAGAGAAGACGCAGGCCCCACATGAGCAATACGGTGCGCAGAATACCCCCTTGGTGCCAGCGGCGCGCCGAGCTCACCACCGGAATGCGAATGCGGGCAGGCGGCCCCAACATCCGTAGCCGGCGCGACAATTCGATGTCTTCCATAAGCGCAATTGGTGCAAATCCTCCCAACATTGTAAAGATGTCGCGGCGTACAAAAAGCGCTTGGTCACCGGTTACAATCCCGGTGAGCGCGGACCGCAAATTCATAGCACGTTCGATCACGCGCAATGTCCTCTGTGGTCCATCCAGGCATACGTCGAACCGACCCCATTCATGACCACGTCGAATCGCGTCTTGAACCATTCCGCCTGCACCGGCCGGCAGCCTGGTGTCCGCATGCACAAACAGCAGCACATCGGCCATGGTGGCCTGGGCTCCGTAGTTCATCTGCAGGGCGCGACCACGCGGCGCATGCCGTACGGCCACCCGGCATCCAGTGCGAAGGGCTCCGGCGGCATCGGCGATTTGCTGGATGCGCCCCACGCTATCGTCCGCGCTGCCGCCATCGACCACGACGATTTCGGCGATGCCAGCCCGGCAGAGCAAGTGGATTTGCGCCTCAATGCGGCTAGCCTCGTTCAGAATGGGGACGATCACGGCAACACTCGGCCCGGGATCAGCGGCGGGATTGCGACTCATGCCTAGGACGGCCGGCGGCTGCTTCTGGACTGAATCAGCTCGATTTTGTACCCATCCGGATCCTCGACAAAGGCGATCACGGTAGTTCCATGCTTCATGGGGCCGGCTTCGCGAGTCACTTTCCCGCCGCGCCGCCGAATGACATCGCATGCGGCGGCGGCATCGTCCACTTCCAGTGCGACATGCCCGAAACCTGTGCCAATATCATAGCGCTCAGTACCGTAATTGTAAGTTAGTTCAATTGCCGCCTGTTCGGTCTCCGGCCCGTAGCCGACAAACGCCAGGGTAAACTTGCCATCTGGATAGTCCTGCTGGCGCAAGAGCTTCATACCCAGGACCTCGGTGTAAAACTTGATAGAGCGCGTCAAATCACCAACACGAATCATGGTATGCAATATGCGCATGGTTTTCCCTAAATAGCCTGCATTTAGAAGGGGGTTGGTCAACCAGGGTGCGGACGAAAGACACCCCAGGAACCGCCGGGAAATTCACGACCGGCAAGAATTATAACGCTGCCGTTAAGGAGCCGACAAAAAGCACTTGCATTCGTCTACACTAGGGAGTAAATAGCGACGTGAATCATGACTGACTCAATCGATTGTTGTAGTACCAAATTTAGTTCGACCACCGCAACCAACCGGTCGCGGTGGTCGAATGCCGTCACGCACCAACGGGGCCTAAAGCCCCGTTTTTTTATTGCTGCAATTCACCCCCTATTAACCTGCCTAAACGTAAGCCCAAGGAGCCACAGTGCCCAAGAAGAATGACAACGAACCGCCCGAACCTGTGACGGCGCCCAGCTGCGCCGGCATCCGCCGTGAATTCAACCACGGAGGGTCCCGCCCATGCTGAACGCCGTCAACTCCGTGATGGATGCACATTTCCTGACCCCGGTCGGCCCATCACCCATCCGCTCCTCTGATGCGATAGGGGGTCAGAAATCCACCCGCCAGGACGCCGTACCCAAGCGTTACCTGGTGGCCGGCAAGTATCGGCTGTATCCGTTCGATCACAACGCCAAAGCCTATTTTGATGAAGCGTGTGTCCGCAACAGTGTCGCACTGTCGGATTACAGCTTCGCCAACAATGTCATATGGCTCGCCCAGGCAAGTGGCTTCTACCAGATCATCGAGGGGTGCTTTTGCCTGTTTGCCCTGAATGGCAACGGTCTCACCATGCTGTTGCCGCCGCTCGGTGACACTTCGCGCCAGTACCGCGCCCTGAAGATCTGCGTGAAGATCATGGATTTGTACAATCCCTCGCCACTGCAGGCACGCCTCGACTTTGTATACAAAGACTTTCTCAAAATCCTGGATACCGACGGCCACTCCGGTGCGCCGCTGATCAATGGCGAGCGCTGGCACGCAGAGGTTACGAACCCCGATTACATCTACCGCACGCAAGACCTGATCGAGCTGCGCGGCAACGCCTACAAGACCAAGCGCAACGAAATCAATCAGTTTCGCCGAGCCCATCCTAATCACGAGTTGGTGCCTTTCAGCATGACCCACCGTGACGAGGCACGCGCATTGGTCAACACCTGGATGCAAAACCGCCTGCGCACACTGCCGGATGGACCGGTCGAAGAGTTCCTCTACAACCTGGAAATGGAGCGCAAGGCGATCCAGCGCGCCATCGCGCTATACGATGAGCTTCAGTTGGACGGCCTGAGCCTGTTCATCGACGGTCGACTGGAGGGTTTCACATTCGGCGAGCGGCTGAACCGTGATGTTGCCAATGTGTTGATTGAAAAGACAAATTTCAACATTCAGGGGGCAGCGCAATATCTGTTCCGGGAATTCAGCAAGGTATTCGGCGACTGCACATACATCAACGTCGGAGACGACCTTGGCTTTGAAAACCTACGACGCGTAAAGATGAGTTACCGTCCAGCCATGTTCGGCGAAAAAATCATCTTGAGACGTCATCTCCCCGAATGACCGCGACCCGCCCGGCGACGCGCCGGGCCGGGCCATCCGACCTGGAGCGGATTGCACAGCTCGAGCGTGAATGCTTTGGTGAAACTGACGGCGTATTCACTCGCCGTCAGTTGGCCAGACTCCTGCGCAACCCCCACGCCCGCTGGATAATAAGTACCAATGGGCAGGCCGTATCCTGCTGGCTTGCCGCGAGCAATGGACGCGCCCGCTGGGCGCGGCTTTACTCCCTGGCCGTACACCCCGATCTTCGCGGTCAGGGCTGGGGAGAACGGCTGGTGCGTGCTGGATTGGCCTGGATGCGCGGCGAAGGTCTGACTCTGTGTCGTGCTGAAGTCAAAGTCGACAATCACCCGGCTCGCCGGCTCTATGCGCGCCTGGGCTTCCTCGAGGCTGGCCACCTTCCCGACTACTACGGTCCGGGGGTTGACGGCGTACGCCTGGTGTTGTCGCTTCCGGCATCACGTCCGACCATGGGCCGGTCGCTTGCCACCGCGCGCCAAGGCCATCGAACGAAGCGTCGGCCAGCCTCTACCACTAAGCGAGGCCGTTAAGAGACCTTGGCCAAACCGGCGTCTTCTGAGACCCCAAGCGCGAGCGCCGACCAATCCATATCCCCCCGCGCCCGGGCAACTCCAGCCACCAGCCGGTCATGCAGCAAGCTCGCCAACGGCATCGGCATGCGATTTTCATTTGCCGTCTGCAGAACGAGATCAATATCCTTCTTTCCCAGCGACAACTTGAATCCTGCCGGCTCGTACGTTTGGGCCGCAATCAGCCGGCCGTAATTCTGATAAATCACGCAGCCAAACAGCGTTTCATTCATCAAGCCGGCAAAATGCGCGCGATCGATACCGTTTTTTTCAACAAGGGTAAATGCCTCAGCCATGGCTTCAAGCGCCGACACGATCAGAAAATTCCCTGCGAGCTTCACGACGTTGGCCGCCGCCGGATTATCCCCAAAATCATAGACCCGCTGGCCCAAAGCCTCGAGCAGCGGCTGGACCCGTAACTTGGCCGGCGACAGGCCGGCGACGCAGATCCACAGTTTCCTGGCCGCCGCGGCTTCCGGCCGTCCGAACACCGGCGCTGCCACATAGGTGCTGCCACGGTCGGCGTGATAGGCGGCGAGCCGTCGGGAGGTCGCTGGCGCTACCGTGCTCATCGACAGATGGATACCACCTTCACCAAGCGCGTCGCCGAACCCCCCTACCCCATGGACAATCTCTTCCAGAGCCTGATCGTTGGCCACCATCGTCACGACAATACCGCCGCGTTCTACCGCCTCGGCCGGCCGCATGGCAGCAGTCACTCCGCCGGTACCCAGATCACGCAGTCGCTCGACGGTTCGATTGTAGACACGCAAGCGATACCCGGCTGTCAGAAGATTGGCTGCCATCGGCTTGCCCATCTGCCCAATTCCGATAAAACCGATCGTTTGATCATTACTCATGTTTCTTCTCCATTGTTCATGTGCCTAAAATCCAGAACAGACCGCCACAATGAAAACTTGCGGCCGCCCGGCGACATTGGCGGAAGAGAGTGGGAGTCGAACCCACCAAGGACCGGCTGACGGCCCCTACCGGATTTGAAGTCAGGTCGCCCCACCGGGGTGCGAGTCTCTTCCATTATTCTGTGTTGCAGGTCTGGTGCCCGACTTCTGGTCTGATGGCTGCTTGTCATCCGCCAGCAACGTGATGGCGCGCATGCGATGTGCGTCGCCGACCCGACGTGACACACCGGCACGATCAAAATATTCCAGAATCTGGATGGCAAGTTTGCGACCGATACCGAGACGGTCACGAAGCTCGGCTGCTCGCACCTCGGTCCTTTCACTGGCTATTTCCGAAGCAATTGAAGCGATGCGTGCTATTGCTTCACCGCTAAAGTATCGATCATGCACTATCTCATGCGTATCCCCCATCAGCGTGGTGCGCTGCAGCAGCAGGCGCACGTCGCTTTCCGGAACTCGGAGCTCGCGTGCGATGTCTCGTACCCAAGGGGGCTGATAAAGCTTTGCATTGAGAAGTGGCGCAATCATGCGCCATAGCTTTTCCTCCACCGGCGTGCGGCTCACGCGGTGTCCCGGCAGGTGCAACCAGGGCCCATGGCGCTTTATGCGATCGTCTGCGATCAATTGGGCAACGAGCGCAAGAAATACTTCCCAGGAGATCTCGGGAGCCGCCTGTCGGCGCAGCTGACGGCCTTGCATTCCCAGGATCTCCGGCGAACGTTGTTGCGCGGCGGCCAACACCGCCAAAACCGACTGCTGCAATGTCACCCAATAGTCCGACGAAAAGCCGATTCGCTGACCGCCATCAGCCTGAACGGTAACCATCGGCAGTTCCGCGAAAAGCGCGGCGGCTACATCCTCACGCAAATTCCGGCCGCGTACAAAAGCATCAAGATCTACCCCGGCTTTCGCCGTCTGAAGTTGAAGCTTCAATGCCTCGTCAAAATCGACGTGCGCCATTGCATCAAGCAGCGCAAGGCGCTGCGGCGTGCGCACCTTGCGTGACGGAGCAAATGGGTCGATCACGACACCGCCCGCCAAGGTATGCTGCGCCGACTGATCGCGCAAAATAAAGCGATCACCGCAGAGACTGCCGACCGGGCAATCGAGCACGACCTGTACGTAGGCCGTGGCACCAGGTTCAATTCCCTCACCTTCCAGCAGCGATATCCGCCCGGACACGTCGGCGGCACCGATATGCACATGCACGGGCGTCCAGTGGTGCAAGGCGCGCATACCGGATATTGGCACCCGCACACGCGCATCGAAACGCTCGCTCGGCCGGTGCAGCAATGGGGCCAGCAGCCAGTCGCCACGTGCAATATCTTTCCGTTCCACGCCGACGATGTTCAGAGCGCAACGCTGGCCTGCTTCGCCCCTGGCGGACTCCCTGTTCTGAGCGTGAATCGCGCGCACCCGAACCTCCTTCCCGGCAGGCGACAACAGCAATCGGTCCCCTATGCACACGCTGCCTGAAAATACCGTGCCGGTTACAACGGTTCCGATACCGGCAAGCGTGAAGCAGCGGTCAATTGCCTGCCGGAAATGTCCTGCGGCGCTGCGTAGTCCGGTTTCCACGGCGTACAGCTCTAACTGGGAGCGCAGAGCTTCGACACCCTCGCGGCTAATGCTGGAAACTGCAAATACTGGACTTCCCGCCAACGTGGTGTCAGCCAGCAAGCCTTCGATCTCCATTTTGACCTGCGCTACTCTGGAAGAGTCCACGCGGTCTATCTTGGTGAGCGCAACTATTCCCCGCGTGATTCCGAGAAGATCAATGATCGCAACATGTTCGCGTGTCTGCGGCATCACGCCGTCGTCAGCTGCCACCGTAAGCAGAACACAGTCAATTCCGGTGACACCTGCCAGCATGTTGTGGACGAACCGCTCGTGTCCGGGCACATCCACAAAGCCCAGAACCTGGCCATTCGGCAACTCATAGTATGCATAACCAAGATCGATTGTGATGCCACGCGCCTTTTCTTCTTTGAGTCGATCGGCGTCAACGCCGGTAAGCGCTTTGATCAGTGCGGTTTTTCCGTGATCGATGTGCCCAGCCGTGCCGATTATCATGATCTTTCTCCAGCAAGGTTGGCGTGCAGCTGGGGGAGTTGTCCGGTGAATTCTTGCTCGTTCTCGAGGCAGCGCAGGTCAAAGCGCAACGCACCGTCAGAGATTGACCCGATCACCGGTACGGGCAACGCACGAAAGGCCGCCGCCATCTTCCTAAGCTCAGCGCCCTCCCGACGTCCACGATGAATGGGGACGAGCGCCAATCCGGCACTTGGCAACCGCTCAACCGGTAGGGCGCCGCTGCCGATCTGGCTGTGACACGCTACAATACTCACTTCCGCAATATTCTTGACCGCCTGCCCAAACGCCGGCTCGATTCTGCGGCACAGTGTCTCAATCTCCGCAAGTGGCCGGGTGAGTAAGCGCAAGGTCGGCAGACGCTCGATCAATTTTTCCGGCTCAAGGTAGAGTCTGAGCACCGCGCCGAGTGCTGCGAGTGTCATCTTGTCCACACGCAGCGCACGTCGCAGGTGATTGCGCTTGATCCGCTTCACAAGCTCCGCTCGGCCGACAATTATCCCGGCCTGGGGACCGCCGAGAAGTTTGTCACCGCTGAAGGTGACCAGATCAGCGCCTTTGCCCAGAGCATCCTGCGGCATTGGCTCCCGGGGCAGGCCGTACTGTCCCAGGTCTACAAGCGTGCCACTGCCAAGATCTATCCCGAAAGGAAGATCGTGTGAGCGGGCCAGCTCGCACAGCTCTCCTTCCGGAACTGCCGCGGTAAAACCCTGAATGATGTAATTACTGGCATGCACCTTGAGCAGCATGCCACTGCGGGGGCCGATCGCCTGTTCGAAATCGGCCAGGTGTGTGCGATTGGTGGTGCCGACCTCCCGCAACCGGCATCCGGCGCGCGTCATGATCTCCGGAATGCGAAAAGACCCGCCGATTTCGATCAGCTCGCCGCGCGAGACAATGACTTCCTTGCGCGATGCAAGTGAATTGAGCATGAGAAGCACCGCGGCAGCGTTATTATTGACCACGGTTGCCGCCTCGGCACCTGTGATTTCACACAGCAAATCCTCAACATGCACATCCCGATCCCCGCGCTCGCCGCGCGCAAGATCGAACTCGAGATTACTCGGCTGTGCCATGGCAATCTTTACAGCATTGACCGCCTCTTCCGGCAGCTGGGCCCGCCCGAGATTGGTATGAAGGACCGTACCCGTAAGATTGATGACGCGCCGCAAGGAGGGGCGCAGGTCGGCTTCCAGCCGCTGCTGGACACCGGTGGCGAGGGCCGTTTCCTGCACCGCGTCGGCGGGCAGCACCGCACCCTGCAACATGAACTGACGCATTTGAGCAAGTACGGTGCGCACGGCCCGTACCACGGCAGTGTGACCATGCTGGATGATCAGCAACTGCAGCGCTGGAAACCTGAGTACGCGATCTACCGCCGGAAGAACGGCGGCATCTTGCGGATTCTGCACTTGGACCAAGGACTGTTCCGCCTGAAAATGAAACTGCCGTCAATAACTAACGACTAATGCCTCAGCTGTCTCCTCCCAAAAGGAAGAAATTCACTCCACTGCGATCGACTCCGCGATCGGCCATCAGCACATCCAATGCGATGCTTCCGACATCGTCGGCGACCGCCTCCACATAGGGGTCCTGTTCCATATAAAAAATCTTAAGATAGCTCTGACACGCGTCGCAACACTCGGCCTTGATAGCCGAATTGTCTCCTTCAATGCTGTAGTAGCTGATGCCCTTGGTGGATTGGCAGCTCACACACTTGATGCGCACCTCATGCCATTGGCTCTCGCACAGCGAACAACTCACGTAGCGCAATCCCTGTTCGACACCGCCGATACGAACTACGCTCGCTAGGGGCGGCGACCCGCACACCGGACAAAGGGATCGGGTCTCGGGAAGTGCGATGCTCGAGCGATCAATGCGACTGGCCATATGCGTCCAGTACACCTGCAAGGCCCCCGCCACAAATGGTGCACAGGCGCGATCAACCTTTCCATATTCCCCAGAAAGCAGCGGGGTTGCAAGCAGTTCGAGTTCGTCGTTGGTGGCGCGTGCAAGTCTGCCTGCCGCGGCACGTGTAGCGTCCGGCACGGTCAGCGATTCGACCGTTCGCGCCAGGTGGCGCAGCACTTCACGCCAGGCTGGTGCCCGACTCCACCCCTGGACGCCCAGCGGAGGCAGTCCGTGCTCACGGCAACGATCGAGAAGCACTGTGCTCGGCAAAGGTACATCGCTCACCAGCGCAAGAGCCTCGCCCTGTGCCTCTGCCAGCGCAGCCAGGAACTCAAGATATTCACCGAGCGAATGGCCATGTGCCAGCGCATGCAGGCGCTGGGAGCGGCTGCTGAATACGCTGCGGTCAGGCAGGCGCAGTACCGGCAGCTGGCCGACAGGCGCCTCGATCGTGCCGGGCTCGATGACATCGGCAGTCATTTCGCACCCCTGTTGACTTCACGATACCACGCCGCGTGGTGCTTCTTTGCCCAGGCGGCTGACACGGTGCCGCTAGTCATGGCGCGCATCGAGCCCTTGACCCAGATCGCCGCATAGATGTGGACAAGGATACCGGCAATCAGAACAAATGCGGCAAGGGCGTGCACAAGTACCGCCACCCTGATCAGTCCGATTGTAAACAGCGGCGCAAACCACGGCTGCCATATGATAATACCGCTAAGGACGAGCAGCGTAATCATGCTTACCATTGTCCAGAACAGATATTTCTGCCCCGCATTGTATCGCCCGACTTCTGGAATTGCCTGATCTCGCTTGGCAAGCACGTCGCTAACATGACGCATCCATTCGCGATCGGCATCTGTGATCCGGTTTTGTGCCCAGAAACGACGCGCCAGCTGGATGAAGGAAAGGGCCAGAACGACGCCGAGATAAGGGTGCAGTATGCGCATCCATGTCCCGCCACCAAACAGGTTGCTGAGAAAAAAGAAGGCAGGATGAAAAAGTGCCAGTCCGCTCAGCGCCAACAGCACAAACAGGATCGCAGTTACCCAGTGATTGACGCGCTCGCGGGAACTATAGCGCTCTATCGTTCTCTCGCCGTTCATGTCTCCTCCTTGGGGGTCCGAGCAGCATCGGGGTTACCCCGCAGGCCAAAGTCTTCAGTCGCGTCGCTGCTCGCTCTTGTCTTCTTTCTTGTCTTCTTTTGTCTCGTCCGGTCCTACGCCGACATAATGCAGGACGCCGGCAAACGCCAGCACGCCCAGACCCAGCGACAGAATCGGCTTGAGCGCCCCCTTCCACAGGGATACCAGAGGGCTGATGCTGGGATTCTTGGGCAATCCGCTATAGATCTGAGGCTGGTCGGCATGCTGCAGGACGTACATGACATGAGTACCACCGACGCCCTGCGGATCATATAGCCCCGCGTTCTGAAAGCCCCGAGACTTAAGATCGGCGATACGGCCGGCGGCGTGCTCACGCATGGCGTCCTTGGTACCAAAGACGAGCGCACCGGTCGGGCAGGACTTGATACATGCCGGTTCCATTCCCACCGCGACCCGATCCGAGCACAACGTGCACTTGTAGGCTTTGCTGTCCGTTTTGGAAAGCCGCGGGATATTAAAGGGACAACCGGTTATGCAGTAACCGCAACCTATGCAGTGTTCTTCGTGGAAATCGACAATGCCGTTGGCGTACTGAACGATAGCGCCAGGCGCCGGACAGGCCTTGAGGCAGCCTGGATCGGCACAGTGCATGCAGCCGTCTTTGCGTATCAACCACTCGAGCGATGTACCTTCGGGATCGCGCTCGACGAACCGCATCACGGTCCACTGATTTGCATCCAGGTCATGCGGGTTGTTATACGTGCCGTCGCACGTTCCGATGCTGTCGCGATAGTCGTTCCATTCCATGCACGCCGCCTGACAGGCTTTGCAGCCGATGCACTTGGAAACGTCGATCAGCTTGGCCACCTGCGGGACCGCGCTGCGCCCCATCGGCGACGGCGTGGTGGTGGCGGAGCGGCGTACTATATCAAGCGATTGTAGTGCCATGGCTCTCCTCCTCACGCTTTTTCAATGTCGACAATGAACGACTTGAATTCCGGAGTTTGCACGTTGGCATCGCCAACGAAGGGAGTAAGTGTGTTGGCGATATAGCCGTTCTTTGCCACCCCCTTGAATCCCCAGTGGATTGGAACACCGACGGTGTGTACCACCTTGCCGTCAACAGTAAGCGGCACGATGCGCTTGGTGACGACCGCTACGGCCTTGATGTGACCGCGGTTTGAGCGCACAACCACCTGATCGCCGGCCTTGATACCCTTCTCCTTGGCAAGCACTTCCCCTATCTCGACAAACTGCTGCGGCTGAAGCACGGAATTGATCTGCACGTGCTTGGTCCAGAAATGAAAGTGCTCCGTCAGCCGATATGTGGTGCCGGCATACGGATAGTCCGTAGCCTTTCCAAAGGATTCAAGGTCGTCCTTGAAAATGCGCGCCGCCGGATTCGATATGACCTTCGGATGCAGCGGATTGGTATCGATCGGCGTTTCGAAGGGTTCGTAGTGCTCCGGAAACGGCCCTTCCGCCATCGCACCGAGCGCGAAGAATCGGGCCACGCCTTCCGGCAACATGATGAAAGGACCCATGCCGTCCTTCGGCGCCGAGTCTGGTTTGAAGTCCGGGACGTCGAAACCGACCCAGGCCTTGCCATTCCAGTGAACCAGATTGCGCTTCACCGGATCCCACGGCTTCCCTTGCGGGTCGCAGGAGGCGCGGTTATAGAGAATGCGGCGATTTGCCGGCCAAGCAAATCCCCAATTGAGCGTCTCCCCGAGCCCGGACGGGTCCGAGTTGTCGCGTCGCGCCATCATATTGCCCTTCTCCGTCCAGGCGCCGGCAAAGATCCAGCAGCCACAAGCCGTCGTGCCGTCATCACGCAGCTGAATGAAGCCGTCAAGCTGCTCGCCTGCTTTCTTGAGCACTTTGCTCTTGTCCTTGGCGTCTGTCAGATCGACCAGCGCTTTGCCGTTATATTCGCGGGCGAGTTCCTCCGGATGCGGTGCATGCGGGATATCGTAGTCCCAGGTAAGATGGAGAACAGAATCCGGGAATGCGCCACCTTCCTTGCGATAAAGCTCGCGGATACGCGTAAAAATGCCGGCGATTATTTCAATATCCGGCTTGCCCTCTCCCGGAGGCCGCTGCCCTTTCCAGTGCCACTGCAGCCAGCGCCCACTGTTGACGAGAGATCCGTCCTCCTCAGCGAAGCACCCGGAAGGCAGTCGGAAAACTTCCGTCTGGATCTTTGTCGAATCGACGTCGTTGAACTCCCCGAAATTGCGCCAGAATTCCGAAGTCTCTGTGGCAAGCGGATCAATCACAACGAGATACTTGAGCTTGGCGAGGGCACCGCCGATCTTGGCCTTGTTCGGGAACGAGGCAAGAGGATTGAACCCCTGGCAGAAATAGCCGTTCATCTTGCCGTTGTGCATGTCCTCGAATACCTGCAAGACGTCGTGCACCTTGTCGAGCTTAGGCAGCCAGTCGTAACAGTAGTTGTTGTCCTTGGTTGCGGCCGCACCAAACCACGCCTTCATCAGACTGACGTGGAACTTCGGATAGTTCTGCCAGTAGGAAAGCTGCCCTGGCCGCAATGGTTTCAGCGAGCGTACCGATAGATATTTCTTGAAATCCTGCTCGGCATCGACCGGAAGCGTCATGTATCCCGGCAAAAGGTTCGACAGCAGCCCCAGGTCGGTCAACCCCTGGATGTTAGAGTGGCCGCGAAGCGCATTGACGCCGCCCCCAGGCATGCCAATATTGCCGAGCAACAGCTGTACCATGGCGGCCGTACGAATCATCTGGGACCCGACCGAGTGCTGGGTCCAACCGAGCGCATACATGAATGTGGCGGTTTTGTTCGGAACGCTCGTCTCGGCGATCATTTCGCAGACTTTGAGGAATTTTTCCTTGGGCGTGCCGCAAATGTTTTCCACGACCTCGGGCGTGTAGCGCGCGTAATGCTTCTGCATTAAATTAAATACGCAACGCGGATTGCTGAGAGTCGGATCAACTTTGGCGTAGCCATCCGCACCCATTTCGTACATCCACGTACTCTTGTCGTAGAAGCGCTTCTTGGGTTCGTATCCAGAAAACAGCCCATCTTCAAACGCGTAGTCTGCGCGCACGATAAACGCCGCATCGGTGTATGACTTCACGTACTCGTGCTGGATTTTGTTATGCGCAATTAGGTAATTGATAAGACCGCCAAGAAACACAATGTCGGTGCCGGTACGCAACGGCGCATAGTAGTCAGCGACGGCGGCGGAACGCGTGAATCGCGGATCCACGACGACAAGCTTGGCCTGGTTATGAGCCTTGGCTTCGGTTACCCACTTGAAACCGCAAGGGTGCGCCTCTGCGGCGTTACCGCCCATAATTAAAACAAGGTTGGCGTTCTTGATGTCAACCCAATGATTGGTCATCGCGCCGCGGCCGAACGTCGGGGCAAGACTTGCCACCGTTGGTCCGTGTCAGACGCGAGCCTGGTTGTCGAACGCCAGTATGCCAAGGGACCGGACCACCTTATGGGTAAGATAGCCGGTCTCGTTGCTGGAAGCGGAGGCTGCAAGAAATCCGGTGGTCAGCCACCGGTTGACCGTGGCCCCGTCCGCATTTTTCGCGATGAAATTCTTGTCTCGATCGTTTTTCACAAGCCTTGCGATGCGATCGAAGGCTTCGTCCCAGGAGATGCGCTTCCACTCCTTGTCGCCCGGCGCACGGTACTCCGGATATTTGAGGCGGTCTGCGCTGTGCAGAAAATCCAGCAAGCCGGCGCCCTTTGGACACAAGGTACCGCGATTGACTGGATGATCGGGGTCGCCTTCAATGTGGATTATGGAACTTGGGGAATTCTTGGCGTGGTCTCCCAGGCCATACATGATGAGCCCGCAGCTCACGGAACAATATGGGCAGGTATTGCGAGTTTCAGTCGTGCGGGTCAGCTTGAATTCGCGGGTTTCAGCCAGTGCTGCAACCGGCGAAAATCCAAGTACTGCAAGACTTGAGGCTCCTATCCCTGCCGCACCGAGCTTCAGAAACTGACGTCTGGAGATCGATACCATTGCATCCTCCTTGTTTAATGCTGGTGGTTACCGCCCCCCGTTTTTTCTTGTTTTTTGCATTATTGAAATTAATCTATACCTCGCCCATCTGAAAATCAATCTAACGAATCCGGTCACATCGGCAAATCGTTCCGCGCGCCTGCGCGCTGCTCAAAAATTCGCGGATTTGATCCTGGCGTCAATCGAACCTGAATTTGTCCGGGGATTGGCCGCAGAGTCGCCTGCTGTTGTCAAAAAACACAACAAGAACAGACAGAAGGAATTGATATTTCGAGCAGTATCGGCTGACCGACTTACTCTCGAACTCTGAACCAGCCGGTGAGACTCAGGCGCTCGCGGCTGGCCGGTAGCACTTCATGATAGAAGCGGCCGCTCAAGAATGTCACCAGCATACCGCCGCACGGCAATATATCCATATGCGATCCAACGCCTTCCCTGTCCAGAAAGATGCGCAGTTGCCCACCATCAGCCTCCTGCCAGCCCTCATTGAGATAGAGTATGCACGATACCATCCGTAGCGGCGCATCCCTGAACTGATCCAGGTGGCGATGGTAAAAAGTGCCAGGCGGGTAAGCCGTGAGATGTCCTTCGTATTCAAAAAGGCCGAGATACAGATTGCGATTGATGGCGAGGCGCAATGTTTCGATTTCATCGAGAATCAGGCGTTGCGCCGCCGTATGTTGCTGCTGGTCCAACCAGAAAATCCGATCGCCGCGCGTCTCTGCATGGACACCCTGTTCCTTGCCCCTTCCGACTCGTGCCGGCCGCAGTGCACCGGATTGCGACAGCTGCCGGACTTCATGAGCCAGAATTGCCGTTCGCTCATGGTCGAGAAAATTTGCTCGGACAGACCAACCATCGCGTCCAAGGTCGGAAACAATGCAATCGAATTTGTCTTGCGTAAGCGATTGCGGCTCGCTGAAATCGGACGCCTGCTCGCCCATTGTGCTTCCAGGGAAATTACCCAAAGTGGCAGACATAATCCAGCAAGTCGTCGACTTCGATCTCAAAATGCGAATCCCCCGGCACCGTGAAGCTGTCTCCCGCCTGATAGTCGTTCCAGGTTTGCGACCCGGAAAGCTTCACCCGACAATGACCCTGAGTGATATCCATCCTCTCGGGAGCCTGCGTACTAAAACGGTAGGTGCCCGGCAACATAACGCCGAGTGTTTTCATGTCGCCCTCGGCCGTGATAATGCTCCGACTAGTGACCCGCCCATCGTGGTATACATTGGCCTTGGTCTTCACTTCGACGTTCTTGAAGCTCATGCGGTCCTCATTTCGTGGCTTTCGGGTGCGGAATCATGCCACTGCGGAAGATCAAAGTAAAAGCAGGTGGCCACACTCGGGACTGTACTGAACCCGATGGTTCCGCCGTGCGCCGCGACAATCGCACGCGCAATACTCAGTCCGATTCCAACTCCCCCGTGTGAGGTTGTATCGAAAAACTCGGTTTGCGCGAAGGTCTGAAATATGTGCTCGCGCAGCTCCTGTTGAATTCCGGGCCCGTGATCCGTTACGGATACTCGGAAATTCGAATCGTTTTCTTCCACCTTGATCTCGACGCTTCCCGGGCGCGGCGAGAACTTGACTGCGTTGGAAATAAGATGGTCGACGACGTGCGTCAGGCGGGCACCGTCGGCATAGACGGGCGCCTCTTCAATAATGCTTTCCAATGTCAGCGTCACTCCGGAGGCTGCGGCGAGACTGCGGTTATCTTCCACCGCGCGCGCTACGAGAACTGACAGATTAAGCTGTTGCAATTCGAGATTTGCTGTTCCCGACTGAAATTCGTCCATATCCAGAATATTGCTGATCAGACGCGCCAGGCGTGACGTATTATTGCGCGCTATGGCGAGCAGCGACTTGCCATTCGGCGATATTTCATCGCCCACGCCTTCTTCGAGCAGACTGAGAGAGCCGATTAGCGCGGTCAGTGGCGTGCGAAGTTCATGGCTCATGGCGGAAATGAACTGGTTCTTTACGTGCTCAACCCTGCGCCGCTCGGTAATGTCGCGGACTATGCCAATCAGTATTCGGCGCCGGTTCAGCATCATCTCACTGATGCCTAGTTCCATGGGAAAAACGGACCGATCCTTGCGCTGTCCGGAGATTTCCAGCCCAAAGCCCAGCACCTTGCCTTTGCGCGTAGCCAGGTAATTCTCGATGTAGCCGTCATACTCGTCTCGTTCCGCCTCCGGCAACAAGACGCTGAAATGCTGTCCTGGCAGGTCGGCTGCGTCATATCCGAATATGCGCTGCGCTGCGGGATTCATCGACTCCAGCACGCCACGCTCATCCATCGTGATGATGCCATCGAGCACGCTGTCTACGACCGCGCGCATGCGCGCTTCACTCTCGCGCAATCCCTCCTCAATGCGTACGCGTTCGTTGATTTCACGGGTAAGTTCGCGATTAAGTTCCTCAGTCGCAGACTTTTCGCGCGCCAGGACGGCAACGAGATCGCTGTTTTCGAAGCGCAATCTGAGTGAGTTACTGGTTGTCACGGACATACGCTGCGCTGTGGCCAGCATGAGAACAATGAACAGGAACGACATCATGCCCATGGCAAATGGCATGCTTTGACCGACGAAGAGCAGACGTACCGTGAGAGGCAGCAGGGCTGGCAGAACAAAATACAAAGCCATACGGACCAGCGCAGAGTAACTGACCACAGCTCCTGCGGTCATTCCGGCAAGAACAAAAACGACGAAAACCTGATGAGCGAGTTCGCGCGGGAACAGGAAAACGCCGGCCGCACCCCAGGCAAGACCCGAAACCGCGGTACTGAGCGAGAACCAAGTCTCCCAGCGCAGCGAATTTGCCGCTGCGTTGGCTTCGGCAAAATATCGGCGCTGCAGCACATACCGAAAGAGCGTAATTCCGGCTACTGCAGCAAACCACATCCACAGAACGGAGTGAGCGATGACATTCCGTTGAACGAAAATCAGAAGCAGCGCATTGAAAAGACTTGCCAGCAGGCCACCGGAAAGATTGGCGTAAAGCAGCCTCACCTGTTCCGCACGGATCAGGGAACGACGCGCGTCTTTCGACGCCATCGTTGCGGGCAATTCGCTGGTCGTGCCTGGCGGGGGATCTGCTGTCACCGCGATACCCCCACCTCAGCCACGATCATCTTGCGCGCGCGGCCGCATGCTGAATTGAACACCAAACTAAAGCACCCCTTGTCCCTGCCTGCAGTTGCAATCGGCCTACCGTCCTGTGACCGATCACTTTCTTATTATTTCCGGGTCATAACGATAATGTTACATATTATAGATTGCTTTCAGCGAGTTGCTTCACTTTTTCTTAGCTCGCCGCTGAGTTTTGCTGCGCTTTCCGCAGACTTTTATGGGATTAGGGGGTGAGAAGATTGAATGCCAGACCCGAGCGAGACCTGGAAGGTCCGCAACCAGGGAGGGCTCAATGTCCTACACAGGCAATTTGCAAGGCGCAAGACCAAGAAACGCCGGACTAACCGGCGCTGGTCCGGTTTCACAGTCAAAGCCGGATCAGTTCGCGCACTATCTTTTCCCGTGACGTGGCATCCGGCAACGGCAGGCGCCCGGCATGCAGGTTTTCCCGCAAATGCGCGGCCTTGGCGGTGGCAGGAATGACGCAGGTCACGGCGGGGTGGGATAGGACAAATTTAATCAGGACCTGCGCCCAGCTGACGCATCCCAGCTCGGCGGCCCAGCCTGGCAGCGCAGTACCGCGCAGTCTGGAAATCAGCCCGCCCTCCTCGAACGGCCGGTTCACTAGCACCGCCACACCGCGCTCCTGCGCCAGCGGCAGCAGGCTGCGTTCCGCGGAGCGCGAAACAATCGAGTAATTCAATTGAACGAAATCGATGTCTCCAGTCCTGATTGCGCGCTCAAGTTCCGGATAGGCACTTTCGGCGTAGTGTGTAACGCCCAAATAGCGCACGCGCCCCTCCTCCTTCCATTCCCGCAAAATCTGCATGTGAATTTCCCAGTCCAGCAGATTGTGCACTTGCATAAGATCGACACGATTAACGCGCAGGCGCTTAAAAGACGTTTCCATTTGACGGATGCCGGCTTCGCGTCCCCGAGTCCAAACCTTGGTGGCAATAAAGAGTCTTTCGGCTGACGCCAGTTCCCGGGAAAGGTCGCCGACCACGGTCTCGGCAGCTCCGTACATTGGCGATGTATCTACGACCGAGGCGCCGCTTTCCGCCAACAGCTTCAGAACTGTTGCGGGTCCCGCTCTCTCGGCACTGCCTGCGCCAACATCAAACGTACGCCAGGTTCCAAGACCGACGACCGGCAGCAGTTCGCCCGTTTTGGGTATCGGTCGCATCATCAATGCGTTGGCGTTCACTCAGGATGGACTTCTTTCCAATTCAAACCTGCGGTAGTTACCCGACGGGACGGCGGGCTGCGGAACGGAACAATACGCGGCGCCTGAATTTTTCAAGCACGAACCAGGCACTTGCCCTTCGACATCTGTTCTCTTTGGCATTATTTACCTGCCACACGCTAACCGGCGCGCCGGCTTTCGCCGGGCTAGGCCGAGCGCGCATTGCCTCAGACAAGATCTACGCCCACGCTCCACGCCCGGACTTGCCTCAAAGCGTTCTTTTGAAAAGCATAATCGCGCTGGTCAACAGTACGGCAAGAAACACAACAAGGAAACCAACATCGCCCGCGACAGTCCGCAATCCGACGCTTCTAAACAGAACGGCCTTCAGTGCATCTACGGCGTAGGCTTCTGGATTGATCTTGGCAAATAGCTGGAGCCATCCGGGCAAACTGGCCGTTGGATAAATCGCGCCACTGGGAAAGAAAAGGATGACATTCATGAATCCGCTCAGCACGCCGACGATGCGCGGGTGATTGGCCCGGGCAAGCAGCGTGAACATGAGACTCTGCAAACACAGTATCGTAAGCACGATAACCAGCGCCAGCGACACGTACGGGCCGATGCCTTTCGGCAGCGGCATGCCTGTGATAACTACGCCAACGACCAGCACCGCGATCGACACAACGGTTGTAATGGCAAGACCGCTCAGTATGAGGCCGGCAACGATATCCGCCTTGGTGAGCGGCGTCATGAGATAGCTCTCTTCGATTCCCTGGAAGCGGTCCATGACAATGTTGAAAACACCGGTCGTGAGCGTGCCAAGAAATATCGCCATGACGACAATGCCCGGAACGAGCGATTGGTAGTAGTCGATATTTCTGTACAGATTCTCATTGCGCAGATATATGCCTGTAACAGGCTCGCGGATCGGTACATAGCGCGCGTTGATGGCGTTGAGAGCGCCGCTTACAACGCCTTTGATGGTCGTCGAGGAAATCTCGTCGGTATTGTCCAGAAAGAGGCCGACTTCCGGCTTCCTGTTAAGCTCCATGCGCCTGCTAAAATCCCGAGGCACAATGAGGGCGGCTTTGTACCGGCCACTGCGCACCTGCGCCACGGCAAGATTCTCATCGGCACCATAAGTCAGGGCCAGTGTTTTTGGCCCCGCTTCCACGGCGCGCAGGTTGTCCAGCAGATACCTGGAATAGATTCCAGAATCGTGATTGATCACAAGGACCGGCAGGTCCTGCAGCTTCCCCTGAAACGAGTTTCCCATGATTGTCAGATAGATTATCGGCATGAGAAAGCTCATGCCGATTACTATCGGGTTGCGGACGAACTTCTTCAGATCGCGATCAATAATCGCCGACAGACGAAGCATCGTTTCAGGCAGAATCCTCATCTTTTCGTTCCCCGGGGCGGTAAACCCGCGCCAAAGCGGCTGATTTTTTTGGCGTCCTCATCGCGAATAGACCGGCCGGTAAAATGAATGAAGACGTCCTCGAGCGACTGCTCGTGGACGTTCGCCGAACGC
The DNA here is from genome assembly GCA_021783175.1 of Pseudomonadota bacterium. The sequence goes on from JAJXUF010000030.1 coordinate 21,034, forward strand.
AAGGTCCCGCCCTTTGCCCGGATCTCATCCATGACCGCCGGCAGGTTCATCGCCCGATTGTTGACGTAGATATGAATTTCGCTTTGCTCCGCATGCACGCGATGCACGAAGGACAATGCCTGGATGGCCGCGACTACGGCTTGCGATGGCTGGTCGACTGTCACGGAAATCATGTCGTTACCCGGCAACATGCGTTTGAGCTGCTCTGGACTTTCCATGACCAGTATCTTCCCGGCGTCAATGATGGCAATCCTGCTGCACAGGGCGTCAGCCTCCTCCATGTAATGGGTCGTGAGCAAGATGGTCGTCGTGCTCTCCTGTCTGATCTGTTTCAGAAGGTCCCACATGGCGCGACGCGATTGCGGATCCAGTCCACTGGACGGTTCGTCGAGAAAGAGTATCTTCGGCTTGTGCAGAAGCCCCCGCGCCACTTCAAGCCGGCGTCTCATGCCACCGGAGTAGGCGGCGACCAGCTCCTGGGCGCGCGACGTCAGCCCAACCATCTCCAGCAGATACTTGATGCGCTCCTTTCTTTCGCGCGCGCCGAGACCGTAAAAGCGTCCGTATACATCCATGTTTTCGTAGCCGGTCAGATCGAGATCGCTCGTCATGGCCTGGGGAATGACGCCGATCTGACGCCGGACATCGGCTGCGTCACCCATGACATCGAATCCGGCAACGCGCGCGGAACCGCTGGTTGGAACAATCAGCGTGGTTAGCATGCGCACGAGTGTCGTTTTGCCTGCGCCGTTTGGACCAAGATATCCGAAAATCTCACCCTCCTGCACACCGAAGCTGACGTCATTCACCGCCGTGAACTCGCCAAATTTCTTGGTCAGATTTGTCACCTCTATGGCATTGGGCAGAGTATTCACGAGGAAGGATTTCTGGCAATTTCCACGTTGACGGTCATTCCGGGTTTGAGCAAGCGCTCCGGATCCTGAAACGCTACTTTGACGCGGAACGTCTTCACGTCTTGCCGCCCGCGCGTCATATCGGTTTGCGTTGCAAACTCGGCGTACTGTCCGATCTCAGTGACTTTGCCGCTGATCGCTTTACCGGGTGCCCCTGCCGTCGCTATCGTGGCGGAACTGCCAATATGGATCTTGTCGATCAGCCTTTCGTCGAGGTCGATGCGCGCGTAAAGACTCGAAAAATCGATCACCGTCAATACGGTCACGCCCGGATTGACAGTCTCGCCCACTTCCAACGCCTTGAAGACGACGGTGCCGGATATCGGACTGGCAATCTCCGTGTAGGCAAGTCTTGCCTTGCTCACAGCCAGGTTCGCCTGCGCCTGCTTGAAACTTGCCTGCGCCAAGTTGAGCTGGTCACGCGCGGTTTTCAGCTGAGCCATTGCTGCTTGCTGCTTGGAATCGGCATCGTTGAGTTGGGCAACAGCCGAATCAAAATCAGCGACTGCGGCGGCAGACGCGGTTGAGCTTGTATCAAGAGCATCCTGCGAAATGAATCCTTTCTCGAAAAGAGCTTTCGATCGCTCGAACTTCTTGCTGGCGTCGTCCATCTCAGCCTGCGCCTTGGCGCGGTTGGCTTTGGCCACGCGAATTTCGGCCGTCGCACTCGCACTGTTGGCCTGCGCGTAAACTATCGATGATTGCGCAACATGCACAGCTGCTTGCGACTGGTCGACGCCGGCCTGCGCCGCTTCGACGGCGGCCTTGAGGTCGCTATTTTCGAGTTGGATCGCGATCTGACCCTTGTTAATTGGTTCTCCTTCCCTGCAGCAGATTTGCGCGATTGTGCCGGCAACCTGCGGAGCCAGATTGACTTCGGTTCCCTCGATGGTGCCTGCGCTATGGATCGTCGGCGCCTCGCTCTTGCCGGCAATGAAAATGTAGTAAAGGAGCGCAGCCCCCAGCAGGGCAATCACGGCAAGCGCAACGAGTTTTACGGTCCTAGTCATGGGTCATGGCCTTTCGAATGCGCCACGCATGGCGCACGTGCGCAGCGTGGCGGAATACACCCGGCGCGAATTTCGTGGGTACCCGTTTCTGGACATATCCTCGGCGCCGGATTTGGCGGTATCGACCAACAGATGTCTGCGGCACCGCGGAACGGCGCTGCGCGACCACCACGAAAACAGACCACCTGTAACGATCAGGCGCAAACAGGAAAAGCGGCTGATGACGGCACGTCGAGACACCCTGGTTTTTCCGGGGCCGCACGATGAGGAATAGCGCTGCATTGTCATGTTCTTGTCACGCACCCAACCCGCGCGGCAGACGACGCTACTCGTCGCATTTTACCTGGAGCATAGCGGCAGTGCGTTCCAGCGTAAACTCCCTGTGCGCCCGCACATTGATGCAGATCAACGCCCAAGTTCGATCCTGCGGCGAAAATGCTTGTTACTTTCCAGAGTCACAACTAAAGAGAATGCTGGCGGCATGCCGCGCATTCGAGGTGGCGATGACTCTGCATTGCGCTCCGCCTAAGACTGCCCGCGTCCTAAGCAGATGCAATTCCGGCGTGCCGCGCAAAAGCAGGTCGCAGCGGCGTATTATTTGGTCGCGGCAGCCTGCGTTTCGTTGCTCGGTTTGCGCACGAGCAGGACCGGGACGGACGACAGTCGAACAACGCCTTCTGCCACACTACCAAGCAGGAGGTGTTCCAGACCCCTACGACCATGGGTGCCGATCACGATCAGGTGCGCCGACCACCGCTTGGCTTCTTCCACGATAATGTTTGCCGCAGACTGACCGACCGTTTCCGGCATGGTCGTGTCGGCCTCGATACCTGCCCCAGCTGCCACCGCGACCGCCCGCTGCAGCACCGCCTGCCCTGCATTGCGCATGGCCTCAAACACGGTATCAAGGATCGGCCCCCCGGCGCCCCAGTAGGCCACGCCTTCGTCCAGAATGTGCACGAGACGCAGCTTGGAGCCCTCACATTTCGCTAGCCTTGCCGCTTCCAGTACCGCAAATTGCGCCACATCGCTGTCATCGACGGCTACAAGAATGCGATTGTACATTCTGCCCCTCCTCGAACTTGCCTTGATCGGTCTTCAGGACCCGCCCCTTGGATGACCGGATAACCTGGTACAGCTTTTGATTAATCACATCGTCGGCCTCACCCAGATCGCACCCGCCCGTCCAGTCGGCGCGGCCATACTCAAACCAGCGTACTGCATATCGGGCGTGGGTAAAAGACGGTCATGTATGCTTGGCAAAGCGCAAGACTGCGATTCGCGGGTGGGCCATTACCCGGCGCGCTGTGGCCAGCGCGCAGCGGGGATTCCGCTATTTGCCCTTGCGGCGCCTTGCGGCGATGCGCATGCGCAGGGCATTGAGTTTGATGAAACCTTCGGCATCCTTCTGGTTGTACGCGCCCTTATCTTCTTCGAAGGTTGCAATACGCGGATCGAACAGACTGTCTGTGTCGGACTTGCGACCGACCACGACGACATTGCCCTTATAAAGCTTGAGTCGTACCACGCCGTTTACACTCTTCTGCGATGCGTCGATCATCTCCTGCAGCATGAGACGTTCCGGACTCCACCAGTAGCCGTTGTAGATCAGGCTTGCGTAACGCGGCATCAATTCGTCTTTGAGATGCGCCACTTCCCGGTCAAGGGTGATGGATTCGATCGCACGATGGGCCTTGAGCATGATCGTTCCGCCGGGCGTTTCATAGGCACCGCGCGACTTCATGCCTACGTAGCGGTTTTCAACGATGTCGGCGCGGCCAATCCCGTTCGCACCACCGATGCGGTTGAGTTCGGCGAGAAGCTTGGCCGGACTCAGCGCTCTTCGATTGAGGGCAACGATGTCCCCCCTCTTGTACGCAAGTTCGATGTAGGTCGCCTTGTTCGGTGCCTTTTCTGGGGCGACAGTCCAACGCCACATGGATTCTTCCGGTTCGCTCCAGGGATCTTCCAGAATGCCGCCTTCATAGGAAATGTGCAGCAAGTTTGCATCCATCGAATAGGGTGACTTCTTGCCGCGCTTCATTTCCACAGGGATACCGTGCTTTTCGGCATAAGCCAGCAGCGTGTCACGGGAGGTGAGATCCCAATCCCGCCAGGGCGCGATTATCTTAATGTCCGGCTTGAGAGCGTACGCGCCAAGCTCGAACCGCACCTGGTCATTTCCCTTTCCAGTAGCGCCGTGGGCGACGGCATCGGCGCCGGTTTGCTTGGCAATATCCACCAAGCGTTTGGCAATCAGCGGTCGCGCGATGGAAGTGCCGAGCAGATATTCACCCTCATAAAGGGCATTTGCCCGAAACATGGGAAATACAAAATCGCGCACGAACTCTTCCTTGAGATCGTCGACATAGATCTGCTTCACTCCCATTTTCTTGGCTTTGGCGCGCGCGGGAGAAAGTTCCTCTCCCTGGCCGATGTCTGCCGTGAACGTCACTACCTCGCAGTCGTAGGTCTCCTGCAACCACTTTAGAATGACAGAGGTATCAAGCCCGCCGGAGTACGCCAGTACGACTTTCTTTATCTTCTTCATATAACCGTTGTCACTCTGCCAATCGCGCGCTGCCTGCGGCAGCCTTGCGCATGCTTGCGAACGCAGACCTGGCTACTTGCCGGATGCTACCTTTTGGGTGCGGCGCAACCGCGACAGCAGGCGCCGCGCCATTTCGCCGAAAAGCTCGGTCTGCGTAGGATGCGGATGGATGGCGTGAGCAACCTTCTCCAACGTCATGTCGCCCGCCACCATCATCACCGCCTCGCCGATGAGGGTATCGGCATGGTCAGTCAGGAAATGGACGCCGACGATCCGGTGCGTGGCTTTGTCTGCCACGATCTTGATCAGACCGTCAGTCTCGGCCGTGATCATGGCCTTGGCATCGATATTCATCGGCATCTTCACTTCGATCGCGTCGATACCCTTCGCCTTTGCCTGTTCGACAGACAGGCCAACAAAGGCCGCCTGCGGCCGGGTGAATATCACGCCGCAGTCCTTGTCCTGATTGTATTCCATCAGTTCGCCCAGGATTGTGGCCGCCGCGACCCTGCCTTGCTGCGCCGCCGTATGTGCCAGCATGAAACCGCCATTGACGTCGCCGACGGCAAAAACATGCGATGCGCTAGTGCGGCAGTGGCGGTCGACTGTGATCACACCACGCGCGTCAGTTTTTACTGCGGCCTTGTCCAGCTGCAGAGGTCCGGTCACTGGGCGCTTGCCGGTGGCCATGAGCACATAGTCGCACTTGAAGCTGGCTGATTTGCCTGCAGCATTTGAGTAGCCGAGAACCATTTGTCCCGGCTTTCCCGAAATGCTTGTTACCTTTGCGGATGTAACAAGCGTGAGATTTTTCTGCTTTTCCAGCAGTTCAGCAAGACTCTTGGCGATCTCAGTCTCCACTTCGGCGAGTGGACGTTCCTGCGCCTCAAGGATCACCACCTGCGTGCCAAAATCGGCAAAAATCTGCGCCATCTCAAGTCCAATGGCGCCAGCACCGACAATACCAAGCTTCTTGGGAGCGATCTTCAAATCCCAAATCGTATCGGATGTAAGAACACCTTTGGCATCGGCGCCCGGGATCGGGGGCACATATGGTGGCGCGCCGGTAGCAATTACGCAGGCACCGAAGGTGATGCGCTCGGTTTTCTTTGCGCCGCCCGACTTGGCTCGCTTGAACGGATCCTTGATGTTGCCCGAGCTGTCAATGACGAGACTGTTGGCGGAGTCGAAAGAAGCGAAACCCTGTTTTACATCGATTTTCACGCCCTTGTCTGTCTTGAGCGCCATATTGCCGCGCGCAGTCAGTACATCCTTGCGCATCTTTTGCAGACCGGCCCAATTCAGCTTGGGACGGGTTGTATTGAGCACGCCAAGGTGCGCATCGTGCATGCGGTCGCGCATGCGGTCGGCCGACGCGCGCCAGGCTTTCGACGGTATGCAGCCGCGCCACAGACATTCGCCGCCAGGCAGCGGCGCATCATTGATCATTGCTACTTTCTTTCCGTGGTCAGCAAGATCGCGCGCGCAGTCTTCTCCGCCCGGACCGCCGCCGATTACGACGACATCATAATCCCACTTGCCGGCGATGATCGCCGGACTGCCTGTGCGAGCCGCCGCAGGAATACCCACACCGCTTATCCACGCAGCCGGGTTCTCCACGTAATTGCGGAAGGCGTTAAGGAACTTGGCGGCGTCAGCACCGTTGACGATACGGTGATCGGCAGTAATGGTCACCGGCACGCCCTGCGGCCCCTTGGTAGCAATTGCGAAAATCGCCGAGGTACCGGGCGAGGGGATGGCGTCAAACTGGCTTACGCCAAGCATTCCCATATTCGATATGGTAAACGTGGGATTGGAATACTCCTGCGGCTTCAAACGCTTAACGCGTGCGCGCGCAACGAGATCCTTCCACTGTTCGTTCATGGTCTTCAGGTCGGTGTTAAGTACATCGCGCAAAACTGGCACCACCAAACCCATGCCCTCGGTCTCAACCGCGAGACCAATGTCGACCTGCTCGCGCTCGACAATTCTATCTTCGTGCTGGTAAACAGCATTGACGCGCGGAAACTGCTGAATCGCCAGCGCCGCAGCCTTGGCAAACATGACGGTCAGTGAGAATCCGGAAGCCTTGGCGGCTGCCATGAGCTGCTCTGGCTGGAGGTTCACGCTCGCCCGAAACAGCGGCATCGAAAGCGCATACTCCATGTTGTGACTGACAGCCTTTTCCATGGCATCCATCGGCCGGCCTACGCCCGGGACCTTATAGATGCGTCGTGCCGACGTCGCTGGTATTTGACCTTTGCTGATATCAGCCGCCAGTACCGCACCCGCTGGACCGCTGCCAATGATGCTGTTGATGTCGATGCCGTGGGCACCGGCAAGCTGACGCGCATAAGGTGTAGCATGGCCGGTACGCGGCCTTGGCGCCGGAGTCGCACCTTGAGGCATCGCCGGAATATGGGTCTTGGCCTTGTGCGTTCCATAGGGCTCAAAACGCATCTCACTCGGCGCTTCGGTCGCCGTCTCGACCTCCCTGGCAGCGGGCTTCACTACCGCCTCACCACCCTTAACGTCGCTCTTGTCTGCCACGAGATAGGCAATGACTTCGCCGACCGGAACCACCGTGTCGGCCGGCACAAGCGGCCCAGACATATAGCCATCACGGAAAATTTCGACATCCATGATGGCCTTGTCGGTTTCCACCGTCGCCACGACTGTTCCGCGGCTGACATGGTCACCAATGCCTTTTTCCCACGACACAACTGTTCCTTCGGTCATGGTATCCGAAAGTTTGGGCATCTTTATCGCGTAGGGCTCGGCCATTGCGTAATCGATTCCTTAGGTTTCAATTGTTGCTTGTTGTCTATACGCTCAAAAGGCCGTCAAAAATTTTTTGCTGCCTGCGTGTCGTTATATGCGGCCCATTACCTTGAGGGCGCCCTTGTAGACATCCGTCTCGTTCGGGATCGCCGCATGTTCCAGGTTTGCCGCATACGGCACCGGCACATCGGCGGCGTGGATGCGCACCGGTTGTGCGTCCAGAGCGAAGAAACAGTCCTCGATAATCACGGAAATGATTTCCGAACCAACGCCTACTGCCGCTTCATCTTCTTCGGCAACCAGCACACGATGGGTTTTTTCGACGGAGCGCCGGATGGATTCGCGATCAAGGGGCTTGAGGGAGCGCAGATCGAGAACCTCCGCACTGATACCGTCTTTAGCCAGCATGTCTGCTGCCTTAAGACATAGTATCAAGCTCCAGTTATACCCGATCAGGGTGATGTCGGTGCCTTTACGCACGACCTCGGCACCCTCCAAAGGACGGAAGTACTCTTTGTCCGGTACCGTCTCCTTCATGTTGTACATGCGCTCGTGCTCGATGAAGATCACCGGATCATTGCAGCGCACAGCCGATTTCAGCATGCCACAAGCTTCCATCGGCCCACGCGGCGTGACGACGCGTAAGCCCGACGTGCTCATGAAAAGTCGCGCAAGCCGCGCCGAGTGCTGCGCCGCCAGCTGGTGCGCCGTGCCGCCAGGTGTGCGCATCACAATTGGACAGGCCACGCGACCGCCCGACATATAGCGGATCTTGGCCGCCGCATTGATCAGCGTATCAAGCGCAAGCAGCGCAAAGTTGATCGACATGATCTCGATGATTGGCCGCATTCCGGCCATGGAAGCACCGATACCGATGCCGGTATAGGAGTTCTCCGAAATTGGCGTATCGATAATGCGATTCTCACCGTACTTCTCGTACAGTCCGGACGTGGCTTTGTACGTTCCGCCAACAACACCGATGTCCTCGCCCATGGCGATGACCATTGGGTCATTGGCAAGTTCTTCGTCGTGAGCGCGGCGGATCGCTTCCCAATAAGACAGCTCGGCCATGTATTAGTCCTTCTGTGCTTTAATCTTTAAAAATGTATGTAGTGCCCGACGGCTTGCTTTGTTAGGCGTTCGGCAAAGGCCCGATCCAGCGCGGATCAGGATTGTCGTCCAGGACATACTTGTTGAGATCCTCGACCCGCGGGTCCACACTTTCCTCGGCGAATTTGATGACGTCGCTTTCGATCTCGTTCAAAACGCTGTCCTCCATGGACTTGATTTCCGCCTCCGTTACTACCCCGGCCTTGATGAGCTTATCGGAGTAGAGCCTGATGGGATCGCGCTTGCTCCATTCAGCTTCTTCTTCCTTGCTGCGGTAAGCGGCGGTCTTATCGGACATGGAGTGACCGCGCAGGCGGTATGTGAGGAATTCTATGAAGTACGGTCCCTTTCCCGAGCGGACATGATCGATCGCGGTTTTGGCCGCTTCCATCACCGTCTCAATATCCTGACCGTCGTGTTGGCTTGATGGAATATTGTATCCGCATACGCGTTTGTACTGGTCGACCACGGCAGTTGACCGATCAATGCGCGTACCAATGGCGTATTTGTTGTTTTCGCACACAAACAGCACCGGCAAATGCCATACCGAAGCCATATTCATGGTCTCGTGGAAAGTGCCCTGATTGTTCGCGCCATCGCCGAGGAAGCAGATGGCAATCTGGTCGGCGCCCTTATGCTTACAAGCGAGCGCCAGTCCGGCAGCAAGCGGGAATGGTTGGCCCACAAGCGCATAGCCGCCCATAAAATTCACGCTCGGGTCGAAGATATGCATGGAACCGCCACGCCCGCGCGATGAACCGGTTTCTTTGCCGTAAAGCTCAGCCATGACCTCGCGCGCCGGCGCGCCGGTCTTGATGGCATGAACATGATCACGATATCCGGTAATGACGTAATCGTGCCCGCACTTGGCCATTTCCAAAACTCCGGTGGCCACGGCTTCTTGACCGGAATAAAGATGCAGGAACCCGCCGATCTTGTGTTCCATGTACGCCTCGAAACAGCGTTCTTCGAAGCGGCGGTAAAAGATCATTTCGCGAAGCAGGCGTTTCTTGTCAGCGGCTTTCATGAATCTCCCTGGCGTCGGAGAAAGACTTCTCGTCAATATTTAAAGAAAGAATGGGCTGTCCGCACTTGTAGATAAGCTGAACCGCCGAACCGAAGCGGACCTTCGATCCGGCTACCCGGTAAATTCAAGCGGCGTATGATCGTTTTTTTACCTGACGAGGTCAAGGTATTGACTTATCAGGATGATTTGAATGAAACGAAGTCCCAAGAGTGCATGTACGCAATTGCACGAAGAAGCTATTTCGCGGCGGATGCCCACTAGATAGCAGCAAAATCAAACGTAATCGGCACAAATAACACTGTCACCCGGGGTGGGTTTAAATTGGCTGAATAATAGAAATGAAACAGCGCGCGGCGGCAATTTCGAGATCCGCTGCCCAGCGGGAACATCCTTAAGGGTGGAGGAGCAAGCTTTGCGGTTTTCGCGCTACCGCTGGCAATCCCCGCAGTGACTGCAAACACCCGCAGAAAATGACTGCCGCCCTAACCCGGCTGCTGGCAAGGATGGGGTGATTTGAACCAAACAGAAAATCATCCACTTAGCATTTAGCGGAAGATTCCGGCTAGCTGGCGCGTCAATACTACGGGACGACGAGCGGCGGCTCAGCGAAAACCGACTTTCGGGCGCAGGGACCGCAGAACATGCTGGACGCTGATGCCTGCGCAACGGGCCACAAACAAGGCGGCGACCGCAAAGCATTCATAACGCGGCAAATCAATTCTGATGGTTTGGAATCTCATGATCACACCTCTCAATACTCAAGCTATCTTAAAGATAGACAATGCAACGCGAGTATTGGGATTCCGAGCAAGAATCCTGCCAAACGGCAGGAGAACCGAGCCA
>JAJXUF010000143.1 GCA_021783175.1 Pseudomonadota bacterium
GATGCCGTACCATTTCTTGTCTTCCCAGCTTCCTTCGCCTTCGATCACCCAGGTTTTCTGGGTCATTGTGAGATCGCACCACGGTATTTCGACAGGAATCTTGCGCCGGCGTGCAAATCGCATCATGTCGTCCTGGCACTCGCTGTAGCTGGCAGTTTGCCAGGGCTTCACCGCACCTGCCGCCAGGCTTTTGGATTCGTCCGGCACCACAAGACGATAATCGATGCTCTTGATTCGACCGAAGCCGCGGCACGTAGGGCAGGCACCGATTGGTGAGTTGAAGGAAAAGAGATTCGGCGCCGCATCTGTGTAATCGATGTCGCAGTCTGCGCAGTGCAGTCCGGAGGAAAAGCGCCAGGGCTGACCCGTAGCGGTCGTATAAACCGCCACGTGACCGCGGCCGTGGTTCAGCGCTGCCTCCAGGCCCTCAATGATGCGCGCGCGGTTTTCAGGCGACAGCCGGACGCGGTCTTGAATGACTTCAAGGATCCCTCGAGAACGGACGTGAATGCGAGTGTACCCCTGTCCGGCAAGAAGGTCGGAAACCTCCTGGTCGCTGAAATTGTCCGGAACGTGGATGGAAAACGTAATGCTTGCGCCGCCAGCCGCTTCAGACGATCGTCTTATCAACTGGTCGTAGATGCTGTCGGGATTGTCACGCATCACGGGCTGGCCGCAGTTGCGGCAATAGAGTTGCGCCGCACGCGCAAAGAGCAGTTTTAAGTGGTCATTGAGTTCGGTCATCGTGCCCACGGTGGAACGCGATGTACGTACGGGATTGGCCTGGTCTATTGCAACGGCCGGCGGAATTCCTTCAATTGAATCCGCCTGGGGTTTGTCCATGCGATCGAGGAACTGGCGGGCGTATGGGGAAAAGGTTTCGACATAACGGCGTTGCCCCTCAGCATAAATCGTATCGAAAGCGAGTGACGATTTGCCACACCCGCTAACACCGGTGACGACGATGAGTTCTTTGAGCGGCAGGCGCAGGTTGAGGTTCTTGAGATTGTTCTGGCGGGCACCCCTGATGCGAATCGAACTGGCAGCCATGTGTATACCTGCAAGCGGCTCCGCTCCGGTACTCGCCGGTTGGCGGGAGAAATGTGTGAGCGGCGGTCGGGAGGCGCTATGTTAAGGACAAGTCGGCAGTCCGTAAAGCGTTCGTTCTGGGTGGCAATCGGGAACTGGCAGGCGCAAAATAGGCGAGCCTTGCGCTTGAATCTTGTTCCACCGCGTCACAATGAATATTGCCAGAGTTGTCAATGACCGAGCCCCGCAAGATGGGCGGAGGAGACTGAGGTGCCGTCCTTTACAAGAACAATTGCGGTCGCAGGTGAACACATGGCGATATATGAAGCTCTACCGCCGGGCGCTGAGCGCGTTCCTGGAATTGTAGTGATTCAGCATGCGCCAGGAGTTGATACTTTCGTGCAAACAATGGCCAACCGGCTAGCCGAGGCCGGTTATGTGGCAGTCGCCCCCGATCTTTATCACCGTCTGGACCCTGCGGGCGACGGTATGGAACGCCTCCGTCGACTCAAGGATCGGGAAGTGGAGTCTGATGTGAACGCCACCGTTGACTACCTGCGAGGCCATCCACGTATCGACAGAGAACGCATCGGCATAACCGGTTTTTGCATGGGTGGTCGGGTGGTTTATCTGATGGCCGCTGCTAACCCCAACTTCAAGGCCGCGGTAGCCTACTACGGCGGGAATATTATGATGCCTTGGGGCGAGGGTGTGGTTGCTCCGTTCGCCCGCAGTGCGGAAATACACTGTCCACTGATGTTTCATTTTGGGGCTGATGACACAAATCCATCTTCTAAAGATATGCAGGCGCTTGACGCCGAGCTGTCGCGCTTCGGCAAACCTCATGAGTTCCACGCTTACCCAGGTGCCGGTCACGCTTTTATGAATTTCACCAACGCAGAGCGCTACCGGCAATCGGCCGCTAACGCTTCATGGCCGCGGACGCTGGAATTCTTTGCGCGCCACTTTCGCCCCTGATTCCGCTGATTAACTCATGCTAATTCAACTGCACCATCAGGCGTCGATATTTATCGATGCCGGAGTATCATTTTCCCCCTGTGCTGGATTGCTAAACGGTAACACCGGGTTTTGATACATGTTGCGAATTGATAAGAGAAGCGTTTTTCTATTGTTGTTTCTCCTGGGCATCTTCTTCGTTCTGGCGTACGCCGTTTATGCCTCCGGGCTGGCAGGCGTATTCGCCAGTGAAGACCGATTTCTTGGACTTGTGCACAGCCATCAGCGCTACGCAGTGGCATTGTTCGTCGGATTGCAGGTGCTGCAGGTTATAGCGGCACCACTGCCAGGCGAGATTTCAGGTTTTGTTGGCGGTCTGCTTTTTGGCCCGATCTGGGGAGTGATATATTCAACAATAGGACTGACAATTGGTTCTTGGCTCGCGTTCATGCTAGCGCGGCTTTTGGGTAGACCGCTGGTTGAGAAGGTCGTCAGTCGCGAGATACTGCGTCGTTATGATTATGTCATGAGGCACAAGGGCGCATTTCTCGCCTTTCTCATGTTTCTTATTCCCGGCTTTCCAAAGGACTATCTGTGTTACGTTCTCGGCCTGGGACATATGGGGCAGCGCGCCTTTCTGCTGGTATCAATTTCCGGGCGCTTCCTTGGGACCGTTTTGCTCACGATGGGGGGCGTCTTTTTTCGGCAACAGCGCTACTGGGCATTGTTCACGCTGGTTGGCATAAGTCTTTTGATTGCTTTCGTCGTAATGTTGAATCGCGGTCCAATCGAGCGGAGTTTTCGCCGGATGCAAGCGGCGCAGCGCCTAAAGGCTATCCGGGGACGCCGGCGCGCGCATTTGCACTCCAAGCAAAAATAGCAAGTCCACTCCGACGTTGATCCTTTCATATTGAACGCGGCAGCCCGCGGTGCTATAAGAACATGTCACGTCAAATTCGCGCGCCGGAAAATGGTTGCGCCAGTCTGCTGACACGGGTTGTACCTGCGAGAAGGAGGGATTGCATGGCCCATACTTACGAGGAGCTAAAGGGAAAAACAGTCGCCGAGCTTCGTGAAATTGCAGCAGGAATGGAGCACGAGGCTGTCAAAGGTTATACGCAGTTGAACAAGGATCATCTCCTTGTGGCATTGTGCAAGGCGCTCGGGTTGGATGCTCACGAGCACCATATAGCGGTCGGGTTGGACAAGGCCGGCATTAAAGCGCGTATCCGTGACCTAAAGGCGAAGCGCGCTGCGGCAGTGGAAGCCAAAGACCATTCGCAGCTTCGCGACATTCTGCGGCGCATCCACAATCTGAAGCGCGAAATACGACGAGCCATGGTATAGCCGCATTGGCCGAGAGAGCTGACTGGAAGTAACCTAGGCGCACGGTATCGTACGGCGTTGCGGCGATTAGTTGCTCAGTGTCGGTCGTGCGTTGCTAGTCAAAGACAGTTGGTGTGCGCTTCTTTTTGGTAGACTGTGCATGCTGTGCTGTGGCCGCAAGGCCAGGAGGCGTCCCATGCCAGATGACGTTGAGTTTACCGTCAATCCCGCTACCGTCTGTTTCCTCATTGAAAAGGCGCACGAGTTTCACGCCAAGGAAGAGGTGGTGCTGCCGGAAACACCGTTTAGTCCAAGCGATGATTGGGCGCTCCAGATTCTCGCCGATCACCAGGATGACCCGACTTACGCTGAAATCAAATCCACTGTCAATGATCTCGAGCCAGATCAGCAACAGGCTTTGGTGGCGCTCATGTGGGTAGGCCGTGGCGACTATGATGTCGAGGAATGGGCCCAGGCGATTGAAGCTGCGCATGACGCGTGGAATCTCCGTACTGCCGAATACCTAATTGCAACGCCTCTGGTAGCTGACTATCTCGAAGAAGGGTTGTCCCAGCTCGGGTATTCCTGCGAGGATTGAATCTCCGTGCGGTCAATGTTGTTGCGTGAGTTCTGGGGCTGTGATAGGTTTTGCGGCCGTTTTGCAGCCAGACTATCGCAGTTATGTCGCCTCACTTCATTTTTAACGCCGGCGAAGACGATTTTCCCGGCATGGTACTGGAAGCGTCCCACAGTAGGCCAGTATTGGTTGATTTCTGGGCGGATTGGTGCGCACCCTGCAGGGTGCTAACCCCGGTTCTGGAAAGCGTAGTGCGCGACTACGGTGGGAACGTGTATCTTGCGAAAGTCGAAGCGGACGAGAACATGCGTCTTGCAGGCCGCTATCAGCTACGCGGTTTCCCGACGGTGATCCTCTTTCTTGGTGGCGTCGAGCGTGCGCGATTCAGTGGTGCTAAGCCGGCAAGTTTTGTCCGAGACTTTATTGACGACCATCTCTCATAAGTTGCTGCTCTGGGCTTCAGCGACCAGCTGCTGTTGATTCAACGCCATCTATTCGCCTTCCTAGCGGTCTCTATTCCCAGTGTGGTAACCATTGCCAAGTTTGATTTTGAGTCACGGTTGTCAAACCTTTGCCTGGGATCACCAATGCGTTATTGATTCTAGTCAATCGATGCGCAATTCCATGTGTTTGATTTGAACCTGGGTGCCGGCAAGAATCGTCGAGGCGAAATCTTACCTAGCCGCGAGCGCTAGCGAGGGTTTGGCTGTAATGGGGAATTTTGTGCTCCGCTCTGAGCAGCCAGTGGCGGATCCGATCAGAATCGGCAAATTTGCTGAGTTTGCCCCAGGAGTTGAGAAGTACGATGATCATTGGCCGACCACCGATTCTGGTTTCCATTGCGATGCAGTTGCCGGCGTTTGAGGTATATCCGGTTTTGCTCAACTCGATATGCCAAGTGTCGCGTCGTATCAGGCGGTTGGTGTTGAAGAACCGGATGATTGATCCGGTGCGGCGGTTGGTGATTGAAAATATTCCAGTCGTAGTGAGCTTGCGAAAAAGTGGATAGTTATTGGTCGCCGCAACAAGCTTCGCAAGATCCCGCGCAGTCGACTCGTCATTATTATTAAGGCCGGTGCTATCGACGTAATGCGTGCTGGTCATTCCAAGTGCCTGCGCCTTGGCATTCATGGCCTGCACGAAAGCGGCCGTGCCGCCAGGATAAGTGCGCGCCAGGGCTGCCGCTGCGCGGTTGTCGGAGGCGGCCAGTGCCGCGTGCAGCGTGTCGTAGCGTGTCAACACGGTACCAAACTGTATGCGGGAATGTGATCCGCGAAGGGTGTCGCGATCTGCGCGGGTAATGGTAATTAGTTGGTCAAAGGGCAGATTGGCATCTAAAACGACCATAGCAGTCATCAGCTTGGTCAGGGAGGCGATCGGGCGCTGTTGATCGATATCCTTGGAATAGACCAGCGCCCCGTCCCGCTCGTCCATTACCAGGGCTACGCCAGAACGCAAGAAAAGTTGGTCCGGATTCGCATAGTGCATGAGTTCGTCTGTCGGCGCCGACAATTTGCTGACCGCCTGAGAAGGAGGGAGCGCAGCAGTCGGAGGTACGACCTCTGTCAGGGTCGTTTGCGACGGAAAATCCTGCCGATGCTCGGTTGCCCAGATCTTTGGAAGCAACAGGGCCATGACAATGATCCCGGCGGCTGTTCCGAGGGCAACGGTTTGCTTATGCGGTCTCATCGAAGAACAATTCCCTCTTTCTTTTTACGGTTTTTAAAGTTCATTCTCGCAATTGTTCGTTCTGTTGTGCCTGTTGTAGCAGGTTTTGGGCACGAGCGATGCTTTTGTAAAATATAGCAATTTTCTGCGACAAAGAGTAAGTATTTTTGACATTCGGTACCCTGTTCACGACAGAGTAGTCGTTAAAGCCTAACGCCGAATCTCAACAGTTCGGTCTCTATTGCGGATGGCCCTTGATTTAGTGTTATCAGGACACTAAAATTAGTGTAGGTGATACACGAAGTGAGCTCATGGAGAGACAATTGTATCCACGTCCCATTGTTGGCACCGAGGTGGTGATTTTTAGCATTTGGGAACGTCAACTGAAGGTCCTTCTAGTACGGCGGGAAGATGAACCCCATCGAGGTCGATGGGCCTTGCCCGGCGGATTCATTCGAGTGGACGAGGAAATTGAAGATTGTGCCACGCGCGAACTGAGGGAGCAGACCGGCGTTTGCGGGATCAATCTTGAGCAGCTCTACACGTTCGGGCGTCTCACCCGTGATCCGCGTGAGCGTGTGATTAGCGTGGCGTATTTTGCGCTAATTCCGCGCGACAAGGTGCTGCCGCATCCAGCCTTGCAATCCCTGGCAACCGAATGGTTTGTGCTTGATGCCCTGCCAGACCTGGCTTTCGATCATAATGAAATTGTAGCGGTGGCGTATGAACGTCTCGGCGCGAAGCTGAGCTATTCGACGATCGCGTTTCAGGCTATGCCCGAAAAGTTCACGCTCAGCGAGTTGCAAGAAGTTTATGAGATTATTCTCCGGGTCGATCTTGATAAACGCAATTTTCGTAAGAGGATTCTAGCGTCCGGTCAGATGGAAGAAACGTGTGAAGAGCGGCGTATTGGTCAACACCGACCCGCGCGACTGTTTCGTGCCAGGAACCCACACAGTATTGAGGTTATCAGGTAGGCAAGACATGGAGAAAAGACAGAGTTTCAATGCTATTCTGTCCCAGCAGATGAACTTGCAGGTAGCCTTTTTGAAGCCCAACTTCGTTGATCTGCCGTTTAACGGCGCAAGGCGCCAGTGGCGGGAAACAATTTGCCAAAGTTTGTCTCGTGTAGGGGTGGTCGCAACAGGGCCGGATGTACAACTCGGGGCCCATTCTCTTGCGCTATGCAGCAGGAGGTGACGCATGAATAATCTCAAAATCGCACCTGTCATACCGCTAGTCACGGTTCCGGACACCGCCAAGGTTCTGGCGCGCACTGCGATCGCAACAGAGGCCGAACGGACGCGCACGATAAAAGATATCAGGCGCCTGCTGCAGGAGCAGAACGCAGTATTGGTTGCGCATTATTACGTCGATGAAGAGCTTCAGAAGCTTGCTGAAGAAACCGGGGGTTTTGTTTCTGATTCCCTCGATATGGCACGATTCGGCCACGAGCATCCCGCAAAAACCCTAGTGGTGGCGGGTGTGCGCTTCATGGGCGAAACCGCGAAAATTCTGAATCCAGAAAAGCGCATACTTATGCCGACGTTCGAAGCCGAATGTTCGTTGGATCTCGAATGTCCAGCCGAGCAGTTCATCCCGTTCTGTGACAGCTATCCGGACCGCACAATAGTTGTCTATTCCAACACCAGCGCAGAGGTCAAGGCGCGTGCCGACTGGGTGGTATCGTCCAGCATCGCGGTGCCGGTCGCAAGATTTCTGAAAAGCCGCGGGGAGAAGATTCTTTGGGCTCCCGACCGCCATCTTGGATCCTATGTGCAACAAGTGACTGGCGCGGACATGGTTCTCTGGCCGGGCGCTTGTGTTGTGCACGAAGCATTCAAGGCACAAGCTTTGGCCGCCCTCAAGCGGCAGCATCCGGAAGCAGCTGTGCTCGCCCATCCCGAATCGCCCGCCTCCGTACTAGAGCTCGCTGACGTTGTTGGGTCCACTACGCAACTGATCAAGGCTGCGCGTGAACTTCCTCAGCGCACATTGATTGTTGCGACCGACAACGGGATATTCTATAAGATGAAACAGGCGGCCCCCGACAAATTGCTTATGGAGGCCCCTACTGCCGGTGCGGGCGCGACCTGTCGCAGTTGTGCTCATTGCCCCTGGATGGCCATG